>NZ_JBSHBL010000042.1:0-100371 GCF_053611985.1 Streptomyces sp. NPDC054770
GCACCGGCCGTCTTCATTGCTCGCGTAAGCAATAAACTATGGATGCGAGATCCGGTCAGTCGTGGATCGCGCTGCCCAGGCCGAGGTCCAGCCGGAGGGACTCCACCAGGGAGAAGGCGCTGCTCTCGGTGAAGACGTCGGCGGCGGCGAGCGTCCCGGTGTACTTGGCCGCGACCGGGGCCGCCGCCTGCCGGCAGACCTCGTCGAGCCAGGTCTTGACGACGGCCCAGATGTTGTTCCCGTACTTCGCCGCGTAGACGCCGTAGTCGACGGTCCCGAGGGCCTGCTCGATCGACGCGGTCAGGTCGTCGATGTACTGCTGGTGCACGGTGACGTCGGCCCGGGTGCCGAGCCGCCCCATGTGACCGGCGATGTGGTGCTTCCAGGGGTACGACAGCGCCTTGGCCGGGGCGGCGAGGTAACCCTGGATGTCCTCGCTGTAGTTGAGCGCGCCGAACGGGGCCCAGCCCGGGATGTTGATGTCGACCAGCATCAGCGCGTCGTGGTGCGGGAACCGGATGTAGATGTTGTCCGGCGCGTGGTTGCTGCCGTGGTACGCGAGTTCGACCCGCTCGCCGCCGACGTGCAGGGTGTAGCGGTCGGCGAAGGTGACGTCGGGCGCGGGCTTGCCGGGGTTGTTGTCGCGCAGCAGCAGCCGGCGGTTCTCCTCGTGCCCGATCCGGACCACGTGACGGCCGAAGAGCCCGGACGCGCCTACGTGGTCGGAGTGGTGGTGCGAGTGGACGATGTGGGTGACCTTGTTACTGGTGCCGTTGGCGGCGGCTATCTCGTCGACCGCACGCTGGAGGTTGTGGCCGATGGTGGGCGGGGCGTCGAACAGCACGACCCCGTCCCGGGTGGTGAGGAAGGCGGCCTGGTAGTCGCCGTCGGTGACCCAGTAGAGATTGCGCTGGACGCGGCCCACGTAGTAGCCCTGGCTGTTCACGGCCGGGCCGAGGGAGCCCGCGGGCACCGGCGCGTAGTCCGGCAGACCGGCATCGTCGGATCCGGCGGCCGGGGCGTGCGCGGTGGCCGCCGAGGCCGTCGTCGCGGTGCCCCCGGCGACCAGGGCCGCGGCCGCCGGCACGGCGGTGGCCGCGGCGACTCTGGCGAGGAACGACCGGCGGTCGGTTCCGGATGCGGAGCTGGATGACATGTCGATTCCTTTCGGAACGGTTCCGGGAAGGCCAGGGCGATCCGCCCCATCGGCTCCCGCCCGGCGCAACGAGCTCACCGTAGCCCCGAATCACTTGCCTAAGCAAGTAACTCGTCGCACGCTTCCGAGCGATTCAGGACATGCCGCGCCCCTCGGAGAACCACCGGAGAGCCACTGGAGAACCACCGGAGAAACCGCCCCCAACACCCGCTGCGACTAAGGTATTCCCAGCCCCGGGAAGCAGCCGGGCGGCGAGTTTCCGCCCCCCCTGTCGCCCGTCACCACCCGCCAGACGAGGAGCGCCATGCCAGCCGCGAAGCCCGACCCGGTGATGCCTCGGCCCAGCCTCGTCGAGCGCGCCCCGGTCAGCTTCGGGCTCTTCGCGCTCTCCCGCGAACTGCACGGCTACGGCGCGGAACTCCTCCTGAAGCTCGGTCTGCACCCCGGCCAGGAGCTGATCCTGATGCGGCTCTTCGACCGGGACGGCCAGACCCAGGCCGAGTTGCAGCAGGCGGTCGGGCTCGACCACTCCACGGTCTCGCGGTCGATCCGCCGCATGGAGGACGCCGGCCTGGTCGCCCGGGCCCGCGCCGAGCACGACCGCCGGGCCTTCATCGTCTCGCTCACCGCCGACGGCGAGGCGCTCCGCGAGCCGCTCGCCGACCTCTGGACCACCCTCGACCGCCTCGCCACCGAGACCCTGCACCGGTTGAAGGGCGCCGACTTCCTCAGCACGGTCGCGGAACTCGAACGCGCCTACGCCACCGCCCGCCGCGGCTGATCCCCGCCGGAAGGCGGCTGGGACGTGCCCCACAGCGGTGGCGCGGTCCGCCCTCAGGGATCCGTGAAACACCCAGGTGGCGGGCCAACCATGCATTCGACTCATGGATCGCCCCCGTTCCAGGCATTGGACGCATGTATGTGCGGCCGCCGAGGCTTGCAGGCATCACGAGTTCCCCGGAGGCGACTCGGAGCGACTCGGAGCGACTCGGAGCGCCCCTGACGCGATCCTGGAAGCGATACGGAAACGGCAAGGAGCCGATCATGACGACCCAGTGGAACGCCGGCGAAGGATGCATGGAGACCACCGACCGCGGCCGTGCCGTGCTCTCCCAGCCGCGCCTCAACCGGGGCACCGCCTTCACCCCCGAGGAACGTCGGGTGCTGGGCCTGGTGGGCCTGGTGCCGCCGGCGGTGCTGACCCTGGAGCAGCAGGCCGAGCGGGCCTACCGGCAGTACGCGGCGCAGCCGACCGATCTGGCCAAGAACGTCAACCTCACCGCGCTGCACGACCGCAACCAGGTGCTCTTCTACCGGCTGCTCTGCGACCACCTCGACGAGATGCTGCCCATCGTCTACACCCCGACGGTCGGCAAGGCGATCCAGCACTACAGCAACGAGTACCGGCGCCCGGCCGGCGTGTACCTGTCGGTGCACGCCCCGGAGGAGATCGAGGGCGCGCTGTCGGCCGCCGGTCTGGGCCCGGACGACGTCGACCTGATCGTGGCCACGGACGGCGAGGCGATCCTCGGCATCGGCGACTGGGGGGTGGGCGGCATCGACATCTCGGTGGGCAAGCTCGCCGTCTACACCGCCGCCGCGGGCATCGACCCGAACCGCACCCTGGCGGTCATGCTGGACGTCGGCACCAACCGCCAGGAGCTCCTGGACAACCCGCTCTACCTCGGCAACCGGCACCCGCGCGTGGACCGGGAGACGTACGACGCCTTCATCGACGCCTACGTCACCACCGCCCGCCGGCTCTTCCCGGCCGCCCTGCTGCACTGGGAGGACTTCGGTCCCGCCAACGCCCGCCGCATCCTGGAGCGTTACCGCCCGAGCGAGTTCACCTTCAACGACGACGTCCAGGGCACCGGTGCCGTCAACCTCGCCGCCGTGCTCTCCGGGGTGAAGGCCAGCGGGGTGCCGCTGCGCGAGCACCGGGTGGTGATCTTCGGCGCGGGCACCGCCGGCATCGGCATCGCCGACCAGTTGCGGGACGCCATGGTCGCCGACGGGCTGACCGCCGAGGAGGCCACCGCCCGTATCTTCGGCGTCGACCGCCACGGCCTGCTCACCGAGGACCAGCAGGACCTGCGCGACTTCCAGGTCCGCTATGCCCGCCCGGCCGCCGAGGTCGCCGACTGGCGGCGGGACGAGCAGGTGGGTGGCATCGCGCTGGCCGAGGTCGTCGGGCGGGTCCGGCCGACGGTCCTGATCGGCACCTCCGGGCAGGGCGGCTCCTTCACCGAGGAGATCGTCCGCACGATGGCCTCCCACGCCGAGCGGCCGATCATCCTGCCGATGTCCAACCCGACGGACCTGGCCGAGGCGGTCCCCGCGGACCTGCTGGCCTGGACCGACGGCCGGGCCCTGATCGCCACCGGCAGCCCGTTCCGCCCGGTCGAGCAGGACGGGGTCCGGTACCTGATCGGGCAGGCCAACAACGCCCTGGTCTTCCCCGGCCTCGGCCTCGGCGCGATCGTCGCCCGGGCCACCCGGATCACCGACGGCATGCTGGTCGCCGCCGCGCACGCCGTCGCCGGTCAGACGGAGACCGACGGTCCGGGCGCACCGATCCTGCCCCTGACCGACCAGCTGCGCGAGACCTCGGTGGCGGTCGCGGTGGCGGTGGCCCGGGCCGCGGCCGCCGACGGGGTGGCCGGGACGACCGTCGACGACTCCGTCGAGAAGCGGGTCGGGGCCGCCATGTGGCAGCCGGTGTACCCGCCGGTCAAGGCCGTCTGATCTGACCGGCGGGGGTTCCCGGCCGGCCGGGCCCACCGGGAACCCCCGGGCCGGCCCCGGCCGCCGTCCATGCCCCTGCCGCCTCGATACGGCCCGTCCCATGCGGGACGAGAATAGGCGGATGGATCTTCAGGTACTGCGCTCCTTCCAGGCGGTGGCCGAGGGCGCGACGGTCACCGAGGCCGCGGCCGCCGCCCACATCACCCAGCCCGCCCTCTCCCGGGCCCTGGACCGGCTGGAGCGGGAAGTCGGTGCGGAACTCCTCCAGCGGGTCGGCCGCGTCCTGCGACTCACCCCGGCGGGGCGGGTGTTCAAGGGGTACGTCGACACCGTGCTGGACAGTTACGACCGGGGGCGGCGGGCCGTGGCCGAGGTCGTCGACCCGGACGCGGGCGTGGTCTCGCTGGCCTTCCTGCACACCCTGGGCACCTGGCTGGTGCCGAGCCTGGTCACCGGGTTCCGGCAGCGCTTCGCCGCCGTCCGGTTCGAACTGCACCAGGCGGACGAGAACGGCCTCGCCCAGCACCTCCTGGACGCCACCGCGGACCTGGTCATCACCGGCAAGGATCCCGGCCATCCGCTGATCACCTGGCGCCGGCTCCTGGTCGAGCCCCTCTGGCTCGCCGTCCCGGCCCGCCACCGCCTCGCACAGCGCCGGCGGGTCCGGCTGGCCGAGGTGGCCGACGAGCAGTTCATCGTGCTCAAGCCCGGCTACGGCCTGCGCAGCGTCACGGAGACCCTGTGCCGCCAGGCCGGGTTCAGCCCCGTCGTCGGCTTCGAGGGCGAGGAGGTGGAGACCCTGCGCGGCCTGGTCGCGTCCGGTCTCGGCGTCTCCCTGATCCCGGCCGCGCCGGATGCCGTCGCGGCCCCGGAGACCAACCCGGACCTGCCGGTCCGCTACCTCCGGCTCACCGACGTACAGGCCGTCCGTGACATCGGCATCGCCTGCCTGGCCGCCCGCACCCCGCCCCCGGCCGCCCGGCGCTTCATCGACCACGCCCTGAGCACCGCGACCGCACAGTCGTAACGCAACCTGGTTGCACTAATACCGCAACCGTGTTTTGCTACTGGCATGAGCACCCACACCTGGTTCATCACCGGCTCGTCCCGCGGCTTCGGCCGCAACCTCGCGATCGCGGCGCTGGAGGCCGGTGACCACGTCGTCGCCACGGCCCGCAGGCCCGAGCAACTCGACGACCTCGTAGCGAAGTACGGCGACCGCGTCCTGCCCGTCGCGCTCGACGTCACCGACCGGCCGGCCGCGGTGACCGCCCTCCGGGCGGCCGTGGACCGGTTCGGCCGGGTCGACGTGGTGGTCAACAACGCCGGGTACGCCAACCTCGCCGCGGTCGAGACCACCCCCGAGGACGACTTCCGCCGCCAGTTCGACACCAACTTCTGGGGCGTCTACAACGTCTCCACCGCCGCGCTCCCGGTCCTCAGGGCGCAAGGGGGCGGCACCATCGTGCAGTTCTCCTCCATCGGCGGCCGGGTCGGCGGGACGCCGGGCCTCGGGTCGTACCAGGCCGCGAAGTTCGCCGTCGACGGCTTCACCCGCGTGCTGGCCGCCGAGACCGCGCCCTTCGGCATCCGCTGCCTGGTCGTGGAGCCGGGCGGCTTCGCCACCGACTGGGCGGGCCCGTCGATGCGGATCCCCGAGGTGGCACCGGAGTACGACCCGACGGTCGGCGAGATGGTCCGGCGGCTCGGCGGGACGGTGGCCGCGGCCGGCGACCCGAAGCGCGCCGGGGAGATCCTGGTCCGGGTCGTGAAGTGGCAGGACCCGCCCTCCCACCTGATCCTGGGCGCCGGCGCGGTACAGATGGCGCAGGACTACTCGAGCGGCCAGCTGGCGGAGGCGGCCGCCTGGGAGCCGGTGAGCCGGTCGGCCGACTTCGGCCAGGACTACCCGGCCGGGCTCCCCGGCCTCACCGGCACGTCACGACCCGTGCCCGCCTCGTCGGCGGAGTAGGCGGAGGAGAAGGTGAACGCGCGCGCCGACGGTCCGTTCGCCCGCAGGTCCGCCAGCCGCTCCAGGGCCTCGCCGACGGTCGGGAGGTGACCGGCCGGAACCCACCAGAGCACCAGATGCGCCTCCACGTGCCGCTGGAACCATTCACGCCGCCGCCGCAGCACGTCCAGGTGCTCACTGCGGTAGGTGAAGCCCCACAGCGCGTCATGGGTCTCCCACACCGTCAGGTTGACGATGATGTCCGCGCCCGCCGGACGCAGGGCGGTGGCGTCGGCCGCCCCCTCCTCCACGAGCCGCCACACGAAGCCGGGCGCGTCGTCAGCGGCGGCGTTGACCGTGTCGAGCATCTCGACGAACGGCGCCATGCGCGGGTCGGCGAGGGGGAAACGGAGCGTGGCGACATTCAGCTGGGCGAGGTGGGCGTCGTACGCGGAGGCGGTCATGACCTCATGTCAGCATGCCCCGACTTCTATGTCAATCATCGTTGTTTTTAGAAGCTTCCACCACCACGCAGCACTCGCCCGGCCGGGCGTCCATGCGGGCCCGGACCGGGCCGTCGGCGCCGAGCAGCCCCTCCAGCAGTGCGAGGTTCATACCGCAGACGAGCGGCGGGAAGCGTTCGGCGACGGCATGGAAGGGGCAGTTGCGCATCCGGACGACGGCTTCACCCACCCCCGTGGCACCCTCGGCGTCCTCGGCACCCTCCAGGTGCGGTTCGTAACCGCGGGCCGCGAGCGTCTCCATGGCCTCGTCGAGGCCGCCGCAGGGTGCCGCCGAGCCGCGCAGGGCCTCGCCGCGGCGACGGGCGGCCGCGCAGAGCCCGGCGTCCAGCCCGGCCTGCTCGGCGACTTCGGCGAGCAGTTCGGCGGCGGTGCGGTAGTCGCGGGCGGGCAGCGACACGGTCCGCTCGCCCCGCGCCCGCGTGTACACCTTGGCGGGCCGGCCCGCCCCCGGCCCCGAGCGCCCGGTCAGGCGACGGCTGCCGGTGTCGAGCAGCCCGGCCTCGGCCAGTCTGTCCAGATGGTGCGCGGCGAGCGTGCGCGCCACCCCGGTCGCCTCGGCGGCCTCGTTGCGGCCGACCTCGCGGCCCTGCGCCGCCACGTACTCGTACAGCCTGCGCCGCACCGGATCCTGCAACGCCGCGATCGCGTCGATGTCGTTCACCCCACCATTCTAGGAACAATGCGGGTCGGCGATAGAAACCGCCTCGGACCGGGAGCCGTACCGCGCACGGCGCAGCACGACACGGCACGTCGCACGGGAAAATGATGGCCCCGATGACGGGAAATTGATGGATTCGAGGGCTTCACCAATTCCCTCCGCGAACCTAGCGTTGCGAGCACGCGAACGGCCTCGCCGTCGGCCCTACGAGAGCGATCGACGCGTCCGCCGCCCCCGACCGGAACCATCGAAAGGCCACGGCATGACCACCCCGCAGCTGAACCGGATCGCCGGCGCGCCCATCTCCTGGGGTGTGTGCGAAGTGCCCGGCTGGGGCTACCAGCTGACGCCCGAGCGGGTGCTGAAGGAGATGCGCGAGGTGGGCCTGGCCGCCACCGAGTTCGGCCCCGACGGCTTCCTGCCCGCCGCCCCGGACGCGATGGCCCGCGTCCTGGCCGACCACGACCTGCACGCCGTCGGCGGCTTCACCCCGCTGCTGCTGCACGTCCCCGGACACGACCCGCTGCCCGAGGCCGAACAGCTCCTTGAGGGCTACGCCGCCTCGAACGCCGAGGTCCTCGTCCTCTCCGCCATCACCGGCCAGGACGGCTACGACTCCCGGCCCGAACTCGACGCCGACGGCTGGAAACTGCTCCTGTCCAACCTCGACCGGCTCACCGCACTGGCCGCCGAACGCGGGGTGCGCGCGGTCCTGCACCCGCACGTCGGCACGATGATCGAGAACGGCGACGAGGTCCGCCGGGTCCTGGAGCACTCCTCGATCTCCCTCTGCCTGGACACCGGCCACCTGCTCATCGGCGGCACCGACCCCGCCGAGCTGACCCGGCAGGCCCCCGAACGGATCGCCCACACCCACATGAAGGACGTGGACGCCTCCCTCGCCGCCAAGGTCCAGTCCGGCCGCCTCACCTACACCGACGCCGTCCGCGCCGGCATGTACCGCCCACTGGGCGCCGGCGACGTCGACGTCCAGGCCATCGTCACCCACCTCGCCGCCCGCGGCTACGACGGCTGGTACGTCCTGGAGCAGGACACCATCATCACCGCGGAGCCCAAGGAGAAGGGCCCGGTCGAGGACGTGTGGGCCAGCGCCGAGCATCTGCGCTCGGTACTGCGGGGCGTCGCGTAACCGTCGGCCGCGTAGAGACCGGCAAGGCCGGAAGGGTCATCGCAGACGCGGGACACGAACGCGAGGCGGGCTTCCGCGGCGCGACGCGACTCGCCGCGCCCCGCTCCCTGGTGGCAGGCACGGACAGCGACGGCCTGGACGCTTTCGACGCCCTCGGCCGACGTTGTGCGGTCTTCGTCGCCCACGGCCTCGACCACGACAGCACCCGCCTGCTGCGCGAGCGCCGCCGGTCCACGATCCTCCACCACGACCTGCGCCAGGACGTGCGGCGCGCCTGCCGGACGACGGCCCGGCCCGACCCTCGGCGATCCAGTGGTCACCCCCCTTCAACAGCCCGGCACCCTGGTGGCAGGACGCAGGTCATCGGCGGGGCCGCCTGACCTGCGCGTCGGCAGCCGGTCGGCGGGCATCCGGCGCCCCTCGCGGGGGTGCGCCGGCCCGCCACGCCTCCCTGTTCGTCAGGCGCCGGCTTCCAGTTGGGCGAGTTCGGCCTCCAGGTCGGCCATCGCCTCGCCGCCGGCCATCAGGTCGGTGATCTCCTCGCGGGTGCGTTCGCCCTTGTGGAAGTCGTCGGCCTTCTGGCCGCGGATGAGGACGGCGAAGTGGTCGCCGACCATCATGGCGTGGCGCACGTTGTGGGTGACGAGGATGACCGCGACCCCCTTGGCACGGGCCTGCATGACGATCCGCAGGACATGGGCGGCCTCCTTGACCCCCAGGGCCGCCGTCGGCTCGTCGAGGATGAGGACGTTGGCACCGAAGTACACCGCCCGCGCGATGGCGAGGGCCTGGCGCTCGCCGCCGGACAGGCTGCCCACCAGCCGGTTGCCGTCCGCGACCCGGGTGATGCCCAGGGACCGCATCTCACGGACCGCGATCTCACCGGCCAGCTTCTTGTCGAACAGCCGGAACGGACCGAAGCCCTTGGTGGGTTCGGCCCCCACGAAGAAGCAGCGGCCGACCCCCATCAGCGGGAAGGTTCCGCCGAACTGGTGGACGGTGGCGATGCCCCGCGCACTGGCGTCGCGCGGGCTGTCGAACTCCGCCCGCTCGCCGTCGACCTCGATGGTGCCGGTGCTCGGCTTGTGGAACCCTGACATGATCTTGATGAGGGTCGACTTGCCGGCGCCGTTGTCGCCGAGCAGGCACAGCACTTGTCCGGCATGCACCTCGAGAGAGATGTCCTGCAGCGCGTTGGTGCCGAGGAACGACTTGCCGACGCCGTCCAGGCGCAGCACGGGTGCGGTCATGGTCAGGCCTTCTTCGCGGTGCGGGGCTTGTAGGACAGGGCGAGGCGGCGGAACGTGTTGTTCATCAGGACCGCCGTGAGGATGAGGATGCCGAGGATCAGGCTGGCCCAGTCGGAGTTCCAGCCGGTGTAGTAGATGCCCTGGTTGACGATGGCGAACGTCAGCGTCCCGAGGACGACACCGACCACGGAGCCGTATCCCCCGGTCAGCAGCACACCGCCGACGACGACGGCGATGATGGAGTTGAAGACGAAGGACTGTCCGTTGGCGACCTGGGCGCCGTTGTAGAGGATCGTCTGGATCACACCGACCAGGGCGGCCCCGAACCCGCTGGCCATGTACAGGGCGATCTTCACCCGGTCGACCGGGATGCCGGTGGCGCGGGCACTCTCCGTGTCACCGCCGATCGCGAAGATCCAGTTGCCGTACTTCATCATCTGGAGCAGCACGGTCACCACGGCCGCGATGCCGAGCCACCAGAAGATCGCGACCTCGAACTGGCCGCCGATCAGCTGGCCGAACAGCGCCTTGGAGAACGGGTCGGGGTTGAGCGGGACGCTGGTGGTGCCGGTCGTGACGCGGGACAGGCCGAGGGTGAGACCGGCCAGACCGGACAGCGTGGCCAGCGTGATGACCAGCGAGGGGACGTTGGTCCGGGTGACGAGGAACCCGTTGAGCAGGCCGGTCAGCAGGCCGAGCGCGAGCGCGCACAGGATGCCGACGATCATGGGGGCGCCCCAGTGGCCCGAGACGATGGCCAGGGTCATCGAACTGCCGGCGAGCACCGAGCCCACGGACACGTCGAGTTCGCCGGCGATCATCAGCAGTCCGACCGGGATGGCGATGATGCCGAGCTCGGAGGCGATGTTCAGCCAGCTCGCCGCGCCCGCCGGAGCGAGGAACTTCTCGCCTCCGAAGATCGCGAAGAAGACGAACACGCCGAGCGTTCCGATGAGCGCGCCGACCTCGGGACGGTGCCGTAGCTGCGCCAGCGGGCTCTCGGACTGCTTGGGGGGTGCGACGGCGGCCGCTTTCTCGGCCGCCGTGTCGGGAAGTGAGGTAGTCATCGGCTCGGGGTCACCTTCATGGCTCGCGGATGGGGTGCGCGGTGTGCGGGGAAGGGGTGCCGGACCCTGGGGAGGCGGGCCCGGCACCGGTGGGCGGATCAGCGGACGCCGGCCTTGGTACCGGAGAGCGCCGCGTCGACGTTGTCCTTGGTGACCAGCAGCGGGCCGGTCAGCAGCGGGTTCTGCGGCGGGAGCACGCCGTAGGACAGGTACTGGCCCGCGATCGACACCGCGTAGAAGCCCTGGAGGTAGGGCTGCTGGTCGATGGCGAAGAGCTGCTTGCCGGACTTGATGCGGTCGAGCTGGGACTGCGAAAGGTCGAAGGTGCCCAGCTGGACCTTGCCGCCGGCCTTGGCCTGGTCGATCGCCGCGGCGGCGCTGTCCGCGTCCTGGACACCGATCGTCACCAGGGCGTCGATGCTGCTGTCCTTCAGCAGCGCGCCCTTGATCGCCTGGGTGACGGCGGAGGGGTTGCCGAAGTTGGAGGACGGCAGGGGAAGTTGCTTGGACTTGGCGCCCTTGCTCCTGGCTCCGTCGGCGATGCCCTTGCAGCGCGCCTCCGAATTGGCCGCGCCGGGAACGGTGTTGACGCACAGGATGTGCTTGGCGCCGGACTCGGCGAACTCGGCACCGCCGGCCTTGCCGGCCTGGTAGTCGTCCGAGCCTATGTACTTGACCGCGCCGGTCCTGTCGGCCGCCTCGACGCCGCCCGAGTTGTAGACGAACACCTTGACGCCCTTGGCCACGGCCTGCTTGATCGCCGCGTCCTGGCTGTCGGGCACCCAGTCCGGCACCAGGATGGCCGAGGGGTTCTGGGAGAGCGCGGTCTGGGTCAGCTTGGCCGCGTCCGGTCCGAGGTTGTCGTAGTTCTGCGGGCCCAGGAAGGTCACCGTGCCGCCGCCCGCCTTCACCAGCTTCGCCGCGTCCTCGCCGCCGCGCTTGACGGTGGACCAGAACGGGTCGTCGGCCTTGCCGCCGACGACGACGATGGAGACCTTGCCGCTGCTCGCCGTACCGGACGACGTTCCGCCGCCGGCCGACGCCGTCGCCTGGCCCGCGTCGTCGCCGGTGGCCTTGCCGCTGGCACACCCGGTCAACGTGGCCGCCGCCATGGCGAGCAGACTCGCCAGGGTCAGACCGCTTCTGGAGAGACGGCGGCGGGAGGGCCGCCGGTTCTGGGTGCGTTCCATGTGCTGTGGTGCTCCTTCTTGTGATGCCGGGCGGGGGCGTGAGGGGTACCGGGCAGGTCTCGGGGTGTGGTGGTGCGGCGATGCGGCGGGGGCGCGAACCGGGTCACGCGGATGCGGGGGGGGGAGTACCGGATGCGTCCGCCGCACCGGATGTCTCGCTCGGACGCTCGGGCCGGCGGTATTCGTCGGGATCACCGGAACGGCAACGCCGGAGTCGCGGGGCGGGTATTCATTCCGCGATCTCTTAAATCGCTTTAAGTAGTGGCCAGAGCATGCTTGCGTTTCGGAAATGTGTCAAGAGTCTTCTCACGAATGCGCGCCATGCCGTGATCCACCCGTGAAAAGCTGCAACTACCACATGTTTTCCGCCGGGGCGCGGGATACGACGAGGCCGGCGCGGCAGGCCGCGCCGGCCTCGCACCGGGCTTTCGGGATCAGCGCGGCGGCGCCGTGGTGCCCCGCACGACCAGGGAGGGGGCGAGGACGATCTCGCGGGACACGGTACGGCCCTGGTCGAGGCGTTCGACGGCGGCCGCCACGGCGTGCCGGGCCTGCTCCTCGGCGTTCTGGCTGACCGTGGTCAGGTCGAAGCAGGTCAGCCGGGACAGGGTGTCGTCGTCGTAGCCGACGACGGAAACGGCGCCGGGAACGTCCACCCCGGCGCCTCTGAGCGCGGTGAGCAGGCCGACGGCACTGCGGTCGTTGAACGTCACGACGGCGGTCGGCAGCCCGCCGCCGGCGAGCAGCTGCCGGCCCGCCCGGTCGCCGGCCTCCTCGGTGAGGTCGCCGTGAAGGATCCTGATCCGCCCGTCGAGACCGTGGCGGCGCATGGCACTGCGGTAGCCGCGGCGGCGATCGGTGGCGATGACGCCCCTGCCGCCGTCGACGTAGGCGATCGCGCGATGACCGAGGCCCACGAGATGGTCGACGATCTGGCCTACTCCGTCGTCGTCGGCACTGCGGACGACGTCCGGGCCGGCGCCGGTGAGCCGGCGGCCCACCGAGATGACCGGCGCCCTGCGGTCGAGGTCGGCGAGGGTGGCGGCGGGGGCGACCGGGCCGAGCAGGAGCAGCGCCTCGCAGCGGAACGCGAGGAGCGTCTCGACGGCCGTGGTCTCGTCCCGGGTCCGGGTCAGGGCGCTCAGCACCAGGTCGTAGCCGACCTCCTCGGCCGCGGTGTGCAGGTGCTCGACCAGCTCGGCGTGGAAGGGGCTGTGCACGTCGACCATGACCCCGAGCAGCCTGCTGCGCCTGCTGGCCAGGGCGCTGGCGGTGCGGTCGGGACGGTAGCCGAGCTCGGCGGCCGCCTTCAGGACCCGCTGCCGGGTGCGCTCGCTGGGACCGGGTACGTTGCGCAGGACCAGCGACACCGATGCCGTGGACAGGCCGACGCGCGCGGCGACGTCCTCCAGCCGGGGGCGCGGCACCGCGCCGTTGCCACCCGTGGGGACTGCGGAGCCGAGATCGCCCACTTCATCTCCCGTCGTTTGCGTAACACCCTTGACACAGGGCCGCGACGCCACTGAGAGTACCAGCACCCAGAGCACTCTCGAGTGATGATCTAAAGCGCTCTAAACCCACTTTTTAAAGCGCTCTAACTACGCATTCCCTGGCGGCGGCCCGACTGCACCGGGATTTCGGGTGCACACGGTCACGGGCGCCGCCCCGCCGGGCCGAGCGCGGTTCTGGTCGGTTCCCTCACCCCCCTGACCCACGGCACGGCGACGTGCCGGAGAGGAAGCATGATGAGTACGAGGCCCATCGGTGTGGCGGTCGTCGGAGCCGGTATGGCGGGCCGGGCCCACCTCAACGGGTACCGGCAGGCCGCCACCCTGTACGGTGCCGGGCTGCCCGAGGTGCGCCTGGTCGCCGTCGCCGACGCGCACGAGCCGTTCGCACAGGACGCGGCCCGCCGTTACGGCTACGAGCGGGCCGTGACCGACTGGCGGCAGATCGCCGAGGCCGACGACATCGACGCGGTCAGTGTCGTGGTCGCCAACCACCTGCATCGCGAGATCGTCGAGGCCCTGCTGGCGGCCGGCAAGCACGTGCTGTGCGAGAAGCCGCTCGCGCCGAGCGTGGCCGACGCCCAGGCCATGGTGGAGGCGGCCGAGGGCACCGGGCTGGTGGCCGCCACCGGCTTCACCTTCCGCCGCTCCCCCGCGATCAACGCCGTACGGCAGCAGGTGCTGGAGGGGTCGCTCGGAGCGGTCCAGCACTTCAACGGGCACTACTGGTGCGACTACGGCCACAACCCGGACGCCCCGATCAGCTGGCGCTACCGGGGACCGCTCGGCTCGGGTGCGCTGTCGGACATCGGCAGCCACCTCATCGACCTCGGCGAGTACTTCTGCGGCCCGGTGCAGAGTGTGCAGGGCGCCGTGCTCTCCACCCAGGTGCCCGACCGCCCGGTGCCGCTGGGCACCGCGGTGGGGCACTCGGCCGACGTCCGGGTGGGCCGGGAACGGGCCCGGGTCGAGAACGACGACATCGCCACGTTCACCGCCACGTTCGCCTCCGGCGCCGTCGGCACCTTCTCCGTCTCGCGCATCGCCCGGGGCCTGGCCAACTCCCTGGGCTTCGAGGTGTTCACCCAGGGCGGCGCGGCGACCTTCGAGCTGTCGCGTCCGGCCGAGTTCACCATCGCCGACGCGGCGGCCGCCGACCCGGTGGACGGCTACCGGCGGGTGGTGGTCGGTCCCGGCCACCCCTACATCGCCGGCGGCCTGCCCATGGACTTCCCCAGCGTCGGCCACGGCCAGCACGAGTTCTTCGTCTGGCAGGCCCGCGCCTTCCTGGAGCAGATCGCCGGCCTCGACCGGCTGCCGCCCTGCCCCACCCTCGCCGACGGACTGCACAACCTGCGCGTCATCGACGCGATCGTCGCCTCCGCCGACGCCGGCGGCAAGGCCGTCACCGTCCAGTGACCCGCCCCGGCTCGCCCCGTACACCCGAAGGACCGAGGAGAAACACACCATGAAGCTGGGCCTCTACAACGCGATCCTGCACGACCGCCCGCTGCCCGAAGCGATCAAGGTCATCGCCGATCTCGGCCTGACCGGCATCGAGATCAACACCGGCGGCTTCCTCCCGGCCGTACACGTGCCGGCCTTCGACGACATCCTGGTCAGCGATACCGCCCGGGACGACTTCCTCGGCCTCTTCGAGGGCACCGGCGTCGCCATCGCCGGCCTGAACGCCAACGGCAACCCGCTGCACCCGAACCCGGCCATCGGCGGGAAGCACGCCGAGGACATCCGCCGCTCCATCCTGCTGGCCGAACGGCTCGGCCAGCACCGCCTGGTGACCATGTCCGGGCTGCCCGGCGGCGAACCGGGCGCGACCCGCCCCAACTGGATCGTCAACGCCTGGAACTCCGCCGCCCTGGACGTCCTGGACCACCAGTGGAAGATCGCCGCGGACTTCTGGCGCGAGACCGACCGGCTCGCCCGCGACCACGACGTCAAGGTCGCCCTGGAGCTGCACCCGCAGAACGTCGTCTTCAACTCCGCGAGTGTGCACCAGCTCATCGACCTCACCGGCGCCACCCACGTGGGCGTCGAGCTGGACGCCTCCCACCTGTTCTGGCAGCAGATGGACCCCGTCGCGGTCGTCCGGCACCTCGGCGAGCTGGTCTTCCACGCGGCCGCCAAGGACGTCCGCGTCAACCCCGGGCACGCCGCCCTCAACGGCGTCCTCGACAACGGCTTCCGCCGCCTCTCCTCCGACGAGCCGCGTACCAACCTCGGCGGCGACGAGTGGGCCAACGAGTGGCCCGAGGACTCCGCCTGGGACTTCGTCGCGCTCGGCAAGGGCCACGACATCGCCTACTGGACCGAGTTCCTGCGCGCCCTGCACGAGGTCGACCCGGACATGCTGGTCAACATCGAGCACGAGGACACCGAACTCGGCCCCGTCGAGGGCGTCGCCGTCGCCGCCGAAGTCCTCAAGGCCGCCGACACGGCACTCCAGGAGTCCCTGCGGCCGTGACCGCCCGGGCCCCGGCCCGCGCCCCTTCACTCCCTCATCCGCACCGGAACGGGGAGTGGCTCCGGCGGACCTCGCGCCGCCGGAGCCGATGACAAGACGCCAAGGAGCAGGAAACCCGCCATGAAGATCGCCCTCGACCCGTACATGATCCGTCACGTGCCGCTGCTCGAACTCCCGGCCGTGGTCGCCGAGCTGGGCTACGAGTGGATCGAGCTCTCGCCCCGGGAGGACTTCATCCCCTTCTTCCGCCATCCCCGCGTCGACGACGCCACCGTACGGAAGTTCCGCAGGGCGCTGGACACGGCGGGGGTCGGCATCTCCTCCCTGCTGCCGCTGTTCCGCTGGTCAGGACCGGACGAGGAGGCCCGCCAGGCCGCCGTACGGTACTGGAAGCGCTCCGTCCAGATCTGCGCGGACCTCGGCGTCGACAGCATGATCTCCGAGTTCAACGGCCGGCCGGAGGAGTCCGACCGCAGCGAGGCCCGGTTCTGGCAGTCCATGGACGAGTTGCTCCCGCTCTTCGAGCGCGAGGGCATCAAGCTCGCCCTGGAACCCCACCCGGACGACTTCATCGAGAACGGCCACGACGCGGTCAACCTGATCCGGGGCATCAACCACCCCAACGTCAGCTTCCTCTACTGCGCCCCGCACACCTTCCACATCGGCAACGACGCCCCCGGCATCATCGCCCGCGCGGGCGGCCTCCTCACTCACGTCCACCTCGCCGACGCCTTCGACCACACGGCGTCCTCCGGCAACCGCTACATCCTCAACCCGCCCGGCACCCAGGCCCGCATCCACCAGCACCTCGACATCGGCGAGGGCGAGGTCGACTTCGACGAGCTCTTCCGCGAACTGCACGCGAACGGCTTCGACGGCACCCTCACCGCCTGCGTGTTCGCCTGGGAGGAGAAGGCGAAGGAGTCCTCCCTGTTCATGCGGGAACGGATCGGCGAGTACGTGGCCGCCTGGACGTGACCCACCCGTCGACAGCATCATCACGACATCCTATTGACATGACATATGGTGGGCGGCATCGTAAGGGACTCGGGGACGCTGCAAATGCGCTCTCACACCGTCGCGGTCCCGTACCGCGGCCGCCATGCCGGGGGCTCCGAAGCGAAGGGAACCAGCGTGAAGCCGTACGAAGTGCTGACCATGGGCCGGGTCGGAGTGGACGTGTATCCGCTCCAGACGGGCGTGGGGCTGGCGGAGGTCACCTCGTTCGGCAAGTACCTGGGCGGCAGCCCGACCAACGTCGCGGTCGCGGCGGCCCGGTACGGCCGCACCGCGGCGGTGATCACGAAGACCGGCCGGGACCCCTTCGGCGACTTCGTCCGCACGGCCCTGTCCGGCTACCACGTCGACCCCCGCTTCGTCGGCACGTCGGAGATCGCGCCCACCCCGGTGACGTTCTGCGAGATCTTCCCGCCGGACGACTTCCCGCTGTACTTCTACCGCCTGCCCAAGGCCCCCGACCTGGACATCCGGCCCGAGGAGCTGGACCTGGACGCGGTGCGCGGGGCGGCCGTGTTCTGGATGACCGGGACCGGGCTGAGCGAGGAGCCGAGCCGCTCGGCGACCCTGGCCGCCCTTCAGCACCGGGCCAAGGCGGGAACGACGGTGTTCGACCTGGACTGGCGGCCGATGTTCTGGGCCGACCCGGCCACGGCCCGCTCGTACTACACGCAGGCCCTGCGGCACACCACCGTCGCGGTCGGCAACATCGACGAGTGCGAGGTCGCCACCGGCGAACGCGACCCGCACGCCGCGGCCAAGGCGCTGCTGGCGGCCGGGGTGGAACTGGCCGTGGTCAAGCAGGGCCCCAAGGGGGTCCTGGCCATGGACCGGGACGGCTCGGTCACCGAGGTACCGCCGGTGCCCGTGGACGTGGTCAACGGGCTCGGTGCCGGTGACGCCTTCGGCGGGGCCCTGTGCCACGGCCTGCTGTCCGGCTGGGACACCGCGCGCACGGTGGCCTTCGCCAACGCGGCCGGCGCCCTGGTGGCGGGCCGCCTGTCCTGCTCCGACGCCATGCCGACCCAGGCCGAGGTCGAGGCGAAGCTGCGCGGGACGACCGACGACTCCGAGCGAGAGGTGTGACGACGTGCTGTCCGACAACGTGAGCCGGATCGTGGCCGCCCGGGTGCACGACCCCGGCGCGGTCGCCGCCGCGGCGGCCCGCCGGGTGAAGGCGACCTCGCTGCTCGGCGAGCACGGCAGGGCGATGATCATCGCCGCCGACCACCCCGCCCGCGGCGCCAACGGCGTCGGCGCGGATCCCCATGCCATGGCGGACCGCTTCGAACTCCTCGACCGCCTCTGCACCGCCCTGGAACGCCCCGGTGTGACGGGCGTCCTCGCCACCGCCGACATCCTCGAGGACCTGCTCCTGCTCGGCGTCCTCGACGGCAAGAGCGTCTTCGGCTCCATGAACCGCGCCGGACTCGCCGGCTCGGTCTTCGAGATCGACGACCGCTTCACCGGCTACGACGCCGAGACCATCGCCGCGATGGGCTTCGACGGCGGCAAGATGCTCACCCGCATCGCCCTCACCGACCCCGCCACCCCGTCGGCTCTCCAGGACACCGCCCGCGCGGTCAACGAACTCAACGACCGGCGGCTCATCGCCATGGTCGAGCCGTTCATGTCCGAGTGGCGGGACGGCAGGATCCGCAACGACCTCTCCACCGACGCCGTGATCAAATCGGTCACCATCGCGTCGGGTCTCGGCCGCGGTACCGCCTACACCTGGCTGAAGCTGCCGGTGGTCCAGGACATGGAGCGCGTGCTCGCCGCCTCCACGCTGCCCGCGCTGCTGCTGGGCGGCGAGGTCACCGACCCCGAGGCCGCCTTCGCCTCCTGGGGCCGGGCCCTCAGGCAGCCCACCGCGCAGGGCCTGGTCGTCGGCCGCTCCCTGCTCTACCCGGCGGGCGGCGACGTCGCCGGCGCCGTCGACAAGGCGGTGAGCCTGCTGTGAGCGGCAAGTACCATCTGCCGGCCGGTACTTCGGCCGACGGCCGCTACGACCTCCTGGTCACGCCCGAGTCGGCGGGCTGGGGATACTCCGGCCTCAGGGTCCTGACCCTGGCGCCGGGCGAGACGCACGCCCTGTCCACCGGGGACTCCGAGTTCCTGGTGCTGCCGCTGACGGGCTCGTGCACCGTCACCACGGACGGCAGCACCTTCGAACTCGCCGGCCGGACGGGCGTGTTCGCTTCGGCCACCGACTTCGCCTACCTCCCCCGCGGGTCGGCGGCCGTGATCCGCAGCGCGGCGGGAGGCCGATTCGCGCTGCCCTCCGCCCGTACCGAGCAGGGAGGTCACTCGGCTCGGTACGGGCGCAAGGAGGACGTCCCCGTCGAGCTGCGCGGCGCCGGGGCCTGCTCGCGGCAGGTCAACAACTACTGCCTGCCGGGCACCTTCGACGCCGAGCAGCTGCTGGTCTGCGAGGTCCTCACCCCCGGCGGGAACTGGTCCTCCTACCCGCCGCACAAGCACGACGAGGCCCGCCCCGGCGAGGAGTCGGAGCTGGAGGAGATCTACTACTTCGAGGTCTCCGGCGGTGCGAACGGCTTCGGCTACCAGCGGGTCTACGGCACCGCCGAGCGGCCCCTCGACGTGCTCGCCGAGGTCCGCTCCGGCGACACCGTGCTGGTCCCGCACGGCTGGCACGGCCCCTCGATCGCCGCGCCCGGCTACGACCTCTACTACCTCAACGTCATGGCCGGTCCGGGGCAGGACCGCGCCTGGCTGATCTGCGACGACCCCGCCCACGGCTGGGTCCGCGCCACCTGGGAGGCCCAGGACGTGGACGACCGGCTGCCCTTCGGAGAGAACCGATGAAGACCGTACGACTGACCACCGCGCAGGCCCTGGTCCGCTTCCTCGCCCACCAGTACAGCGAGCGTGACGGCCAGGAGCAGCGCCTGATCCCCGGTGTGTGGGGCATCTTCGGGCACGGCAACGTCGCCGGCATCGGACAGGCACTCCTCCAGGCCGCCGTGACCCAGGAGGCCGACCTCCCCTACTACCTGGCCCGCAACGAGCAGGGCATGGTCCACGCGTCGGTCGCCTACGCGAAGATGCGCGACCGGCTGGCCGCCTTCGCCTGTACCGCCTCCACGGGTCCGGGCTCCACGAACATGATCACGGGCGCGGCCCTGGCCACCACCAACCGCCTGCCGGTCCTGCTGCTGCCCTCCGACATGTTCGCCACCCGTGCCGCCGACCCCGTCCTCCAGCAGCTGGAGGACACCCGCGGCGGCGACGTCACCGTCAACGACGCCTTCCGCGCCGTCTCCAAGTACTTCGACCGCGTCTCCCGTCCCGAGCAGCTGATCCCGGCCGCGCTGGCGGCGATGCGGGTGCTGACCGATCCGGTCGAGACCGGTGCCGTCACCCTCGCCCTGCCGCAGGACGTGCAGGCCGAGGCATACGACTGGCCGGTCGAGTTCTTCCGGCGCCGGGTGTGGCACGTCGGCCGCCCGGTGCCGGAGCCCGCCGCCGTCGAGCGCGCCGCACGTCTGCTGCGCAGCGCGCGGAAGCCGCTGATCGTGGCCGGCGGCGGCGCGGTGTACTCGGGTGCGGAGACCGCGCTGCGCGCCTTCGCCGAGGCCACCGGCATCCCGGTCGCCGACACCCATGCCGGCAAGGGCGCGGTGGCCTGGGACCACCCCTACGCGGTCGGCGGCATCGGCTCGACGGGCTCCTACGCGGCGAACGAGCTCGCGAAGGACGCCGATGTCGTCCTCGGCATCGGCACCCGCTACTCCGACTTCACCACCGCCAGCCACACCGTCTTCGGCAACCCGGACGTCACCTTCGTCAACCTCAACGTGGCCCGCCTCGACGCCGTCAAGCACTCGGCGGAGCCGCTGGTGGCCGACGCCCGTCTGGGCATCCAGGCCCTCGCCGGAGCCCTCGACGGCTGGGAGGTCTCCCCCGACTACCGCCGCCGCACCCGCGAACTCATCGCCCGGACACGGGAGATCGAGGACGGGTGCTTCAACCTCGGCCACGGGCCGCTGCCCGCCCAGACCGAGATCCTCGGCGCCCTCAACGACGTCCTCGACGACCGCGCGGTGGTCATCAACGCGGCCGGCTCCATGCCCGGCGACCTCCAGCAGCTGTGGCGGGCCCGCGACCCGAAGGCCTACCACGTGGAGTACGCCTACTCCTGCATGGGCTACGAGGTCGCCGCGGGCGTCGGCGCCAAGATGGCCGACCCGTCGCGCGAGGTGGTCGTACTCGTCGGCGACGGCTCGTATCTGATGATGGCTCAGGAGATCGTCACCATGGTCTCCGAGGGCCTGAAGGTCGTCATCGTCCTCGTCCAGAACCACGGCTTCGCGTCCATCGGCGCCCTCTCCGAGTCCCTCGGCTCACAGCGCTTCGGCACCAAGTACCGCTACCGCAACGGCGATTCGGGGCAGCTCGACGGCGACGTGCTCCCCGTCGACCTGGCCGCCAACGCGTCCTCGCTGGGCGCGGACGTCCTGCACGCCGCCTCCGTCGAGGAGTTCCGCTCCGCGATGGAGAAGGCGAAGGCCGCCACCCGCACCACCGTCGTGCACGTCGAGACCGACCTGTACGGCCCCAACCCGCCCGGCCACGGCTGGTGGGACGTCCCGGTCAGCCAGACCTCCGCCCTCGACTCCACCCGGGCCGCCTACGAGACGTACGCAGCCGGCAAGCGCACCCAGCGTCACTACCTGTAAGGACACACATCCCGTGAACACCATCCCGCACTGGATCAACGGCTCGCCGCTCCCGGGCAGCAGCACCGCCCCGGTGTTCAACCCGGCCACCGGCGCCGAGCAGGCCCGGGTCGTGCTCGGCGGCGCCGCCGAGGTCGACGCCGCCGTACAGGCCGCGGCCGCCGCCTTCGAGACCTGGCAGGACTCCTCCCTCTCCCAGCGCGTCCAGGTCATGTTCGACTTCCGCCAGCTGCTCGTCGAGCACGAGGAGGAACTCGGCCGGATCATCTCCGCCGAGCACGGCAAGACCGTCGACGACGCCCGCGGCGAGATCACCCGCGGCCGCGAGGTCGTGGAATACGTCTGCGGTCTCGGCGACGTCCTCAAGGGCTCCTTCTCCGACCAGGTCTCCCGTGGCGTCGACGTCCACAACTTCCGCCAGCCGCTGGGTGTGGTGGCGGGCATCACGCCGTTCAACTTCCCAGCGATGGTCCCCCTGTGGATGCACCCGGTCGCGATCGCCACCGGCAACACGTTCATCCTCAAGCCCAGTGAGCGCGACCCCTCCGCCGCGAACTTCGTCGCCGAGCTGTACAGGAAGGCCGGCCTGCCCGACGGCGTCTTCAACGTCGTGCACGGCGGCAAGGACGCGGTCGACGCGATCCTCGCCCACCCCGGCATCGAGGCCGTCTCGTTCGTCGGCTCCACGCCGATCGCCAAGTACGTCCACGAGCAGGCGACTTCGCACGGCAAGCGGGTCCAGGCCCTCGGCGGCGCCAAGAACCACGCCGTCGTCCTGCCCGACGCCGACCTGGAGTTCGCGGCCAACCACATCACCGCCGGCGCCTACGGCTCCGCGGGCGAACGCTGCATGGCCGTCTCCGTCGCCGTCGCCGTCGGTGACGCGGCCGACGCGCTGGTCGCGATCCTGGAGCGCAAGGCGAACGAGGTGCAGGTCGGCCCCGGCGACGCGCCCGGCACCGACATGGGCCCGCTCGTCACCAAGGCCGCCCAGGAGCGCGTCGAGAACGCCGTCGGCACCGCGGCCACGCAGGGCGCCACCGTCGTCGTCGACGGCCGCGGGCTGAAGATCGACGGCCATGAGGACGGCTTCTTCACCGGCCCCTCCCTCCTCGACCACGTCACCACCGAGATGGACGCCTACAAGGAGGAGCTGTTCGGCCCGGTCCTCGCCGTGGTCCGTGCGGAAAGCCTCGACCAGGCCATCGACCTGATCAACGCCAACCCCTACGGCAACGGCACCGCCCTCTTCACCGGCTCCGGCGAAGCCGCCCGCCGCTTCCAGCGCCGGATCAAGGTCGGCATGATCGGCATCAACGTGCCGGTGCCGGTCCCGATGTCGTACTACTCCTTCGGCGGCTGGAAGGACTCCCTCATCGGCGACTCCCCCGTCCACGGCCCCGAGGGCATCCGTTTCTACACCCGCCCCAAGGTCGTCACCACCCGCTGGCCCCAGCCCGCCCAGCAGGTCACCGCGGGCTTCAACTTCCCCACCTCCAGCTGACCGGCCCCCGCCGCAAGGATCGGAACCCTCATGACTGTGCGCGTAGGAGTGATCGGGGCCGGCTGGATCGGTCAGGAACACATGCGCCGGCTCACCGAGACGGTGACCGGCGCCCGGGTGACCGCGGTCACCGACCTCGACACCGCGCGCGCCGAGGAGGCGGCGGCCCGGGTGGGTGCCCGGGTGCTGCCCGACGGGGCGGCCGTGGTCGCGGCGGACGACGTGGACGCCGTACTCGTCACCTCCTGGGGCCCCACCCACGCCGAACACGTGCTGAACGCGATCACCGCCGCAAAGCCGGTGTTCTGCGAGAAACCGCTCGCGACGACCGCGGCGGACGGTCTGCGCATCGTCGACGCCGAGCGCGCACACGGCCGCCGCCTGGTGCAGGTCGGCTTCATGCGCCGCTACGACACCGGCTACCGGCAGCTCAAACAGGTCATCGACGCCGGGCGGATCGGCGAGCCGCTGATCGTGCACTGCGCCCACCGCAACCCGACCGCCCCCGAGTCGTACCACACCGACATGGCGGCACTCGACTCGGCGGTCCACGAGATCGACGTACTGCGCTGGCTCCTTGACGACGAGATCGTCTCCACCCAGGTGGTCCTGCCGCGTTCCACGGGCAAGCGCTTCGAGCACCTCACGGACCCGCAGATCATGCTCTTCGAGACCGCCAAGGGCGTCCGCATCGACCTGGAGGTCTTCGTCAACTGCCAGTACGGCTACGACATCCAGTGCGAAACGGTCGGCGAGAAGGGCCTGGTCCGGCTGCCCGACCCGGCCGCGGTCGGCGTCCGCACCGCCGGACACCACAGCACCGCGATCCTCACGGACTGGGCGGGCCGCTTCAAGGACGCCTTCGACACCGAGTTCCGCGAGTGGATCACCGGCATCGCGGCAGGCACCGAACCCACCGGCCCCTCCGCCTGGGACGGCTACGCCGCCACCGTCATCTCCAACGCCACGGTCGAGGCCCGCCGGTCGGGCCGTATCGTCGCCACGGACATGAAGCCCCGGCCCGCTTTCTACGGCGGTGACGCGTAGGTCTGCGCCACCGGGCCGCCGGGCCGCCGTGGCAGGCTGCTCGGCCCCACGAAGCGGCCGCCGATCTGCGCGACGGGGGTCGTCGGGAATAGCCTGGAGAAGAGCGGCACCGGGACGGAACGGAGCCTCCCGATGCTTCCCTTCACCGAGGGGGACGGAGCAGAGGGAGGCCTTGAGCAATGCCCTGGAATCTGACCGGCACGTACCTGGAGAGCTGCAACTGCGACGTGGTGTGCCCCTGCACCACCTCGGGCCTCACCGCACCGGCCGACCACGAGCGCTGTCAGGTGACCTTCGCGTTCCACGTCGACAGCGGGGACGTGGACGGCGTGGACGTCTCCGACCGCAGCGTCGCCGTCTTCATCGACGCGCCCCGGGTGATGGCCGAAGGCGGCTGGCAGGTGGCGCTCTACCTGGACGCCTCGGCCGACGAGGGCCAGGCGGAGGCGCTGGGCAAGGTCTTCTCCGGTCAGGCCGGCGGCCCGATGGCGGCGCTCGCTCCGCTCATCGGCGAGGTCCTCGGCGTGGAGCGCGTTGCCATCGACTACCGCGACGACGGCCGCCGCCACGCCGCACGGGTGGGCGACGCCATCGACATCGAGATCCAGGACCAGGTCGCCCCGCAGTTCGGCGAGGACGGTCCGGTCATGGGCCTGACCGGCATGTTCCACCCGGTGAACAGCACGCTGACCATTGCCCGGTCCACCCGGGCGACGGGCGACGGCGTGTACGGCCGGTCCTGGGACTTCTCCGGCGGCAACGGACACTCGGCGCCCTTCACGTGGTCCGCGTGACCGGTCGGCCGGTCACCGTCCGCCGCGGGGCGAGCCCCGCCGGACTGCTGCTGGTCGCGGCGGCCGCCGCCTGGGTCTGGCTGGTGACCCGCCGGGGCGGCATGCCGGCGATGCCGGGCACCATGGGCCTGGGCCTGCCCGCCTTCCTGGCCGTGTGGACGCTGATGACGGCCGCGATGATGCTGCCCGCCACGGCGCCCGTCGCCGCGCTGTACGCACGTACCATCACCGTCCATCGCGCGCCGCGCATGTTCGTCTTCACCATCGCCTACCTGCTTGTCTGGGCCGCGGCCGGGCTGCCCGCGTACGGGCTGGCCGCCGGCCTGGGCCGCGCGACGAGCCTCCCCACCGGGGGGGCGACCGCGGTGGCCGCGACCGTGTTCGCGGTCAACGGCGTCTACCAGCTCACGCCCCTCAAAGACCGCTGCCTGGCGAAGTGCCGCTCCCCGGTCGGGCTCATGCTGCGCTACGCCTCGTACCCGGGGCCCTCGCGCGATCTGCGTGCCGGAGGCCACCACGGGGCCTTCTGCCTGGGCTGCTGCTGGTCGCTGATGGTGCTTCTGGCGGCGTTCGGTGTGATGAACCTGTGGGCCATGGTGGTCCTCACCGCCGTGATCACCACCGAGAAGCTGGCTCCGGCCGGCCGCCTGGTTGCCCGTGCCGTGGGAGTCGCCTCGATCGCCCTGGCCTGCGCCGTCTTCTGGGTCCCGGCACTGGCTCCGGGCCTCACCGGCGGCGGCATGACCGGGATGTGAGGACACGCAGCCCGGGGCGGCGCCGCAGTCGCACCGCCGACGCCCGGGCCGACAGCCCGTTCAAGAAGAGCGCTCGCGCGCTGGGGACTCCGCGGTGACGACGTAGAGCGTGACGGCGGCGAAGAAGGGCTGCCCGGCGAGATGCCCGAGCCGGCCGTCGGCCTGCCGGCGGCTGAGACAACCGGCGGCCACGGCACGCTCCGTGTTGCGCTGAAGGCCGAGCACCTGGTCAGCAGCCTGCACCTCGTCAAGCCGCGACCGCGCCGGCAGGTGCATATCGCCGGAGCACTCGACACGCTGCCGGACACCACCGCCGGCAGGTCGATGCGGGACCTCGCCGATGACCTGACCGCGGACGACATCGCCGGCCATCTGTACACCGCCGGCCGGCCGGACCCCGACCTGGTCATCCGCACCAGCGGGGAGCAGCGGATGTCCAACTTCCCGCTCTGGCAGAGCGCTTACTCGGAGCTCTGCTTCTGTGAGGCGTACCGGCCGGCATTCCGCGAAGCCGACTTCCTGCGTGCCGTACGCGCGTACGCCGTCCGGCAGCGGCGCTACGGCGCCTGAAGCCGGCCGGCCTCGGACGGCCGAGGCCGGCCGAGAGCCGTCAGAGCCTGTCCGCTGCCCCGGGATGTGTCTACCTGGTGAGTTCGGTCGGTTCGTCGATCCGGGTCAGCTTCTGCGGGTTGGATGTCGCGTAGATCCGGGTGATGCGCCCGTTCTCGATCAGGAGGCTGACCGCGGCCGGTCCGCCGCCGGACCGGATCCGGATCGCGGGGGCGCCGTTGAGCCACACCACCGTGGTCTCGGCCCCGGCCCGGTCCGTGCCGGCGAGCATCGCCGCCACGAGCTCGGCCCCTCGGACGGGGGCCGGTGCGGCGGCCGTGAGCCCGCCACCGTCGGCGACGAGGATCACATCCGGAGCCATGGTCTCCAGAAGGTCCTGGACACGACCGGTGTGCAGCGCGGCGAGGAACCGGTCCATCACGGCCTTGTGCTCCATCGGGCTCACGCTGACCCGTGGTTGACGAGCGGCGACGTGGTTCCGGGCCCGCCGGGCGATCTGCCGGACCGCGGCGGGGGTCTTGCCCACCGCCTCGGCCACCTCGTCATGCGGCAGGTCGAAGACCTCGCGGAGCACGAACACCGCGCGCTCCACCGGTCCGAGCGTTTCCAGGACGGTCAGCATGGCGATGGAGACGCTTTCCGCGAGTTCGACATCGTCGGCGACGTCGGGGTGGGTCAGCAGGGGTTCCGGCAGCCACTCGCCCACATAGTCCTCGCGACGGCGTGAGAGTGTGCGTATGCGGTTGAGCGCCTGCCGGGTGACGGCCCGGACGAGGTACGCCCGCGGGTCGTGGACCTGTGACCGGTCGACGTCCGCCCACCGCAACCAGGTCTCCTGCAGCACGTCCTCCGCGTCGGCCGCCGAGCCGAGCATCTCGTAGGCGACGGTGAACAGCAGGCTGCGGTGGGCGACGAACGGATCCCCGGTCATGCCGTGGACCCGGCGCGGGACGTCGCCGGACGCTCGGCCAGCGGGATCTCGCAGACGTCGGAGAAGCCCTGCGAGGTGACCCCGTTCGCCACGTTCGCCCTGGTGGCCAGGTTGACGTAGGCGATGAACGCGGTGAGCTCCACCATCGCCGGCGGTCCGAGCCGCTCCAGAAGTGCGGCGTACTGCTCGTCGGTGACGGTCGGCGGCGTGTTCGTCATCGCCTCGGCGTACTCCATGACATCGCGCTCCAGCGCCGTGAACACGTCCGCCTCCCGCCAGCGCGGCACCTGGCTCGCCCTGGCCAGGTCCAGGTTCTCGTTGCGCGCCTGGAAATAGCCGACGTCCAGGCACCAGCTGCACCCGACCTGCGACGCGACGGCCATGTGCGCGAACGACTTCAGGCCCGGGTCCACCGCGTCCCACGCCCCCACCTTGGCACCGAACTCCAGGCTGTCCTGGGTCACCCGGGGGCTGTGCCACAGCACCTCGACGTTCTCGGGCACGAGGCCCAGCTGCTTGATCATGTTCTCTTCGAGCTCGGCGGGAAGCTCGGCCTTCGGCAGGCGCAGCGTCATGATGTCTCTCCTTGCACGCGTCCCAGTGGGCTGTTCGGCATGAAGACACCGTCCGGCCCACGGGTGTGACAGCCGCACCCGCCGGTACCCACTCTGCCGCCGACGGGCTTCCAGGAGTGGCGCCCCGCCTCCCCGGCTCGGAGGATGTTCAGTCGATACAGAACTCGTTGCCCTCGATGTCCAGCATCGGGATGCACGACTCGTTCTCCTCGTCGGCGTACAGCGTCTGCACGTGGGTCGCACCTAGCGCGACCAGTCGTGCGCACTCGGCTTCGAGCGCGGCGAGGCGCTCGTCCCCCACGAGCCCGGTGCCGACCCGGACATCGAGATGCACCCGATTCTTGACGACCTTGCCCTCGGGGACGCGCTGGAAGTACAGGCGCGGGCCCACGCCTGAGGGATCGCTGCAGGCGAACCATGATCCCTGCTTCTCAGGAGGCAGGGTGCGGTTGAAATCGTCCCAGCTGGCGAACCCCTCGGGGGGCGCCGGTACGACGTACCCCAACACCTCACACCAGAAGCGAGCGACGCGCTCAGGTTCCGCGCAGTCAAAGGTGACCTGGAACTTCTTGATCTCTGACATCGGCGCACCGTACCGCGTACCAGCGGACCCCGCCGCTCATTTCCCCAGGCGGATCCGCCGGTCCCCCGTCGCATCCTGGGCTGCCTCGGACACCAAGTGATCAAACCGAACAGTCCACGAGAACGACACGACCGTGGCGGCGGAGCGCCCCAGTGGCCCCCAGGCTCCAGTCCCGGCCAACCGCCTTCAGGCCAGGATCAGTTGCGGGACAACCCTCAGCACCGACTAAGAATCCTCGTCACAACATGCGACCAGGATCGATAGTGGGCACTTTGGTACACCGCAGGTCAGGGGGTGTTTCACCGGGAGCACGAGGCCATTTTCCCACTGCGGGCGGAGATTCCGTGGGCGTCCGACGGACGGCTCCGTGCACCGTGGATCTGCCCGGACTCAGGGGACGTGTATTGGACGCTTGCGCCGGCACACTGACCGTCGTCCTCTTACGGACCGTCAATCGTCGGTTGCGGCGGCCCCTGCCAGTTCGGTCACCGAGCACCTGCAGCATGCTCGCCGTAGTGGCAACCCGCCTCGCAGCTCCCCCGACAACCTCAGCGCCGGGTGCAACCGATGTCGTGGTCTGTCGGCCCGGCCCCTGTCGAAAACTGCAGGTGGACTGGCCGGTCTGGTAACATACGTACGCATGTCCCCCCGTAAGCGCGACCCGGAAATCCGGGAACGAATCCTCGACGTGGCGTCCCGGCTGTTCGACGGTCACGGCGTGCACGCGGTCGGGATGCAGCAGATCATCGACAATGTCGGCTGCGGCAAGGCCATGCTGTACCGCGAGTTCGCCACCAAGGACGACCTGGTCGTGGCCTACCTGGAGCGGTACACCCGCACCTTCGACCGGGTCCGGGAACTGGCGGCCAAGCAACGGCCCGGCGATCCGGCCGGCCAGTTGCTCATGATCGTCGGTTGGACCGCCGAAGAAGCGATGTCCCCGGGCTACCGCGGCTGCCCGGTCCACAACACCCATGCGGAGTTCCCGGACGAGGATCACCCCGCACACGCCCTCTCCGTCGCCTATTACGACCGGATCCACGGCGGGCTGATGGACCTGGCCAGGCAGGCGGGGGCCGCGGATCCGCGCGGGCTCGCCGACCGGCTGATGCTGATCATCGACGGACTGAGTGTCAGCGGTGCCGCCCGGGGCCGTTCGGGTGCGGCACCGGCGGGTGTGGGGTTCGCCGAAGAAGTGATCCGACGCGCCCTGCCTGCCAATTCAACGGCGCACCCAGAGGTGCTGGCTCGTCAGTAGCGCACTGCGCGGAAGTATCCGACGACGAGGTCCGACGCTTGCAATGGTGTGACCGACGGCCGTTCACACGGCAGCGCCCCCGGTGACAGGCAGCACTGCGCCCGTCACGTACGAGGCGCGGTCACTGAGCAGCCAGGCGGCGGCCTCTGCGATCTCCTCCGGTGCCGCCGGCCGCCCCAGCGGCGTCCTCGCGGTGACGCGCTCGATCGCTCCCGGGTCCTCGCGATTCCACCCTTCGATCATCTCGGTCATCGTCACCCCCGGGGCAATCGCGTTGACCCTGACCCCGTTCGGCCCATAGGTCACAGCCGCCGACTCGGTGATGCTGTTGACGCCGCGCTTGGCCGCCCCGTACGCCGGCAGAGCCGGATTTCCGATCAGGCTTCCCAGGCTGCTGGTATTGACGATCGCCCCGCCGCCGCTTGCGA
Organism: Streptomyces sp. NPDC054770; assembly: GCF_053611985.1. NCBI lineage: Bacteria > Bacillati > Actinomycetota > Actinomycetes > Kitasatosporales > Streptomycetaceae > Streptomyces > Streptomyces sp. NPDC054770. The sequence goes on from NZ_JBSHBL010000042.1 coordinate 29,850, forward strand.
TCATGGCTTTCACCTCAGCCGACACGGCGTAGAAGATGCCCTTGAGGTTGACCCTGACGACCAGGTCGAAGTCGTCCTCGGGGAAGTCCACGATGGAGTGCCGCGGTACCAGGGCCGCGCCGTTGTTGAATGCGATGTCGAGCCGTCCATGCCGCTCGACGACGGTGGAAACCGCACGCTCGACACTCGGCACATCGGCGAGATCGGCAACCACGTAGGACGCGCCGTCGAGGTCCGCGGCGATGGTCTTGAGGGCGCTCTCGGTGCGGGCGGCGAGGACGACCGTCGCTCCCTCCCGGGCAAACAGGCGCGCCGCGGCGGCCCCGATGCCCCGGCTGGCTCCGACCACGAGCGCGATCTTGTCGTGCAGCATTCCGGTATGCGCCATTTTCCCACCTTGGTATGGACCGTGATGGTCGACCACCTTCACCAGGGATGATTCGCCGCCGCAGAGGCCGCCTGGGTGACCTCGCCAACCTGAAGGGCGAAGCGGACCGCGAAACACCCTGCACCATCACCTTAACAGACCGATCGGTCCATCGCGAAGGAGTCCGGTCGAGAGGGCCCTCTGCTGAGGCTTCGAGACGGCTGAGTGCCCGGGTCGGGACGGCAAGGGGACACGGGGAGGCGATACCCGTGGCGGGAGGCGTCAGGAGGATGTCGGCGACAGAAGTCGAGAGAGAGTCACAGCTGGCCGGCCGTACGGATCAGCCCGGCGAGGGCGAGGGAGCGGCTGTGCGCGGGCCAGGCGATGTGGGTGACGACGGGCGGGGCGTCGGTCACGGGGACGGCGGTGTGATCGGCCCACAGCCAGGCGCGGGCGGAGTCGGGGAAGACGGCCATCGTGCGTCCCAGAGCGATCAGTTGGGCCAGTTGCGTCTGGTCGTGGATCGCGGGGCCCAGGCCGGGTGGGTAGGTGCCGTGGCGGGGCCAGCGGGCGAGCGGAAGGCCGGGGACGTCCCTGATATCGGCCAGGGTCAGAGTCCGGTGCGCGGCGAGAGGGTGCCCGGCGGGCAGGATGGCGACCTGCCCCTCGGCCATCAATTCTTCGCTGTCGAACCCGGCAAGGGAGTTGAACGGCGTGTGCATGAGCGCCACATCGGCGCGGCCGTCGCGCAGCATCCCTTCCTGCTCGCACATGCCGCTCGGCAGCACCTCGATCTCGGCGGCGTCCGGCTCGGCCGCGTAGGCGTCGAGGAGCTTGTGCAGCAGTTCGTGAGAGGCGCCGGCCTTGACCGCCAGCACCAGGCGGTCGCGGGGGCCGCCCGGAGTGTCGGCGCCACCGGCGCGACGGGTGCGGCGAGCGGCGGCGGTGGTCGCGTCGAGGGCTGCGCGGCCCTCGTGCAGCAGCACCTCTCCGGCGCCGGTCAACCGGACGCCGCGGCGGTTGCGTTTCAGCAGGGAGACGCCGAGGCGCCGCTCCAGCTGCTGGATCGCCCGGGACAGGGGTGGCTGGGCCATGCCGAGGCGCTCGGCGGCGCGGCCGAAGTGCAGTTCCTCGGCGACGGCCAGGAAGTACCTCAGCTCGCGGGTCTCCAAGGTGTCCATGGCCTCAGCGTACGTCGGTGATACCTGCCGGGTATGACAGTGCACCGTATCGGTGTTGGATGCGCCGTCAGCCGGCGCGCGAGCATCGGTGGCATGAGCGAGACGAAGATCGCGCTGGTGACCGGCGCGAACAAGGGAATCGGATACGAGATCGCGGCCGGGCTGGGTGCCCTCGGGTACCGCGTGGGTGTGGGAGCCCGCGACGGGGCCCGGCGTGAGTCCGCCGTGGACAAGCTGCGCTCCGCCGGGGCCGACGCGTTCGGGGTGCCCCTGGACGTGACCGACGACCACAGCGTCACCGGTGCCGCGGCACTGGTCGAACGGCAGGCCGGGCACCTGGACGTCCTGGTCAACAACGCCGGCGTCTCGGGAGAGACGGGGCCGGGGTGGGTGCAGGACCCGACCACGCTCGACCTCGATGTGGTCCGCACGGTCGTGGAGACCAACGTCATGGGGGTCATCCGGGTGACCAACGCGATGCTGCCGCTGCTGCGGCGTTCGACGTCGCCACGCATCGTCAACGTCTCCAGTGCCGTCGCCTCGCTGGCCCGGCAGTCGGACCCGGACATCGAGATCGGCCCCGTCATGGCGGCCTACGCACCGTCGAAGTCCTTCCTCAACGCTGTCACCGTCCAGTACGCCCGCCAGTTCGCCGGAACGAACATCCTGATCAACGTCGCCTGCCCGGGCCTGGTCGCGAGCGACTTCACGAACTTCCACGGACCCCGCACTCCCGAGCAGGGTGCGGCCACCCCGATCCGGCTCGCCACGCTGCCCGACGACGGTCCCACGGGTTCGTTCTTCGAGGACGACGGCGTCATCCCATGGTGACTTCGAACCCGTCGTAAGCGTTCAGCGGTGCAGCAGAGTGGCGAGCACCAGGTTGGGATCGGTGCCGGAGAACGCGGAGTTCAGTACGTAGACGGTACGGCCGCGGACGACCGCCGACGTGGGGTTCCGCACGCCGTCCGCACTGTCCAGGAAGGGCATGACGTGCCCGTGGCGGCCGATGCGCACGACGGTGCTCTGCAAGTCGAGCGCCGCGATCACGTCGCCGCCGCCGGTGAACGCGAAGTCGTCGATGCCCCCGAGCCCGTCGACCCGCACCTGGACGGGTCCCGGCCTGGCATGGCGCAAGGGAATACGGAGCAACGTCCCCTTGTCCGTGTTGCTGGCCCAGACGTCACCGCCGTGCACCTTGATGCCGTTCGCGCCGAGGAACCCGGTCGATGCGAGCTCCGGCGCCGAGGACCACACCTGCGCTCGGCCACCGCTCATCGGTATCGCCCAGACCGTACCGAGCACGGAGTCGGCGGCGTAGGACGTCCCGGTCCGTTCGTCCAATGCCAGGCCGTTCGGCAGTCCGGAGGCCGGCAGCGCGGCGATGCGTTCCGGAGCCCCGCCGGGACGCAGCCGGTACAGGCCGGTGGAGTCCGCATCGCCGCCGGCGTAGAGGAAGTACAGCGTTCCGTCGCCGGTGCGCACGATGCCGCAGGTGATCGCCGACTTCACCACCGGCGTGTCGGCGCCGCCATCGGCCGGTGCCGGCATCGTGGCAAGACTCCGCACGGCGCCGCCCGGGGACACTGCGGCCACCTGCCGCGCGACCGAGAACGTGACGTAGGCGGTGCCGTCCGGGCCGAGAGCCACGTTCTCCGGCGCGCCGGCTGTGCCGGTTCCTCCCGACGCAGCCCCGGCACCCGGCGACGCTCGCCGTATCCGACCAGGCCAACGCCAGCAACCCGACCACACCCTGACAGGGATAGGAAACCGAGCCACGAGCGGAGTGTGCGTTCGGAAGCCGAAACGCCGGGAACGCCATTGGCTCCCACGATGCTGCTGCCGGAACTGCACCTTTCCGTGGAACTGTCGCTGACCGATGTGACGCAGTACTCGGCTCACATCTTCGCGACCGTACGGTTCCCGCCGCTCACCGAGCCCGACGGTGCCGAGCCGACAGAGGACGTCAGCCAACAACCGTTCACTGACTACGAGGCCCCTCGGTGGGGACTCGCGGCACGGCAGGGCCCAGCAGAGGCGTTCCCGGACTTCCAGGTCACGCCCGGGGGGCGACACAAGACCTGATGCAGACCTGATGCCGACAGACCGATCGGTCCATCCATGCGGTTGACGTCGCGCAGCCGCCGCACTACGGTTTGGACCGATCGGTCTGTCATCCGATCCCGGGCAACTAGATCTTGCCGGGCCTCATGAACGTGCGGACAGCCGGCCGGAACCTTGTCGGCGAGCTCGTTGAGAAGCTGCTCGCCCGGTCCGGCGCTGGGCCGGTTCGGCGAACCCGAGGACATCGCGCCGGTCAGGTATTCCCAGCATCGGACGACTCGCGATGGGTGGCGGGTGAGTCGATCCGGGCCGCAGGCCGCACCTGCGGCATCGGGAGCCGGCAGTCGCGCAGTCGGGATCTGACAGCCGCGCAAAGTGAAACCGAATGGTTCGGTTTGATTCAAGGGAGCATCTCGTGCAGCGCAGGACACTCGGCCGACAGGGTTTGACCGTCTCGGCCATCGGATACGGCGCCATGGGTTTCGACGTGGCCTACGGCCCCAGCGGCGACCGGGACGGGGTCACCACCATCCGCCGCGCCCATGATCTCGGCGTCACCTTCTTCGACACCGCCGAAGGCTACGGCTGGGGCGAGAACGAGAAGCTCGTCGGCAAGGCTGTCGCGGGCTTCCGTGACGAGGTGGTCATCGCGACCAAGTTCGGGTTCACTCCCTCCTTCAGCCTGGACAGTCGACCGGAGCACATTCGTGAGGTGGCCGACAACAGCCTGCGCCACCTCGGCATCGAGACCATCGACGTCTTCTACCAGCACCGCGTCGATCCGAACGTGCCGATCGAAGACGTCGCCGGGACGATCAAGGAGCTCATCGACGCCGGCAAGGTCAGGTACTTCGGGCTGTCCGAGGCCGGGCCCGAGACCATCCGCAAGGCCCACGCGGTGCAGCCGGTTTCCGTGCTGCAGACGGAGTACTCCCTGTTCGAACGCGACGTCGAGGGACTGTTCCCGACCCTGGACGAACTCGGCATCGGCTTCGTCCCCTACTCGCCTCTGGGCCGCGGCTTCCTCACAGGCACCGCCAAGCCCGCCGCCGAGTACGACGAGACCGACATGCGCAGCTTCGACGCGCGCTGGCAGCCGGGCAACTTCGAGAAGAACCTGGACGCCGTTCGCCGGCTCGGCGACCTTGCCGCCGCCAAGGGCGCCACAGTCGCCCAACTGGCCCTGGCCTGGCTGCTCGCCCAAGGTGAGCAGATAGTGCCGATCCCCGGCACCCGCAGTATCGAGCGGGTCGAGGAGAACATCGCAGCCGCCGATCTCACTCTCACCGACACCGACCTGGCGGCCATTCGCGACATCCTGCCCGCCGGCGGATTCGGCGCCAGGTACCCCGAGGCCATGCTGCCCGACTGGGTCTGACGCCGCGACGGATCAGAGATCCCCCCGGATGAGCGCCGGCATCAGGCACGGACCCCGCAGGAACTCACCCTGGTCGAGGATGTGCTGTTCTCCGGAATCGATGTGCGGGTGGAGCGGACGAGCGTGGCCCCGGGCGGGCTGGTGGTGGAGGCAGTGTCCATAGGCCCGACAGGCCGGTGTCCGGACCGTCAGCGCCGGGCGACGCGCGCACAGCACGTACCAACGCTGCCTGGCCGAGCGGCCGTTGGGTGCCCGGCTGGTCACGATCCGGCTGCGGGTCCGGCGGTTCTTCTGCGACCGGAAGTCCTGCAGGCGCCGGACGTTCGCAGAGCAGTTCCAGGGCCTGACCGAGCGGTATCGCCGGGCGAGCACCTCCCTGAAGAGCTGGCTACGGTCCATCGCGGTTGAACTCGGCGGCCGTGCGGGCGACCGGCTGTGCCGCCGGTCACAGCCGGCCGCCGGGCGGACCCGGCTCCTCGGGCACCTGGAACGGCCGCCGGTTCCAAAACGGTCTCCGCACGTACTGGGGGTCGACGAGTTCGCCTTCCGCAAGGGCTGCACCCACGGCACCGTCCTGGTCGACGTCGAGGCCAGCCGGGTCGTGGACGTGCTGCCGGACCGCACCGCGGAGACGTTCGCGACCTGGCTGACGGAGCATCCGGGTGCGGAGATCATCTGTCGTGACCGGGCCACCGCCTACACCAGGGCGGTCAAGGAAGCCGCCCCGGATGCTCTCGAAGTCGCCGATCGCCGGCACCTGCTTCAGTCCCAGTTCCGTCACCTGATGCGGGTGGCCGTCTCCGTACGCGAGGGCACCATCTCCTCCTCCACACTGCTCAAGCGCCTGCGCTCGGGGTCGAGGAAGAACGCCACCTACGCCGCCTTCCGCGAGGTCGGCCGGGTGATCCGCACCGGCGGTGTCATTGCCGACAACGACCCCGTCGAGCAGGAAAAGGCGATGAAGTTCAACGCCCTGCTCACGAACGCGGTGATCTTCCACAATGCCCTGGACATCGCGGGGATCGTCCGCCGGCTGCTGGAATAGGGATGGGAGATCGACCCGGAAGACCTGGCGCACATCTCGCCGTACCCGACCGAACACATCAACCGGTTCGGTGAGTACAGCACCCACGAACTCGGCATCCAGCCCGAGGCGTACGACCCGAAACCCGACGTCGACTTCACCCCGCTGCGCGAGCAGGACCTGACCGCCGCCGGCCTCGGCCAGGCTGCCTGCGCCGTGAGGGAACCAGCCGGTGACGCCCTTCACGGGAGCGGGCCGGTACACCCCGGAATCCTGCTGCTTCAGTGAAGATCCGACCGGACCTCGGTCAGTCGATGCCTTCGACGATGCGGAAGTCGCGCTCGACGCCGTCGGAGAGGGCGACCAGCGCCTCCTGGTAGGCCGCACTCTCGCGCGCCGCAACGGCCTGCTCGAAGCTGTCGAACTCGATCAGGATGGTGCGCTCAGCGATTCCGGCGTCATGCGCCACGACCCGACCGCCACGGACGAGGACCCGGCCGCCCCCGGCTTTGACGGCCGCAGCGGCCAGCTTGTTGTAAGCAGCCAGCTTCTCAGGGTCTGAAATGGTGCGGTAGACGCTGACCCAGTAGCCCTTGGGCATGGAACCTCCGGTGTCGGTATGAGTGCATCTGACTTACGGGTTGGTCGCGGACGAGCGTCGGCGGGCGAGAGCGAGGCTGGTCAGCGTCGTGATCGCCATGGCGCCGATGCCGACCAGCGCCGCGGTGGTGTAGGCGTTGTCGTCGGGGAAGAGGCGGCCGGGGCCGGTGCCCGCGGCGAGGATCAGGCCGCCGATGGCGCTGCCCAGGGAGTACCCGACGCTGCGGACGACGTAGTTGAAGCTCATGGCGCTCGACGTCTCGCTCCTGGGGGTGACGGCCAGGATGACGCCGGGCATCGCGGCCGAGAAGCCGCCGACGCCGAAGCCGAGCACGCCCATCGCCGCGAACAGTTCGGCCAGGTCCGACCGGGCCGTCGCGAACAGGGCGAACCCGCCGCCGACCACGACGGCGCTGCCGGCCAGGAGCAGGGGGTCGGCGATCCGCGTCCGGACCCGCGGCGTGAGCTTGCCGGCGACGAACCCCAGCACCGAGAACGGGATGAGGACCAGCCCGGCGACGAAGGTCGTCAGCCCGAAGCCGTAGCCGGCGCCGTGCGGCGTCTGCGCGTACCGGGTGATGAGCGTGAGCAGGAGGTACATGCCGATCCCGCCGACGAACATGGCGAGGTTCGCCCCGGCGACCGCCGGGTGCCGCACCGCCCGCACATCGACCAGGGGCGTCGTGCTGCGCAGCTCGATGACGGCCCAGACGCAGAGCAGCACCACCGCGACGACGGCGAGGCCCGCCGCCACGGCGAGGTGCCGGCTCCACAGATTCCGTTCGCCGGCGAGGAACAGCACCAGGAGCAGCGCGGCGGCCAGGACGACCGCGCCTGCCACGTCCACGTGGGCGGAGCGGCCTTCGGGGGCTTCGGGCATGGAGCGCCACGCGGTCAGGAGGGCGGCGGCGGTGACGACCAGGCCGAGGCCGTAGGCGGCCCGTACCCCGCCGAGCTCGGCGAGCAGCGCGGCCAGCGGGTAGCCTACGCCGGCCCCGATGATCGAGACCACCGAGATCAGGGCGATCACGGCCGCGCTGCGCTCCTCGGGGAGGTGGTCCCGGGCCACGCCCATAATCAGCGCCGTCAGCCCGAGCCCGACGCCCTGGGCCGCCCTGCCGGCCAGCAGCCACGCGAACGGCAGCGGCAGCACGGTGAGCGCGCTGCCGGCGACGACGACCGCCAGCGTGGCGAGGATCGTGGCCCGCCGGTGCCGGCCGGCTCCGAGCCGGCCCAGGACCGGCGTGGCGACGGCGCCGCTGAGCAGCGCGACGGTCAGCGTCCACTGCGCGCTGCCGAGCGAGACGTGGAACGAGGTCGCCACGCTGGTGATGAGCGGCGTCCCGAGGCTGGCGACCGCCGCCACGACCAGAGCGATGAACATCAGGGCGGGGACCAGCAGCCGCGCCTCGGAACGCGCCACCGGGAACGCCTTCACCGTGCCCCCGCCGACCGGCTGCCCGGTCACTGCTTCGGCCCTTCGCGGTCCCGGCTTTCGAGCTCTGCCAGATGCTTCAGCGCCGGAAGGGCCGCCACCAGCGCCTCGACCTCGTCGCCGGTGAGCTCGCCGATCAACCGTTCGAACGCGTGGACGCCCGCCTGGTGCCGCGTCCGGACATAGGAGGCGCCGGCCTCGGTCAGGCACACCAGCGTGACCCGCTTGTCGGACGCGTCGCCCCGCCGCTCGACCAGGCCGGACTCCTCCATCACCCGGACCAGGGCGGTCATCGCGGGCTGGGTGACGCCCTCGACCGCGGCCAGATCGGTGATGCGCCGCGGGCCGGTCCGGTCCAGGGTGGCCAGGGTGGCGGCGGACGTCAGGCTCATGTCCCGGGGCAGGCGTCTCGCGGCCCTGGTGGCCAGGCCGTAGAGGGCTGCCCCGATGGCGGCGGACGCGCCAGGAGCGGTGTCTTGACGACTCATGGTCGAAGCATAGCAATTTTATATTCATAGTTTATGGAAATGGTCGACTCCAGGCCGAGGGCGTACTTGAAGTCGATGCGGCAGCGCACCGCCTCGGCGGCCTGACGGTCCGACAGGTTCAGCGCGTACTGCAGCACGCAGACGGTGGCCGACTGCGCGGGCGAGAGCCCGGGGTACACATCGCAGCGGTGCCGTGGGGGTTGCCGGCCCGGGCGACCCGCACGGTCAGCGCCGGGATCTCGGCTCCGGGACGGGGCTGGAGGGACATGTCAGGCTCCTGGGGGACATGGGCAGAACGCCCGACAGAGTCCGCCCCGGAAGACCTGGCGCACATCTCGCCGTACCCGACCGAACACATCAACCGGTTCGGCGAGTACAGCACCCACGAACTCGGCATCCAGCCCAAGGCGTACGACCCGAAACCCGACGTCGACTTCACCCCGCTGCGCGAGCAGGACCTGACCGCCGCCGGCCTCGGCCAGGCTGCCTGGGCCGTGAGGGAACCAGCCGGTGACGCCCTTCACGGGAGCGGGCCGGTACACCCCGGAATCCTGCTGCGAGGGTCAGCCTCCAACACCGTGGCCCGGCAGGTGATCCGACAGCGCTGCCGTGGGGGGCAGGGTTTGTGACGGTTCTTGTGGGCGCTCGCCGTATTTCAGAGGGATACCCGCGCTGTTCTGCCAGCGGCAGAACAGCGGCCGGACCGGGCTCGACGATCACTACCGTCCAGTCTCATGACGACGATTACGACGCGTACGGTCGAGTATCCGGCCGACGGTCTGACGATGATCGGGCACCTCGCGCTCCCGGCCGGTGTCGACCGCCGGCCCGCGGTGCTGCTCGGACCAGAGGGCATGGGCCTCAGCGACGTCGAGCGCCGCCGGGCCGATGCGCTCGCCGAACTGGGATATGTAGCGCTGGCCTTCGACCTCCACGGCGGGCGCTATTTGGGCGACCCCGAGGAGATGCTGGCCCGTTGCCTGCCGCTGCTCGCTGATCCCGAGCGGATGCGAGGCATCGGCCATGCGGCGCTCGATGTGTTGCGCACCGAACCGCGGACCGACCCCGACCGGATCGCCGCCGTCGGCTATGGCACGGGGGGTGCCGTCGGGCTGGAACTCGGGCGCGGCGGCGTCAGCCTGCGCGCGATCGGGACAGTCAACGCACTGACCACGGGCCGACCGGGCGAGGCAGCACGCATTCGCTGCCCGGTGTGGGCCGGGGTCGGGTCGGAAGACCCGATCATGCCGCCCGCGCAACGGGAAGCATTCACCGCCGAGATGCAGGCCGCGGGCGTCGACTGGCGCCTCGTGGTCTACGGCGGCGCCTTGCACGCCTTCCACCACCCGCCGGTCGGCCACCCCGTGGTCCCCGGCGTCGGCTACCACCCACGGCACGCGCAGCGAGCCTGGCGCGACGTCGTCGACCTGCTCGCCGAGTGCCTGCCCGTGACGGAGGATCTGGGGCATGACCCAGGTAAGCATGCTGGCCCCGGGCACTGACAGTCCACTCCCCCCAAGTCCGCACAGCAGAAACGCATTCGGGCGGTTGCTCGATCGCTGAGACGTATTCACAACTACCGCAGCAAATACCGGATTTACTGCGGCGGTACCGGAAGGGCGGGACGGCGGGACGGCGTGACGGCGTGACGATCGAACCGGTGACCGAACTGGGGAGCGGGGGCGCACTTCGGTTGCCGCGAGCTCGGGTCGTACCTCTGTCCGCCCCGCCGTCGTCGTACACCGCGGCGGTCGAGCGGTACCTCACCGGCGCGGGCATCGCGAAGTCCTCCGCGCGGATCTACCGGATCTCCCTCGCGACGTGGGGATGGATGCTCGCCGGCGAACCGCCGCCGACCGGACCCGCCCGCCGAGGCGCGAAACCGCCCGTCTTCGCCCGTCGCCGCGATCGACGACCCGGTGCTGCCGGAGGTCTTGGCCGAGCCGGCGGCGGCGCGGGCGGACGAGATGGACGCCGACACCGTCAACCGGGAGCTGTCCATCGCGCGCAAGGCGATCGGCTGGTGGCAGCGCCAAGGCCGGATCGAGGTGCTGTGCCTCAACGTGGAAGACCTCTACCCGCAGGACAAGCGCGGCAGGATCACCGCCAAGGGCGGGGCGACCGAGTGGATCCACCGGCAGTCCGGCACCGCCCAACTCCTGCCCCGCCTCATCGCCCGCCGTACCCGCGACCCGCTGATCCTCACCGACCGCAAGGCCCCGGCCGGAACACCCACGCTCGACGTGTGCCGGAGACCGGCCGGGCCCGGCTCTCCCACCGCCGCGCTGAGGAGATCTTCGAGGAGAACACCCGGCTGCCGGCAAACCCCCTCGCCTCGCCCGCCGACATCGAGGACCTGGACGGCTGGACGCTTCACCGGCTACGTCACATTGTCTCTGCTTAGTTTTCGTGTGGTGATTGACATCAACTGGTCTGATGGCCTGGGAGTTTGGGCTTTGCGCTGAGCCGTGTGGTGTTTCTGGTGTCGGCGCCCGTGATCCTGAGTTTCTTCTCGTCCCGGGGCTGGGAGTCCTGGGACATCGAGCATCGGCCGTTGATCCCCGAGGGGATGCCCGTGCTCGTCGACGACCTGTGCTTCGAGGACGGTCCGGCCGCGCCGCGTTCGGCGGCGGTGGTGAACCGGTGGCTGCGTGAGCTCCCGGCCAGCGGGGCGCCGGCGCCGAGCTCGTGGCGCCGCACGCCGAAGCCGCTGGCCCGGCCGGGAAACCCGGCCCTGGCCGCGCGGAAGGTCACCAGCGTCTCCCGGCGGTCATGGGCCCGGCGGCACGGCATCGTCGACGCCGAGGGCCAACCGCTGAAGATCCACCGGTCCCGGATCCGCACCACCCATCACGCGATGCGCGACAAGCGCACCTGGACAGGCAGCGCACGGGCCACCATCGACCCGAACCACACTCCGGCTGAAGGCGTTCTTCTCCAGGCAGTGGCAGCAGATGCCCGCCGCCCACTTCATGGCCGTCTTCGGCCCCTACGCCACCCGCATTCAGCAAGTCCTGGACCGCTTCGACCCCGTCCTGCCGGCCGAAGCCGCCGCCCACGTCCGCGACAAGGACGGCGAAGTGCCTCTGCGCCCCGAGGAGCTGACCGCATGACCACCGCTGTCACTGCGGCCTTTCACTGCGTGGGCGATGAGTCTCCCTTCGCCGGCGCGGACATGCTCAGCTCCGTTGGGGCCCTGGTCTGCCGCATTGGTCACCCGCCGCGCCTTCGGACCGGTCGTTCAAGTGCAAGCGGGTTCAGAAGGTCAGTACCAGGCGTCCGCGGACTCCACCTGCCTCCATGCGGTGATGCGCCCTGGCGGCGTGCTCGGCCGGATAGGTGCCGCCCACGCGCAGCCTGAGTACCCCTGACTCGACCTGTCGGCGCAGTCGGTCCAAGACGGAGTGCTCCGTCAGGTAGTCGAGATAGAGCACCGGAACCCGGCTGATGCCTCGCTCGGCCGGTCCTTGGTGACCGCGGAGGCTGGCGATCACTCCCCCGTCGCGTACCGCTCCCAGAACCGCATCGTCCTGCTCCGCGCAGTCCACGAGCCCATCGACACCCTGCGGCACCTGGTCACGGATGGCCCGGGCCACCTCGCAGCCGCGTGGCACGACGACATCCGCGCCCAGCTGACGCAGCAGCGTCTCGTCGGCCTCGGACGCCTCGGCCACGACCCGCAGCCCGTCCGCCTTCGCCAACTGCACCGCATACGCGCCGACGGTGCCTGCGGCGCCGGTGACGGCCACCGTTTTCCCGGCAGCCAGTGCAAGCCGGTCCAGCGCGTTGCGGGCGGCAAGCCCGTTCATGAGCAAGGTGGAGGCCGTCACGTCGTCGACGTTGCGCGGGGCAGGTACCGCCGAGGCCGCGGGGACGACCACATACTCCTGATAGGCGCCGCGCAGCGACATCGAGTGGAGTACGGCTATGGCCCGGTCGCCGATCTCGAGTTCGGTGCTGGTGCCGGGACCGATCTCGTCGACGACGCCGGCGGCATCACAGCCCAGCACGTAGGGCGGCTCGGGAAGGGCGAAAGCGGGGTCGATCCGGCGCATCGCAGCAAGCGCCGTACCCGCGCGGGTATGTACGTCCGTCGGGCTGACCGCAGCCGCCCCTACCTGCAACCGAACTTCACCAGGCCCGGCGTGCGGCTCGTCCAGCTCCAGTACCTTCAGAACCTCGGGTCCGCCGAACTCGGTGAATCCCACAGCACGCATCTGACACTCCTGAACTCTCTTGTCCGGGACTTCGACCGGCCGGCTCCGCATCGGCCACGGCCTGACAGCCCGGCGCCAACCGGTCGCTGCCGAACTGCTACTCGCCGGCCGCCGACCACGGCGCGCGCAGCTGCACCGCCACGTCCACCGCATTCGCACGCGCCGAGCTGGAGGGACGTGCATGTCCGGGTTTCGCGCTCCCCGGGCACTCAAGGGCACCCCGGGGAAGGCCCGCGGTCCCCATGAACACACAAACCCGGCCGCATACGGCGCCCAGTACATGGAGCGGGTGCCGTATACCGGTTGAGCGGGCCTGGCCTGGTTGCTCAGTATCCGACGCCGCGAACGCCACCTGCGGCCCGAAGCGATTCACCCGTCACCCAGTGCGAGTCGTCCGAGGCCAGGAAGACCGCGACCGGTGCGATGTCGTCGGGTTCACCGAAACGGCCGAGCGGCGTGCCGGCGAGCAGCCTCTCGCCGAGTTCGCCGGCGAAGTTGCCGTCGGTGCCGGGTGTGTTGGTGTGGCCCGGCAGGATCGAGTTCACCCGGATCCTGCGCGGCCCGAGTTCGCGGGCCAGCGCAAAGGTCATCGTGTCCACGGCGCCCTTCGTCGCCGAGTAGACGCTGGAGGCCAGGTAGGGGTCGGTGCTGAGGATCGAGCTGATATTGACGATGCTGCCGCCGGCGTCCGGGAAGAGCTTCACCGCTTCCCGGATCGCCAGGAAATAGCCCAGCACGTTGACGTCGAACTGTTTGTGGAAAGCCTCTTCGGTGAGGTCGTCGACCATTTCGAACACGGCGATGCCGGCGTTGTTGACGAGCACATCCACCTTGCCGTGCTCGGCCTTGACCGCGCCGAACAGGCGTACCACGTCAGCCGAGTTGCTCATGTCCGCCTGCACGGCGGTGGCCGTGCCGCCGGCTTCTTCGATCGACGCGACAACGGTGTCGGCGGCGCTCTTGTTGGTGGCGTAGTTCACGATGACGGTGGCGCCCTCGGCACCGAGGGCCTCGGCGATGCCGGCACCGATGCCGGCCGATGCGCCGGTGACGACGGCGACCTTTCCGGTCAGTTTCATGTCAGATCCTTGGTTCGATAATGGTGTTCGGCCCAGCACTCGGTCCGCCGGAACGCTCAGGGGTTGATGGCGTGCTCGATCTGGTCGCGGTGGGTGTGCAGGTCCCAGTAGGTGGTGGCGATGTCGTCGGCGGCGCGGTGGGGGTAGCCCTCCGGTGACTGCTCGGCGATCACAACGCTGATGGACACGGTGGCGGCCTGGATGCCCTTCTCGCCGAGGGTGTTGTGCAGGTTGTGGACCCAGTTCCGCAGTGCGGCCTGGGCGACGTTCATGCCGGCCATGAACGGGAGCGGGTTGATCGCTCCGCCGCCGACTGTGTACAGCAGGGTGCCTGCTTCGGCCTCCAGCATTCCCGGCAGCACGGCCCGGGTGGCGGTGACGGCTCCGAGGAGGATCTCGTCGATCTGCTGCTGCAGGTCCTCCACGGTCACGTCCTGCGGTGCGTTCTGCACCAGGCTGGCGAAGGGGGAGTATTCGAGGACGTCGATGCGCCCGAACCGGGCTACGGCACCTTCCAGGGCCGCGGTGAGCTGGTCACGGTCGGAGGTGTCGGCGGGGAAGGCAGCCGCCGTGACGCCTGCGTCGGCGAGCTCGGCGACCAGGGTGGCGAGCTTGGTCTCGCTCCGGGAGATCAGGGCGACGTCGAATCCGTGGCTCCCGAAGACCTTGGCGACCGACAGGCCAAGGCCGGGACCTGCTCCGACAACGGCGATGGTGGGCATGCTGCTCCTCGTGGGGCGTGGTCCCGCCCCTGGGCGGGTGCGGGAAGTCGGGGTGGGTAGCTACGGCCCCCAGCAACCGGAACCCACTACTCTCCGCTGAGTCCGTACCGGGCCGTACGTGGGGAATTTCCGTCGGTCGCCGCCATTCACGACGGTGGTGCGCTCGGCCTCGGGCCGGTAGCACCCGCCACCTGGCTGCCGGGGGTGGAGACCGCACGGCGGGCGAGCGCCGGCGGTCCGCCGACCTCCGCTGCGGTGGCCTCCTGCAGGTTCACTGGGCCTCCTCCGCGCAACCAAGAACGGACCGATCGGTCCATGGACTGATCAGTCTGAAACCTAACCCCGCAGACCCCGAGCAGTCAAACGAGTGAAATAGACCACTTAGTCCGATAAGTGCGTCGGCGTGTCGCCCGGCGGACGCGAACCGGAGCTGCGGGAACGGGCCCTCGACGTGGCGGCCCGGCTGTGGCGCAGGCGCACCCTGCCCGGGACCACGTCAGCGACCCGTGGCCGGACAACAGCCCGGCAGCTCTGCGAGGCCGTCTGATCGCGATCGTCGGCTGGACCGCCGAAACTGGTCATGCCCCCGGACTGCCGCGGCTCCCCGGTCCGCAGCGGCCGCACCGGAGCCCCTGATGAGAAGCACCCCGCGCACACCCTTGCCGTCGCCCGGTGCGATCGGGTGCCCAGCGGGCGGAGGGGATCTGGCCAGGCGAGCGTGCGCGGACGACGCGCGCGAACGGCAGGCCAGGCCGTCAGGCACAGGCCGTCAGGCACAGGCCGTCCCTGGTAGGCCCAGCACCTGGCGACCGCCTCACACGGTGACCGCGCGGGCCTGCACTCGGGCCAGGTGGGCTGCTGCCCGGGCCCGGGTGAACAGGCGGACCCGCCGACGGGGCAGAGTGCTCCGCATTCCGCTGGGCCGTGTCAGTCCTGCGGGCGCCGGCCGCTCCAGACGGCGGTGAGGCGCTCGAGTTCTGCCTCCGCCTGGCGCAGGCCAAGGGCGTAGGCCCCGGCGGCCGCCTGCGGGTCCATGGGGTTGACCGGCTTGCCCTCGTCCGAGCCGAGCGGCTCGACCGTGGCGAGCCACCTGTCCGCGGCGACCTCGGCGAGTCCGCGGTCGGCGTTCTTGCCCATCGCGGCGGGCATGCCGGGCACCTCGGCGCCCACCGGGACGGACGAGAGGACGATCATGCGGTCAGTCCGGGGGGCGGCGGCGGCGTTGAGGTGGTTGGCGAGCCCGCCGTCGATGTAGCGGCGCCCCTTGATGGTGACGCTCGGGTAGATCATCGGAACGGCGCAGCTGGAGGCCACCGCGTTCCGCAACGGGACGCCGGACTCGGGACCCCACACCACCAGTTCGCCGGTTTCGGCGTCGATGGCGGTGCAGTGGTACGCGCTGGGCCAGGGCAGGCCGGCGAACGCCTCGTACAGGCCCAGGTAGGCCTGCTCGTCGATCGTGTCCGCGTCCTCGGCGTCCTTGGCGATCGAGCGCAGCCCCTGCTGGGGTGCGCTCTCCAGGTCGACCTGCCAGATGGCGGTCATGAATTTCTGGAAGCCCGCGGCCAGCCGCTCGGCGCCCACGACTTCGGCCACGGCGGCCATCCTGGCCTGCACGGCCGCTGGGTCGGTGCGGGCGGCCGTCATGGCCCCGACCACCGAACCGGCCGAGGTGCCGAGGATCACGTCGGCATCGGCCAGGTCGAGCCCGGCCTCGCGCAGGCCCGTGAGCAGACCTGTCTGCCAGGCGATGCCCACCAGGCCGCCGCCGCCGAGGACCAACGCACGTGTCGGTTCGCCGTTCTGTTTCGTCATGGCATTCTCCAGTTTCACGATCATGAGGTCAGTTCGGTGGTCGGGTGTCGAGGTCATCCGGTGTCGCCGGCGGGTCGGCGGACGGCATCCGAAGACGTGCGGACTCGCTGGGCATTGCCCTGGTCACTGGGCGAGAGCCTGGCCGTCGGCAGATCCCGCCTGCGGTGCCCCGGCAGGTTGCCGGTCCCGGCGGAGCGTGCCCAGGAACCGCACGGTGCGCTCGCGGTCCGCCTCCCCCGCGATGTCGGTCTGGGTGAAGACCACGTCGGTGGCGCCGGCGTCGAAGTAGCGGCGCACCGCCGCGGCCAAGGTGTCCTCGTCGCCGATAACCGCCAGGTCAGCGGCCCGTTCCGCGCCTTCCAGGGCAATCACCCGTTGGTAGGACGGAATGCGGTCGTAGAAGGCCATCTGCCGAACGGCGGCCGCCCGTGCCGACTCCGGGTCCGACGCCAGCGCGCCGGCCACGAAGGCCACGATGCGGGGCGCGGGACGGCCGGCTTCGGCCGCGGCCGAGGTCACAGCCGGGACGATCCGCTCGCTGAGGGCTCTGGGCCCGGCGAGGTAGGGCAGGATGCCGTCGGCCACCTCCCCGCTGACCCGCAGCGCCTGCGGCCCCATCGCGCCGATCAGGAGCGGCACCCGCGGATCGGCCCCGGGCAGGCCGACGGGCAGCGTCGGCGCGGTGCTGAGCAGTTCGCCGTGGAAGTCGGCGCCACCGGTCTCCAGAAGGGTGCGCAGCGCGGTCAGGAACTCACGCAGCCGGGCGATCGGCCGCTCGTAGGGGATACCGAAGGCCGTTTCGGTGAACGCCTTGCTGCCCAGCGCGAGCCCGAGGTGGAAACGACCGTGGGTGGCGGCCTGGGCCGTCTGCGCCTGACCGGCCACCAGAAGTGGATGGCGGCCGAAGATCGGGATCGCGGAGGTGCCGACCTCGACGCCCGGGACCTCCCGACCCACGATCCCGGCGAGGGCGGCCGCGTCGTAGCCGAACGGCTGGCCGAACCAGACCGACCGCAGACCGGCCTCCGCTGCCTCGCGGGCCCGGCGTGTGACGGCGTCGACGTAGTTGCCGGAGGGTGTGGCGGTGGTGGCGAGGACCACACCGATGCTCATATCACCGCCCTATTCCCGGAAGCCACCGTCGTCCGCTTGTGGGAAATTCGTGCGGCGGCGTCAAGCGCGCCGCCCAAAGCCAATGCACGCTTCGATTCAGCGTTTTGTGCAGTCATGGTTTTCTCCAGTTCCGCAATCAAAATGGCCCAGTTCGCCATGAGGACGGCCTGGCCGTCGCGGAGTCCGACGGCCTGGTAGACATGGCGAGGCACCCCGCCGTGCGGACGCCCGGCTATCCCCCTGGCAGGGCTGCCGCGACTTCACCGACTCCCACCGGGCACGGGGGGCAGGTCACTGGTCGGCCGGTCCTGCTCAGCCCAGGGTGGTGATGCAGAACGGATGGCCGGCGGGGTCCAGCAGGACCCTCCAGAGATCAGGGTTGGGTTGAGTAGCCGCCTCGACAGCGCCGAGGGCGAGCAGTCGTGCCTGGGCGGCGTCCAGGTCGTCGACCCCCAGTTCGAGATGGGCCTGCTTTTCCTGGTCGGGGTCCGGCCAGGTGGGACGCTGGTAGTCGGCCAACCGGTTGAAGCTCAGTCCGGTCGAGCCCTCCTTGCCGAGCATGATGAAGTCGTCGCTGGAGAAGCGCACGGGCAGGCCGAGGACCTCGCCGTAGAAGCGAGCCAGCTCGGCGGGGTCCGGGCAGTCGAACGTGACGGACGCGTAGCGGATCGGCGGTGCGGGCGTGGTTTCAGTGCTCATGGAAACGACGCTATGCCGGGATCAGGACAGGTTCTGTCCGGGTCATCGGCGATACTTCGAGATGTGATCAGTACCTCCGCCCGTCTGCTGCGACTGGTCTCGCTGCTGTCCTCACGGCCGTCGTGGACCTCCCGCGATCTGGCCGGTCGGATGGAGGTCACGGAACGCACCGTCCGCCGGGACATCGCCAGGCTGCGGGAACTGGGCTACGGCGTCGAGTCCGAGCCCGGCCCCTGGGGCGGCTACCGCCTGGGGAGCGGCACCCGCATGCCGCCGCTGGTCCTCGACGACGAGGAGACGCTCGCCGTGGCCGTCGCCCTGCGCGAGGCCGCACTCAGCGGCGTCCTCGGCAGCAACGAGGCATCGCTGTCCGCGCTGCTGAAACTGCGGCAGGGACTGCCCCCGCGGATCGCGGACCGGCTCGGCGAACTGGACGGCGCGTTCGCGTACACGCCCAGGCACGACGAGCAGCAGATCGCGCCGGGCATGCTGCTGGAACTGGCCGTCTTGTGCCGCCGCAGCGAGCGCACCCGCCTGTCGTACCGAGACCGGGAAGGGAAGGCCACGGTCCGCGAGGTCGACCGGTACCGCCTCGTGCACACCGGGCGCCGCTGGTACTTCGTCGCCCGGGACGTGGCGCGCGACCAGTGGCGGACGTTCCGGGCCGACCGGGTGGCGCACACACAGCCGACGGGGCAGCTGGTGGAAATCGTCGACCCACCCGACCCGGCGGTTCTCGTCTCACGCAGCATCAGCGGCGGCACCTACCCGCTTTCCGCGAAGGTCCGCCTGCCGTTGCCGTTGGACGCAGCGCTGCGACTGGTCCGGCCCATAGTCGGCATCCACCATCCGGACGACCCCGAGGAAACCATCGTCGAGATCGGCGGCAACGACGCTGACGAGCTCGCCGCATACCTGCTCAGCCTGGGCACCCCGCTACACGTGCTGTCCCCGGACGACGTGAGGCAGGCATTGCTGCGCCGCACCCAAGAACTGTTCGAGGACAACGGGGGCAATCGGCTCTCGTAAAGGATCACGCCGAGCACGAGCGCCGATCTCAACCGGCGCCGGAAGCGTCTCCAGGGCCTACTTTCTGTTCGCCGTTGCTGCTCGACGGCGCGTTTCGTCCGAGGTCACGTGGTCGACGCCACCTCGCTGACCAGCGCCTTCACCGATGCTCTGTACCGGCTGCGGCCGCGTGGGACCGGGCACGATACCGGCCTCGTCGAGGTGGACCCGGCGGTCGTACTCGCCGACGGAGGCGAAGCGATCCGGATCCTGGCTGTGTTGCACGCGAGGTTCGAGAGAACAACCTGTCAGGAATGGGATGGCCGCACGAAGTGTGCCCGGAGGCGGGACTGGGCCCACAGCACGAAGGCGAGGCCGCCGAGCGCCGCGCCGAAGATCGTGTCCCCGGTCCAGCCGTACGCGCCGTGCAGGTGGCCGGCGGCCACTGAGCCGATCGCGCCGCCGATGAACGCGCTGCCCATGTAGACGGTGTTCAGGCGCGCCCGCGCGTCCGGCCGCAACTGATAGATCTGGCGCTGGCTGAGGATCTGGTTGCAGATCATGCCGATGTCGAGCAGCACCGCGGCCACGCCGAGCAGGATGACGCTGCCGGCGCCCGTGCATGCGATCACCATGGCGGCGACGAGGATGAGGAGCGCGACGCCGGTGGCGAACCGGTCCGTGCCGCGGTCCGCGATCCGACCGGCCACCGGGGCGACGACGACGCCGACCGCGCCCACCAGTGCGAACAGCCCGATCATCGCCTGGTTGAACCCGTGTGCGTCCCCCAATTCGTAGGCGATGGTTGTCCAGTAGGCGCTGAACGCGGCGAAGATGATCGCCTGGCGCAGCGATCGTTCCCGCAGGACCGGCTCCTCCCGCACGATCGCCACTATCGACAACATGAGCCGGCCGTAGCCGGCCGTGTGGTCCGGGGCGCGGGGCGGGAGCATCCGGAACAGGACAACGGCCAGGCACAGGATGAGCGTGCCGGAGATGAAGAAGATCGCACGCCAGCCCCACGCTGCCGCAACCAGGCTGGACAGCGCCCGGGCGAGCAGGACGCCGAGCAGCATCCCGCTCTGCACGGTTCCCATCGTCCGCCCCCGGTTCTGCGGCCCGGTCAGATGCGCTGCGAACGGGATGAGGATCTGCGCCACCACGGACGTGACGCCGATGATCATCGAGGCGGCCAGGAACACGGCGAGGCCGGGCGACAACCCGGCGACGGCCAGTGCGGCGGCGGTCACCACCAGCATGGCCGACGTGAGCTTGCGGTTCTGGATCAGATCGCCCAGGGGAAGCAGCAGGAACAGGCCCGCCGCGTAGCCGATCTGCGTAACGGTCACGACGATCGTGACCGCGCCGTCGCTGGTGTGGAACGACCTGGCCAGCAGGCTCAGCAGCGGCTGCGCGTAGTAGATGTTGGCGACGGCCAGACCGCAGGCCGCGGCGAGGACGAAGGCAAGTGCACCCAGGCCCTCCTGCTTGTTCCCGTCCGCCCTGAACTGACCAGTGGCGGGCGGCGTTGACGTCGACATGCCTCCAAAATAACAGAGAGGCTCTCTCTTATTAAGAGAGAGCCTCTCTATTACAGAGACCGGGCGCTAGTATCCGGAATGTGAGCACGCAGAGCACGCCGCAGGGGGCATTCAAGCGGGCGCGCACCCCTGAGCAGGTGCAGGAGCGGCGGGATGCGATCCTTGCCGTCGCTCGCGAGTTGCTCGCGCGTCGCCGCGCCGCCGACGTCAGTCTGCGCGAACTGTCGGACGAAGTCGGCCTGTCCATGTCGAACGTGCTGCGCTACTTCGACAGCCGTGAGGCGATCTTCGCCCAGATCCTGCACGCCGAATGGCAGGACTGGCTCAGCGAACTGGAGACCGCGCTGCCGGCGGCGACCCGGGGTCTGCTGCGCTCGGGGCCCGCCCGCCCGCGCCGGGTCGCGGCCGTCCTCGCGGGCACGCTACTGGCCCGGCCGCTGCTGTGTGAGCTGATGAGCGGCATCGCGACGATCCTGGAACGCAACATCCCCGTCGAGTTCGCCCGGGAGTTCAAGCGCCAGACGTACGCGAACCGCCGACGGCTCGCCGACCTTGTACGCGCGGAGTTCCCCGCATTCAGCGAGGGCGACAGCTGGGATTTCAGTGTCACCGTCCAGTTCACCCTCACGGGGCTGTGGCCTTTCACACGGCCGACCGACGCCATCGCCACCGTGATGCGCGAACTCGGGCAGTCGCTCGCACCGGAATCGTTCCGTCAGACCCTGCAAGACATCTTCCTGCGCCAGATCCTCGGTGTCCTCAGCCTGGCCGAAGCGCGGTCGTAGGGTCTCCCCGTCGCCCAGGGCACCCGCGGCCACGCCGGCCGCACCCCTGGTTCCCGGCGAGTTCTCCGGTGACCCTTCTCATCGATCCGCTCTGGTCACACCGGCATACCGCCCCAAAAGACGGGGGCGGCTCCGGCTCACCTGCCGCACGCCGTATCTGGTACTGCATCGCGGGACCGCCTACGTCCCGCACCGCCCCAGGGCGTGTCGGGTCGCTTCCTCGGCGAACGCCACGCCTGCGGGCGCGGCACCCGCGCGGCCGCGGGCTGCGCCGCCGGCGTTCAGGCCGTCCATGATCAGCATCAGCCGGTCGGCCAGCCTGCGCGGGTCCGCGGCGCCCGTCTGTTCGGCCAGGTCGATCAGGTCGCCGTGCACCCGGTCGTAGTAGGCGACGGAGACCCTGTGTGCGGGATGACCCTCGTCGGGGAACTCGGCGTGGATGTTGCGGACCGGGCAACCACGGTAGCCCGGCGCCATAGCCTGCTCGGCGGTGAAACTGATGATCGCGACCAGTTGGCCGGCAGGGTCGTCGGGCTGTCGCTCAGCCACCGACTCCCTGACCCGGTCCCATGCGTGGATGTACCGCTCCAGATAAGCCACGACCAGGTCGTCCTTGGTGGGGAACTCGCGGTACAGCATTGCCTTGCCGCAGCCCAGCTCATCGGTGATCTGCTGCATTCCGACCGCGCGCACACCGTGACTGTCGAACAGCCGGGACGCCACGTCGAGGATCCGTTCCCGGACTTCCGGGTCGCGAGTACGAGGGGACATACCCGCGAACCCTAGCAGACCGAACGGTCTGCATCTGTCGGCTGAACGGCCCGCGATCAGCAGGGTCGACCTCCGGGCCGATCAACCTCCAGGCCGATCGGCCCAATATCGCTCTCGGCAGCAAGAGCCTTGGCGATACCGGCGCCGATGCCGCCGGACACATCGGTTGGTTCGCACATTCCGCCGGGCCGCGGCACCGATCCCGGCCAAGCGGCGGTGCACGTCTTGGGTTCTACTCGGGCGCGAGTACGTTCTTGAGAACCTTGTCGGAGAACTCAAGCATTTCCGGGGTGAAACGGTCCATGGTCCACAGCTCCGGCGAATGACCGGGCAGCGGTTCGTCGCCATACCTGAGGAAGAACTCCTCCTGACCCCCGGGGGTGGTGAAGAATGCCATCTTGACGTCCGTGGAGGTCAGGTTCTTGAAACGGTGCCGGATACCACGCGGCACGAAAACGAAGTCGCCGGTCGAAGCCGTGAAGGTCTTTTCGCCGCCAAGGAACTCCAGTTCACCGTCGAGCAGGAAGAAGGACTCGTCGTGCTCCGTGTGTATGTGCGCGACCGGCCCGTTTCCGGGCGGCACGGTCGCGACGACGAAACCGAGCGATCCGTTCGACTGCTCACCGGTGAGCTTGATGGTGTACTCGTCACCCGAAACCCACTTGACGGTACCTCCGGATGCGGGAACGTGAACCGCGCTCTTCTCGTGCTCATTTGAGTCTGTCGTCAACAAGAGAGACACCTTTCCTGACATCTTCAGACCGGCGGCCGGCTACCGTGCCGCCCGAACTCCATACCGGACCGTTCGGTCCATGGACCGAACGGTCTGCAACCTAGTAGCGCGCGTTGTGCGATGTCAACTGACACAAATGAAATGTTTTCGGAGATCTACAGAAAGACAGCGGCATCGGTCATCGGCGTGCCGGTCGCCACCCGGACCAGTCGAACGACTCCCGCCCGTCGGAACCTGAGGGCTACGTGCGAGCGGGTCCGAGGCCGATGCCTCGACGACAACCCTGAACCAGTCCTCGGGCAGCTGCTGCGGGTTCCTCTCGGAACTGCCAGAACGGGTTCCATCGGTGGGGGTTCCGGAGATCCTTCTACGGCCAGAGGCACAAGGACTGCTGGATGTGACGAAGACTGCTAGTTGACATCGGGCGACGTTCGCGACCTGCGCTGACGCCAACCAGCTTCAGCGGCCGGAAGCACAGAATCAGGGAGATGGCCGGCACTTTGGTACAGCGTAGGTCACGGTACCTGTGGCGACCGCGCCTCCGACATCGTTGTCGAAAGCGCGGCCTGCCCGAGGCGCGACCCTACGGGATGCAGCACGCCCCGAGGGGACAGCGGACGCCGGGGAGTGTGGTCGACCTACGGCGTGTAGTGGGCGTCACTGCCGTACAGCTCCCTGGTGAACGCGGAGACATCGGCGCTGCGATCGGCGCCGTCGAGGTTGTACGTCAGATAGACGCCGTACCCCCCACTGACCGTGCGGCGGGCGAGGTCGGCGGCCGTGCTCTGTGAGGTTCCGCCGATCTCGACGGCCGCCGGCGACAGCTTCGACTTGGGCAGCGCGATGCCGGGGACCTGCCAGGTGCCGTAGTACGGGTTCCAGGCGTAGTCGAACTTGGACGAGACGTCGACGCCACCGTAGGACAGGCGCGACGCGGCCGGGCCGATGTTGTAGAGGCTGATGATCTTGTCCGGCATGTTGGCACGCAGCGCCGACACCAGGTACACGAACGAGCTGGCGTTGGGCTGGCCGGTGCCGTTGTTGCCGTAATCGGCGTACTCGTCGTCGAAGTCGATACCGTCGAGGCCGTATTTGGCCACGGTGTCCGACAGCTGTTTCGCGAACGTCGAAGCCGCCTGCTGGGACGGGAAGTTGGCGAAGCCCGCGCCCTGGTGGTTGCCGAGCACCGAGAGGACGACCTTGATGCCCTTCTGCTGCAACGGCCGTATCTGCGTGGCGGCGTTGTCGAGGACGCGTTGCACGTTCTCGTTGAAGTACAGGGTCGCCGCCTTCGTGCCCGTGTCGTAGTTGATGTTCGCGGCGAAGATCACGGCGACGTCGAAGACGTTGCCGCCGCCGTTGGCGAGGGTGTACTTGCCGACGTTCAGCATGCTGTTGCTGTTCACCTCGACGTACGCCACCGAGGTTGGTCCCTGTTTCGCGGGAGCGGGGGCCGCTGCCGCGCCGGTCGTGGCGGTCGCGCCTAAGACGAGGGCCGTAATGGCCGAGAGCGCGAGCGCGGCCGTCCGTATTCTGCTCCGCACCGGAGTGAACATCGTTGATCGGTCTCCCATCGCATGGAGCGGCGCCCGACCTGTTCGCGGGCGCCGAGAAAGCCCCCCGGATCTCTCCGTTCCCGTGACCGACTCCCCAGAACCATGCGGGAACTCTTCCCGAGTCCCACGCACGCACGTCGCACCGTAACCCTGGGTCCCGGCAAGGGAGTTACTAGTGCCGCATCAGACAACGTTCGCCCGGTTGTCGGTTGACGGTGCCGGCCCGTGCTGAGCGTCGTGGTTACTCAGCGTCGAGCTGATGGTCGGCCCAGACGTAGCTTTCGGGCAGCAAGTCGGTGACAGGGACGGTTCGGACGCGGTCGCCTTCGCCAACGATGACCTTGAGGGCGGGAAAGTAGTCGAGAAGGACCTGACGGCAGCGACCGCACGGGGGAACGACCCCTCGGTCGCGGTCGCCCACGGCGACGATCGTGTCCAGCTCGTAGGCGCCCTGGGCGGCTGCCGCACCGATGAGGACCAGTTCCGCGCACGGTCCTCCCGTGAAGTGGTAGGCGTTCACCGCGGTGACGATCCGGCCGTCCCGGGCGCGGGCCGCGGCTGCCATGGTGTGGTTGTCACCCCGGCAGCGAGTGCGAGCCACATGCGCCGCGGCCTGGATGAGTTCGTGATCGACGTGGTGGGTCTCTGTGGTCATCTCTCTGCCTTCGCCAGGTGTCGGACGACGTTGGCCCGGGTGACGATCGTGCGCAAGCGAATACCGGCGGTGTGCTTGTTGCGCCTGATGACGTAGCGGCGGATCATGCTGCCCTGCTCATTGTGTCAGGAGCTGTTGGTCGGGGTGTAGGCGAACTCGACGTTGCTGGCTGCGGCCCGGTCGCCGACCCGGGCGTCCTTCTTCGTGGTCAGGTGCGGGGAGAAGTTGTCGAGCACGATCGCGATCCGCGTTTCCGACGGGTAGAGGCTGCGCAGGTAGCGGCAGAAATCCAGGGACTTCGTCCGGTTCCTCTTCGGCTTGATGTGGCCGTAGAGCTTGTCCCTGCCCAGGTCCAGGGCGGCGAACAGGTGCCGAACTCCGTGAGGTCGGGTGTAGGCCGCCCGCCGCCGGGGCCGGGGCTCCCGGTCGGGGGCCTGGTGCCGTCCTCCGCGCTCGGCCCACTGTCGCCCCGGTGGGGGCTGAAGGTTCAGCGGGCCGAATTCGTCCAGGCAGAACACGACGTCGGGCTCGTCCTCTTCGGGTATGGCCTCGCCGTCGGCGATCGCGTACAGGTGCTCGACGCGGGACTTCTTGGCGGCGTAGTCAGGGTCCCGGGAGGTCTTCCAGGTCTTTATGCGTTGAACTGAGACGCCCTCCTCGCGGAGCAGGACCCGCAGGCCCTCGTGGCTGATGTCGTCGACCACCCCCTCGGCGACCGGGAAGTCGGCCGGCTTGGCCGGGCTCCAGGTCGAGAACGGCAGACCGTGATCGGCCGGCTTGGACTCGGCGATCTTCGCCACGGACATGCCCTGGGCGGGCAGCAGGACCATCTGGGCCCGCCGCCAGGTCACCACGGACCCGGTGCCCCGGCGCACGATCCGCCGCAGGCGCTTGCCTTGGGCGCCATCGATCTCGTGGACGCGTACTCGTTCCGCCACCCGCAGATGATCGTGCTGACACGCCGTCATGCGGAAACCTCAGGTGGTGCGTAGTGATGCAAGTAGTTGCGCAACCGCGGTTCGAGTTCGGACAGGTCACCTCCGTTGACCGCATGCCAGAGACGGTTCTCGATCCAGAAGCGATGGGCGAACTCCTCAAACGACGGTGCACACCAGAGGATCGCGGCCGTCTGCTCCTTCGCGTCATCGAGGGTGCTTTCTGTCTCCTCCCCGTCACGCTGGGCCTCGAACTCGTACTCGTAGTCGAGGTGGGAGTGCACCACGAACGTCTCGCCCCAGGAGCGGAAGTAGAGGTACCAGATGACGCAGTCCTGCTGATCCCGAAGGAACCGCACGACGAAGGAACCAGGCTCGACGGGACTGGGTAGTGGTTGCGAGATGTCGGTCCAGCAGCCAGTCACCGAGACCTCGTCCAGCGAGCCGTACAGATTCGCGCTGGTCTGGAAAGTGACGAAGTCCTGCGGCAGAGACAGGCTCCTGGTTGCCAGATCCCCCGCCAAGTCGTTGAGCTTCGCGAACCGCTCAGGGTCGAGGCCTCGGGTGCCACCGAGCCACTGGAAAGCTCCTGTGAACTGGCTGGAGTCGAGCGGCGGCAGGCTCTCGTACGGGTAGCGCTCATAGGTGTAACGGCAGGCGCGGTACTCGCCGAGGTCGGTGGCGCACCACGCGGCGTCGAAGCCGGCCGAGGACAGTACGGACCCGGATCGTTCATCATGCATCGGAACCCCAGTTGACCACTGCGAGCGGAGTTATCGGCGCCAGCTTGGCAGCCGCCGGCGCGGGCGAACCAGGCATGCACGCCGCGGATCCGCAGCACTGGAGCAAACGGACAGCGGTTCCTCTCCAGCAAACCTCAGGTTCGCTCCTTGCGGATCGAACGTCTGACCGGCGTCAACCATCCCTCTTTTGTGCCAACCAGGAATCCTCGTCACACACAACCACGCGCGCCCTACAACCCCACGATCTTGTTCCACCGCTTGGCGAACTCCACCCGCTCCTTCGAGGTGATGTCGCGGGCGATGGCGAGGCGCTTGCGCATGGCCGGGTTCGGGAAGATCAGGGGGTTGTCGGCGAGGGCCGCGGTGTCCTTGTCCTTGGAGTCGGCGAGGACCTGCTGGGCGGCCGGGACGGGGCAGACGTAGTTGACCCAGGCGGCCAGCTCGGCGGCGACCTCCGGCTCGTAGTAGTAGTCGACGAGACGTTCCGCGTTGGCCTTGTGGATTGCGCGGTCCGGGATCATCAGGGAGTCCGACCAGAGCTCCGCGCCCTCCTCGGGGACGAGGAAACGGATGTCGGGGTTGTCGGCCTGGAGCTGGATGACGTCGCCTGAGTACGCCTGGCAGGCCAGGACGTCCCCGCTGACCAGGTCCTTGGTGTAGTCGTTGCCGGTGAAGCGGCGGATCTGGCCCCGGTCGACCTGCTTCTGCACCTCGTCGCAGACGTCGTAGAAGTCGTCGGCCGTCCACTTGGTGATGTCCACGCCGTTGCCCTGCATGAGCAGCGCGAACGCCTCGTCGAGGCCGGAGAGCAGGGTCACCCGGCCCTTGAGGTCGCTCGCCCACAGGTCCTTGACGTGCCGTATCTCGCGTCCGAGCTTCCGGCGGTTGTAGGCGATGCCGGTGATGCCCGACTGCCACGGCACCGTGTAGAGGCGGCCCGGGTCGAAGGCGGGCGAGCGCAGCAGCGGGTCCAGGTACTTCGCCACGTTCGGCTGGTGGGCGCGGTCCATCTTCTCGACCCAGCCCAGGCGGACGAACCGCGCGCACATCCAGTCGCTGATGACGATCAGGTCCCGGCCGGTGGACTGGTGGTTCATCAGCGCCGGGCTGATCTTGCCGAAGAACTCGTCGTTGTCGTTGATCTCCTCGATGTAGTCGACGGAGATCCCGGTGCGCTTCTCGAAGGCGTCGAGGGTGGGCCGCTTGTTCGGGTTGTCGTCGTCCACGTCGATGTACAGCGGCCAGTTCGCGAAGACCAGCCTGTGGTCCGTGGCGGACACGTCGGTCACGGCGCGGTCGCCGGCCTTGACGTAGGCGGCGGGCACCCCGCAGCCCGCCAGCGCGCCGAACGCGGCGGTGCCGCCGAGCGCGCGCAGCAGGGAGCGACGGGAGAGCGCAGGCGTCTGAGAAGAGGTCTGGGGCACACCTGAAGCATGTCGCGCCCGCCCGTCGCCGGGCAATCGACGCTGCGTCGAGCCGCCTGACACGGACCGGACACCTTGTCGATGACCTAGGTCAACACGGCGTTACACACCCGGTCACCGACACACGAAAGCGCTGCCCGGGGACTTCCCGACCCCGGGCAGCGCCAGATACCCAAGGGGCGCGGGGAACTGCGCGACCAGCCCCCACGCACCCGCAGCCGACATACGGCCTACGCGTCCGGATACGACCTACGCGTCCAGCGACGTCATCACGTGCTTGATCCGCGTGTAGTCGTCGAACCCGTACGCCGACAGGTCCTTGCCGTACCCCGACTTCTTGAAGCCGCCGTGCGGCATCTCCGCGACCAGCGGAATGTGCGTGTTGATCCACACGCAGCCGAAGTCCAGCCTCTTGGACATCCGCATCGCCCGCCCGTGGTCCTTGGTCCACACGGACGACGCGAGCGCGTACTCGACGCCGTTGGCCCACTGCACGGCCTGGTCCTCGTCCGTGAAGGACTGGACGGTGATGACCGGTCCGAAGACCTCGTTCTGGATGATCTCGTCGTCCTGCTTGAGTCCGGAGACGACGGTCGCCGCGTAGAAGTACCCCTTGTCACCGACCCGCTGCCCGCCGGCCTCGACCTTGGCGTGGGCCGGGAGCCGCTCGATGAAGCCGGAGACCTGCTTCAGCTGGTTCGGGTTGTTCAACGGCCCGTACAGCACGTCCTCGTCGTCCGGCTGGCCCGTCTTCGTCTCGGCCGCGGCCTTCGCGAGCGCCGCCACGAACTCGTCGTGGATGGACTCCTGGACGAGCACGCGGGTGGCGGCCGTACAGTCCTGGCCGGCGTTGAAGAAGCCCGCGACGGAGATGTCCTCGACGGCCTTGGCGATGTCCGTGTCCTCGAAGACGACGACCGGCGCCTTGCCGCCCAGCTCCAGGTGGACCCGCTTGAGGTCCTTGGACGCGGACTCGGCGACCGACATGCCGGCCCGCACGGAACCGGTGATGGAGGCCATCGCCGGGGTCGGGTGCTCGACCATCGCGCGGCCGGTGTCACGGTCGCCGGTGACGACGTTGAAGACGCCCTTGGGGAGGATGCCCCCGATGATCTCGGCGATCAGGACGGTCGACGCCGGGGTGGTGTCCGACGGCTTCAGGACCACCGTGTTGCCCGCGGCGATCGCCGGGGCGAACTTCCACACGGCCATCATCATCGGGTAGTTCCACGGCGCGACCTGCGCGCAGACGCCGACCGGCTCACGGCGGATGATCGAGGTCATCCCCTCCATGTACTCGCCGGCCGACCGGCCCTCCAGCATCCGGGCCGCACCGGCGAAGAACCGGATCTGGTCGACCATCGGCGGGATCTCCTCGGAGCGGGTGAGCCCGGTCGGCTTGCCGGTGTTCTCCACCTCCGCCGCGATGAGGTCCTCGGCCCGCTCCTCGAACGCGTCCGCGATCTTCAGCAGGGCCTTCTGCCGTTCGGCGGGCGTGGTGTCGCGCCAGGCCGGGAAGGCCGCGGCCGCGGCCGCCATCGCGGCATCGACGTCCGCCGCCCCGGACAGCGGCGCGGTCGCGTACGCCTCGCCGGTCGCGGGGTTGACCACCTCCGTGGTCCGTCCGTCGGCGGCGTCCCGGAACTCACCGTCGATGTAGTTACGCAGACGACGCAGCTCGGTGCTCACTGCCGGCCCTCCAAGTTCGGGTGTCCATTCACTGAGACACCCACAGTAATCCGAGTTCCCACGTTTTCAACACCCCCACGGCCGCCGCGTCTGCGAAATCCGCAATCTGCGACACCTCAAACAACGAATTTCATCGATACGGCCTTGCGGAACCGCCGAGACGTCGTGCACAGTGAGGTCGTGGCCAGTCGAAGCGCAGACCAGAGGGACTCGTCCCGCGAGTCCAGGAACGGCACCCCCCAGTTGGACGCCGTCTCCCTCGCCATCATCCAGCAGCTCCAGGAGGACGGCCGCCGTCCGTACGCCGCGATCGGCAAGGCCGTCGGCCTGTCGGAGGCGGCCGTGCGCCAGCGCGTCCAGAAGCTGCTGGACCAGGGCGTCATGCAGATCGTCGCCGTCACGGACCCGCTCACCGTGGGCTTCCGCCGGCAGGCGATGGTCGGCGTCAACGTCGAGGGTGATGTCGAGTCGATCGCGGAAGCGCTGACGGCCATGTCGGAAGTCGAGTACGTGGTGATGACCGCGGGCTCGTTCGACATCCTCGCGGAGATCGTCTGCGAGGACGACGACCACCTGCTGGACGTCATCAACAAACGCATCCGGGCGCTGCCCGGCGTGCGCTCCACCGAAAGCTTCGTCTATCTGAAGCTGAAGAAGCAGACCTACATGTGGGGAACCCGATAACCGTGACCCAGAAGGACCTCAGCCGCACCGCGTACGACCACCTGTGGATGCACTTCACCCGCATGTCCTCGTACGAGAACTCGCCCGTCCCGACCATCGTCCGGGGCGAGGGCACCTACATCTACGACGACAAGGGCAAGCGCTACCTCGACGGTCTCGCCGGTCTGTTCGTGGTCCAGGCCGGTCACGGCCGCACCGAACTGGCCGAGACCGCCTTCAAGCAGGCCCAGGAGCTGGCGTTCTTCCCGGTGTGGTCGTACGCCCACCCGAAGGCCGTCGAGCTCGCGGAGCGGCTGGCCGACCACGCCCCGGGCGACCTGAACAAGGTCTTCTTCACCACCGGCGGCGGCGAGGCCGTCGAGACCGCCTGGAAGCTGGCCAAGCAGTACTTCAAGCTGCAGGGCAAGCCGACCAAGTACAAGGTCATCTCCCGCGCGGTCGCCTACCACGGCACCCCGCAGGGCGCCCTGTCGATCACCGGCCTCCCGGCGCTCAAGGCCCCCTTCGAGCCCCTCGTCCCCGGTGCCCACAAGGTCCCGAACACGAACATCTACCGCGCCCCGATCCACGGCGACGACCCGGAGGCCTTCGGCCGCTGGGCCGCCGACCAGATCGAGCAGGAGATCCTCTTCGAGGGTCCGGACACGGTCGCCGCGGTCTTCCTGGAGCCGGTCCAGAACGCGGGCGGCTGCTTCCCGCCCCCGCCCGGCTACTTCCAGCGCGTGCGCGAGATCTGCGACCAGTACGACGTACTCCTGGTCTCCGACGAGGTCATCTGCGCCTTCGGCCGCCTCGGCACGATGTTCGCCTGTGACAAGTTCGGCTACGTCCCGGACATGATCACCTGCGCCAAGGGCATGACCTCGGGCTACTCCCCGATCGGCGCGTGCATCGTCTCCGACCGCGTCGCCGAGCCGTTCTACAAGGGCGACAACACCTTCCTGCACGGCTACACCTTCGGCGGCCACCCGGTCTCCGCGGCGGTCGGTCTCGCCAACCTCGACCTGTTCGAGCGCGAGAACCTCAACCAGCACGTGCTCGACAACGAGGGGGCCTTCCGCTCCACCCTGGAGAAGCTGCACGACCTGCCGATCGTCGGCGACGTCCGCGGCAACGGCTTCTTCTACGGCATCGAGCTCGTCAAGGACAAGGCCACCAAGGAGTCCTTCAACGACGAGGAGACCGAGCGCGTCCTGTACGGCTTCCTCTCCAAGGCCCTGTTCGAGAACGGCCTGTACTGCCGGGCCGACGACCGCGGCGACCCGGTCGTCCAGCTCGCCCCGCCGCTGATCTCCAACCAGGAGACCTTCGACGAGATCGAGCAGATCCTGCGTGCCACCCTCACGGAGGCGTGGACGAAGCTCTGACCAATGCTCTGATCATCAGATCAGCGGTCTGATCCGGCCCCGGCGCCGTCCGTTCGAGTGAGAACGGCGGCCCGGGGCCGTGTGCCGTCCGGGCTCCGCCCCCTGGCCTGCCTAGCGTGCACGTGACCGATCGGCCCAGCCTTCGTTCCCCCGGACGTGGGAAGGCACGGCAAAACGGATCAGAACCGAGGTGTACGCCCATGGAGGCCCCGCCGGACAACGACGTGCTGTGGGCACGCGCCCTGCACTTCCGCCACCAGGACGGCTCGCCCGGTATCGCCGGCATCTCGCTCGGCGTCCGGGACGGCGAGATCCTCGCCGTCAGCGGCCCGCGCGGCAGCGGCAAGACGACGCTGCTGAGATGCCTGAGCGGCCTGGTCCCGGCGCAGGGCGGCGAGGTCTGGTTCAACAGCAAGGCCGTGCACCGGATGGGCCCGTCCACCCGCGAGCGGCTGCGCCGCGACCGCTTCGGCTGGATCGACCCGGCCCCGACGCTCGTCCCCGAGCTGAACGTCTGGGAGAACACCGCCCTGCCCCTGATGCTGCGGGGCACCGGCAGGCGGCGGGCCAAGGTGGCCGCGCTGGAGTGGCTGGAGCGCCTCGACGTCGGCGACAAGGCCCGCAAGCACCCGGCCGAGCTCCAGCAGGCCGAACGCCAGCGTGTCTCCATCGCCCGTGCCCTCGCCCCGGCGCCCACGGTCCTCTTCGCGGACGAGCCGACGGCACCGCTGCACCGCGCCGACCGTGCCCACGTGCTGCGCACCCTCACCACGGCGGCCCGCTCGCACGGCATCACGGTCGTCCTCGCCACGCACGACGCGGAGACGGCGGCGCTCGCCGACCGCAAGGTCGCACTCCTCGACGGCCGCCAGGTGAAGACGGTCCACCTGCCGCCGGTCCCCGAAGCGGAAGGCCGGGCCGAGTGCTCGCTCTCCGTCTGACCCGCGCCGCCCGTCCGGCCGTCCACCTGCGCCGCCTCCTGGTGGCCGCCGCGGCGGCGGGCACGGGCTTCCTCCTCCTCTCCGCCCTCGGCTACGCGCTGACCCACCCGACCCACACCACGGCCGCGCTCCTGCGTCTGTCCTGGTGCGCGATCCCGCTCGCCGCCACGGTGTACCTCGCGGTCGCGGTGGCCCGCACCGACCCCGGCGCCAAGCCGCGCTCCGGCCTGTCGGCCTTCGGCCTGGGCCCGGCCCGCCTGATGGCGATCGCCGCCCTCAACACGGCCCTCGCCTGCACCCTGGGCTCCCTGCTGGCCCTCCTGGTCTTCCTGCACCTGCGCGGCGACCTCACGGGCATGCCCTTCGACGGCGCCGCGAAGGACTTCCTGGCAGCGAACAAGCCCCTGCCCCTCCCGGCGGCCCTGACCCTCCTGGCCGTCCTCCCGGTCCTGGCGTCCACGGCGGTCGCGGTGACCCTCCGCCCCCGCGACCTGCCCCACCCCGACACCCGCTCCCGCGTGTACGGCCGCTTCGGCGCCTACGGCAGAACAGCAAAACCCGAAACCTTCGGCGCCTACGGCCGCTTCGGCGCCCGCATCTTCCCCACCCCCAAAACCACCCCCCACCCACCCCATCACCCCGCAGACGGCCCCCAGCCATCACGCCATCCCGCGGGCAGTCGTACCGCTGGGGCGGCACTGGTGGGCGCGGCCGGCACCCTGCAAGCGCCGGTGAGCGACACCCCGCCCACCCCGGCCCCCACGGACGGCACGCAGGAAGCCCCGGACCACGTACCCGACCTCCCGGCCCGCGGCAACGCCACCGGCACCGTCCCCACCGGCCTCCCCTGGGGCATCGCCGTCCTCGCCGCAGGCCTCGCCGTGGAGTCGTACGCCGGCGTCACCGAAACCACCCCCCGCACCACCCTCCCCGGCGGCCTGGCCGCAGGCCCCGTCGGCGTCCTCGTCGGCTGGTCCCTCACCGCCCTCGGCCTGGTCCTCGCCGCCCCCGGCCTCACCCACCTCTGCGGCCGCCTCCTCCAGGCCGTCCGCCCCGGCGCCCACCGCCTCCTCGCGGGCCGTGTCCTGATGGCGGAGGCCACCCGCATCGGCCGCCCCCTCGGCGTCGTCTGCGCGGTGGCGTCGGCGGCCTTCGCGGCCACCACCCTCCCCGGCCACGACGGCGGCACCCCCGCCTTCGGCCCCCTCACCGCCCTCGGCGGCCTGCTGGTGGCCGGCTGCACGGTCGCCACCCTCCTCACCGCCGCCGTGGAGGCCCGCCAGTCCCGCGCCGACACCACCGCGGCCCTGCTCCGCCTGGGCGCCCCTACGGCCGTGCTGCGCAGCGCGGCGGCCCTGCGCGCCGGCGCCCTGCTGACCTTCTTCGGCCCTCTCACCCTGCTGATCGCCGAGCTCGCCGCACTCCCGCTCGCACGCTGAATGGCCGTACGAAAAAATCCGGACCCGGCCGATGACTTTCGCCGCACCCTCCGGTCTATCCCCGCGAAAGGCACGACACCCGAGGGAGAGACCGCATGTACCAGCAGATGATCTTCGTGAACCTGGCCACCGATGACGTCACCGCGTCCCGGAAGTTCTTCACGGAGCTCGGCTACTCGATCAACCCGCAGTTCAGCACCGACGACTGCTCCTGTGTCGTGATCAGCGACACGATCATCGCGATGCTGCTGAGCAAGCAGCGTTACGCCGACTTCACGAAGAAGGAGATCGCCGACTCGACGAAGACCAGCGAGGTGCTGATCTGTCTGAGCGCGGAGAGCCGCGAGAAGGTCGACGAGCTGGTGGAGAAGGCGGTCGCGGCCGGCGGCACGGCGAACGACGACGCCCAGGACCAGGGCTTCATGTACGGCCGCTCCTTCGACGACCTCGACGGCCACAGCTGGGAGGTCGTGTGGATGGACCCGGCGGCGGTGCAGGGCTGAGCCTGCGAAACCGAAATCCCCCGTGCCTGGCATGGGTCGTGCGGACGAGCCCGGCCCATGCCGCTCACGGCACCTTCACGACAGGTCGATGGGCGCCGGGTTCCACTTGTACCGCGCGTCGTCCTCGTCCTTGAGAAGAACTCCGGCCTGCGCCATCCGGTCGAGAATGTCCACCAACAAGTCACCCAGCGGATATCCGTCCATCCAGAACATCCGCTTCACCCGGCTGAATTTCTGGTCACGCGGAAAGACGCCCAGAAAGACACCGAGCCGAAACGCCGCAACGTCGTAGTCGAGCCAGTCGGCCAGCACATCCTTGAGCTCCATGATGTCTTCCGCCTTCGTAAGGGCCTCGTCTTCCACGGACTCGGCCTGGGTGTTGAGCCGACCCGAGCATGACAGGGACTCGTCCCCGGGAAACGGTGCGGCCGATGCCTAGCATGGGCGGGTGCATCCGACACCCGCCCAGCCGCACCCCGCCCAGCCCCGCCCCGCGCAGCCGCACCGGGCCGCCCGCGACCGTGAGATCGAGTCCCTCGCCGAGTTCGACGAGGTGGTCGCCGCGCACGGGACGCTCGCCCGGTACCGGCTCCAAGCCGTCGATCTGACGGACCGTACGGACGTCCTGCTGGCCACGGACACCACCGGCGCCGTCTTCCTCGGCTGCCCGATGTCCCCCGAGGCCGCCGCCCGGGTCGGCGCGTCCGGCGCCCTGGTGTTCCCGCCGGTCCCGGACCTCCCCTTCGACCCCTACCGCGCCTTCGCCTACACGCCCGACGAGCTGTTCGACTCGCTCGACGCGGGCTACCAGGCGACCCCGGACGCCCGTTCGTACGCCTGGTTCGAGCAGACCAAGGCGGACGGCGACATATTCGCCTCGATGCTGCGCTCGATCCACGACGACGCGGTCTCCGACGCCCTGGACGAACTCCTCGTCGGCGCCCGGGTGGTGGGAGTGATGGGCGGCCACGCGATGGCGCGCGGCACGGTGGAGTACGCCGGTGCCGCCCGGCTCGGCCGGGAGCTGGCACGGGCCGGCTTCACGGTGGCCACCGGCGGCGGCCCGGGCGCGATGGAGGCGGCGAACCTCGGCGCGTACGCGGCCCCCTTCGACGACGGGATGCTCGACGAGGCGCTGGCGCTCCTCGCCGAGGCGCCCTCGTTCCGGCCGTCGGTCACCGACTGGGCGCGCGCCGCCTTCGAGGTCCGCGAACACTGGCCGGAGGGCGGCCCGTCGGTCGGCATCCCCACCTGGTTCTACGGCCACGAGCCGCCGAACGCCTTCGCCGCGCACATCGCCAAGTACTTCGCCAACGCCACCCGCGAGGACGGCCTGCTGGCCCGCTCCAACGCCGGCGTGGTGTTCCTGCCGGGCGCCGCCGGGACCGTACAGGAGATCTTCGACAACGCGACGCCCAACTACTACGAGTCACGGGGCGAGCCGACCCCGATGGTGCTCGTGAACGAGGCGCACTGGAGCCGGGAACTGCCGGCCTGGCAGCTGCTGACCTCGCTCGCGGGAAAGCGGACGATGGCGTCCCGTATCGCCCTCGTTGACCGGATCGAGCAAGCTTCACAAGCGCTGAAACGTCTCGGCAGGTAAACAGCAGGCAAAGCCAACATCCGTGGACCGCATATGGATTGACACTGCTTACGACACACTTATAGACCTGAGGGACTCTTGGGGATTCTGATGCCTCACCTCACCGTCGCGTCAACTCCCCCTCAGCCCCCCGCTGTTATGCATTCAGTAAGGACAAACGTGTCCATATCCCGCCGCAGTGCACGTAGTTCCGTGCGCATCCTGGGTGTTGCCTCCGCGTCGGCCGCGCTGGTCCTGGGCTTCTCCAGCAGCGCCCTCGCGTGCAACATCTCCGAGTTCTCCGCCGAAGCCACCTGCGACGGCTCCAACGGTGTCATCACGGTCACCGACCAGGACGCCTCGGGTACTCCGGCCACCATCACCGTCTTCCTCGAGAGCAACGGTGGCGACGCCAAGCAGGTCGGCGAAGCGCAGACCATGAAGGGCTCCAAGGAAGGTACGAAGGTCACCTTCGCCGAGGACTGGGCGCCGAACGCGACGTACCGCGTCCACGTCAAGGTCGACAGTGGCAAGATCCAGATCGACAGGGACATCACTCCCAACCTGACGACCTCGTCGACGGCGTGCAAGTCCGACGAGAGCTCCAGCCCCTCCCCGTCGGAGTCGGCCTCCCCGTCGCCGTCGGAGTCCACCCCGGCCGAGTCGGACTCCCCGACCCCGTCGGCCACGGAGAGCAGCAGCACCGCCCCGGCGTCCACGTCGGACAACGCGCCGTCCCCGGCCGTCGGTGAGTCGAACCTCGCCGAGACCGGTGCCAACTCCAACACCGGCCTGATCGCCGGTGTCGCGGCCGCACTCGTGGCGGTCGGCGGTGGCGCCGTCTGGTTCGGCATGCGCCGCCGTGGGGCGCACAGCGGTAACTGACGCACCCCTCACCACTCGTACACCGTCGAGGCCCGTCCCCGTACCCCAGGGGGCGGGCCTCGGCCGTACCCGCGCAAGCGGTCAGTCCAGTACGACGGTCTCCGCCGCGTCGAACTCGACGCCCACCGCGTCCCCCGCCTCCGGTGCCTCCCGCAGCGCGCAGGCCGCCTCCAGGCGGGGGCCGTCCTGGGGCTGGAGGTGCACGGTGACATGGGTGCCCTGGAAGGTGCGGGCGGCCACCGTGCAGGGCAGCCCCGCGTCGGCGGCGACCAGCCGTACACCGGCCGGCCGTACCAGCAGCGTCCGTGCCCCCTGCCCGGAGCCCCCGGGCACCGGCACCTTCCCCCACGGCGTCACCGCGACCGCTCCCTCGACGGTCGCCCGGACCACGTTGCCGAAGCCCA
This sequence comes from Streptomyces sp. NPDC054770, assembly GCF_053611985.1. Taxonomy (NCBI): domain Bacteria; kingdom Bacillati; phylum Actinomycetota; class Actinomycetes; order Kitasatosporales; family Streptomycetaceae; genus Streptomyces; species Streptomyces sp. NPDC054770. Next base: position 67,677 of record NZ_JBSHBL010000042.1, read on the forward strand.
GGAAGCGGGCCACGAACTCGTCCGCGGGCCGCTGCCAGACGTCGAGGGGCGTGCCGGTCTGGGCGATCCGCCCGTCCCGCATCACCACCACCCGGTCGGCCAGCGCGAACGCCTCGCCCTGGTCGTGCGTCACGGCGAGCACGGTGGTGCCCAACCGCCCGAACAGTTCCCGGAGTTCAACCACGAGCCGCTCCCGCAGCGAGCGGTCGAGCTGCCCGAGCGGTTCGTCGAGCATCAGCAGCCGGGGCCGGGGGGCCAGCGCCCGCGCGAGCGCCACCCGCTGCTGCTCGCCGCCGGAGAGCCCGGCCACCGCCCGCCGGGCCGCCCCCGGCAGCCCGACCAGCTCCAGCAACTCGCTTGTCTCAGTGCCCTGTTGCGCCTTGGAGGCAGCACGCATCCGCAGCCCGAAGGCCACGTTCCCGCCCACGTCCCGCTGCGGGAACAGCTGGTGGTCCTGGAACATCAGCCCGACCCCCCGCCGATGGGCCGGCACCCGCGCCTGGTCGTGTCCGTCGAGCAACACCCGCCCGGAATCCAGCGGTTGCAGCCCGGCCACCGCCCGCAACAGCGTCGACTTGCCGCTCCCGCTCGGCCCGAGCACGCACACCACCTCGTGCTCGGCGACACCGAGCCCGACGGCGTCCAGCACGGGCCGCCCGCCGAACCGCACGGTGGCCGCGTCGAGCGTCAGCAGCATCAGAACTCCCCCGTCCGGTCGGTCCGCAGCCGCTCGAGAACCAGCAGCGCCACCGCACACACGACCATCAGAATCGTGGAAAGGGCCATCGCCTGGCCGTAGTTGAGATCACCGGGGCGGGACAGCAGCCGGGCCACGGCGACCGGCAGGGTCGGGTTGTCGGGCCGTGCGATGAACACCGTCGCCCCGAACTCCCCCAGCGACACCGCGAACGCGAACCCCGCCGCGATCAGCAGCGCCCGCCGCACCAACGGCAGATCGACCTCCCGCCACACCCGCCACGGCGCGGCCCCGAGCACGGCCGCCGCCTCCCGCAGCCGCTCGTCCACGGCCCGCAGCACGGGCAGCATGGTCCGTACGACGAAGGGGACGCCGACCAGCGCCTGGGCGAGCGGCACCAGGATCCAGGACTGGCGCAGATCCAGCGGCGGCTTGTCGAGCGCGATCAGGAAGCCGAAGCCGACGGTCACCGCGGACACTCCGAGCGGCAGCATCAGCAGCGCGTCGAACCCCCGTACCAGCCGCCCCGCGTCCCGCCGGGCCAGCGCGGCAGCCGCGAGTCCGCCGATCGCCACCGCGACGGCGGTGGCCGCGACCGCGTACTCCAGGGAATTGACCACCGACTCGATCGGCGCGACCAGGAAGGTCCCGCCGTCGGCGTCGCCGAGCGCCCGGTAGTACCCGAACCCCCCGTCCAGGGAACGCCGTACCAGTACGGCCAGCGGCAGGACCAGGAGCACGGCGATGGTGGCGAGGACCCCGCCGAGCAGTGCCCACTGCCCGGACCCGCGCGGCCGGCGTGCCGTCACCGACGGATCCACCAGGCGCAGCGCACTCTCCCGGCGCCGTACCGTCCACGCGTGCACGGCGAGGATCGCGCCGACCGCGGCGAACTGGACGATCGTGAGGACGGCGGCCGTGGAGAGGTCGAAGATCTCGGAGGTCTGCCGGTAGATCTCCACTTCGAGGGTGGAGAACGTCGGCCCGCCGAGGATCTGCACCACGCCGAAGGAGGTGAAGGTGAACAGGAACACCATCAGCGCGGCGGCGGCCACGGCGGGCGCGAGCGCGGGCAGCGTGACCTTGCGCCAGGCACTCAGCGGGGAGGCGCCGAGCATCCGGGCGGCCTCCTCCTGCCGCGGGTCCAGCTGGGCCCACAGTCCGCCCACGGTCCGTACGACGACCGCGTAGTTGAAGAAGACGTGCGCCAGCAGGATGGCCCAGACGGTGGTGTCCAGCCGTACGCCCCACAGCTCGTCCAGCAGCCCGCCCCGCCCGACGAGCGCGAGGAAGGCGGTCCCCACCACCACCGTCGGCAGCACGAAGGGGACCGTCACCACGGCCCGCAGCACCTGCTTGCCCGGGAAGTCGAGGCGGGCGAAGACATAGGCGGCGGGCAGCGCGGCCAGCAGGGTGAGCGCGGTGGAGGCGAGCGCCTGCCAGGTGGTGAACCACAGCACGTGCCGGATGTCGGACTGGGCCACCACATCGGCGATCCGCCCGAACCGCCAGACCCCGTCGACCTTCAGCCCGCGGGTGACGATCGCGGCGACCGGCCAGGCGAAGAAGACGGCGAAGAACGCGACGGGCAGGGCCATCAGCCCGAGCCGCGCCGCGCTCCCGCGCCGGCGGCCGGCGGTTACTTCAGTACGAGTGACGTCCACGTCTTGACCCACTGGTCACGGTTGGCGGCGATCTTGTCGGGCGCCATGGTCTCGGGGTCCTGGGCGGCGGGCCCGTACTTCGTGAACTCGGCCGGCACGCTCGCCCCCTTGACCACCGGGTACACGAACATGTTCAGCGGCATGTCCTCCTGGAACTCCTTGGAGACCAGGAAGTCGATGAACGCCTTGCCGCCCTTGGTGTTCTTCGCGTTGCTGAGCAGTCCGGCGAACTCGATCTGCCGGAAGCAGGTGCCGGTCGCGACGCCGGTGGGCGCGGTGCTGGGCTTCGGGTCGGCGTAGATGACCTCGGCGGGCGGGGAGGAGGCGTACGACACGACGAGCGGCCGGTCGCCGCCCGCCTTCCTGCCGCCGGCCGAACCGGAGAACTCCTCGTCGTAGGCCTGCTCCCAGCCGTCGACGACCTTGACGCCGTTGGCCTTGAGCTTCTTCCAGTAGCCCTGCCAGCCGCCGTCCCCGTACTCGGCGGCGGACCCGAGCAGGAACCCGAGCCCCGGCGAGGACGTGGACGCGTTCTCGGTGACGAGGAGGTTCTTGTACTGGGGCTTGACGAGGTCGGCGTACGACGCCGGCGGGGTCAGCTTGTGCTTGCTGAAGTACGCCTTGTCGTAGTTGACGCAGATGTCGCCGTAGTCGATGGGCGTGACGCGGTGCTTGGCCGCGTCGAGTTGGTACTCCGTGCCGACCGTGCCGAGCCCCTTCGCCTCGTACGGCTGGAAGAGACCGTTGTCGAGGGCCCTGGACAGCAGGGTGTTGTCGACGCCGAAGAAGACGTCGCCCTGCGGGTTGTCCTTGGTCAGGATCGCCTTGTTGACGGCCTGCCCGGCGTCGCCGTCCTTGAGGACGTTCACCTTGTAGCCGGACTGCTTCTCGAAGTCCTGGAGCACGTTCTTGGAGACGGCCCATGAGTCGTGGCTGACGAGGGTGACGGTCTTGGAGCCGGCCCCGCTGTCCGAGGACGAGGACGAGCACGCGGACAGCGTCACGAGCCCGAGGCCGACTGCCGCGGCCACGAAGGTCCTGGTGTGCACTGGTGATTTCCTCCTGGGGTGGACCAGGAAGAGACGCGGCCCCGCCCGCGATGTGCGGGCAGGGCGCAACAGCTTGAGTAACGACCGAACTTCCTACCCAGAATGACCTGGGCGAGGTTCAGAGGGTCTGCGGCCCGGTTGCCGCACTCTCAGCGCTGTGGCGCTCCCCTGTCGGAATATGAAGATGTAATGGCCAGATCCTACCGCTCGGTGGCCGCGAGCTGACCACAGGCGCCGTCGATCTCCTGACCCCGGGTGTCCCGGACGGTGACGGGCACACCATGCGCCTCGATCGCCTCGACGAACGCCTTCTCGTCCTCCGGCCGCGACGCGGTCCACTTCGAACCGGGCGTCGGGTTCAGCGGGATGAGGTTGACGTGCACGGGCTTGCCGCGGAGCAGCCGCCCCAGCCGGTCCCCGCGCCACGCCTGGTCGTTGATGTCCCGGATGAGCGCGTACTCGATGGACAGCCGGCGCCCGCTCTTCTCGACGTACTCGAACCCGGCGTCGAGGACCTCGCGCACCTTCCACCGGGTGTTGACCGGCACCAGGGTGTCGCGCAGCTCGTCGTCGGGGGCGTGCAGCGAGATCGCCAGCCGGCACTTGAAGCCCTCGTCGGCGAACCGGTGGATGGCCGGGACCAGTCCGACGGTCGACACGGTGATCCCGCGCTGCGAGAGCCCCAGCCCGTCCGGGGCGGGGTCGGTGAGCGCCCGGATGGCTCCGACCACCCGCTTGTAGTTGGCGAGCGGCTCCCCCATCCCCATGAAGACGATGTTCGACAACCGCGCGGGCCCGCCGGGCACCTCGCCGTCCCGGAGCGCCCGCATCCCGTCCACGATCTGGTGGACGATCTCCGCCGTGGACAGGTTCCGGTCAAGACCCGCCTGGCCGGTAGCGCAGAACGGGCAGTTCATCCCGCACCCCGCCTGCGAGCTGATGCACATGGTCACCCGGTCCGGGTAGCGCATCAGCACCGACTCGACGAGCGTGCCGTCGAACAGCTTCCACAGCGTCTTGCGGGTCGTCCCCTCGTCGGTCGACAGATGCCGTACGACCGTCATCAGCTCGGGGAACAGCGCCTCGCGCAACCGCTCCCTGGAGCCGGCCGGGATGTCCGTCCACTCCTCGGGGTCGTGCGTGTACCGCGCGAAGTAGTGCTGCGACAGCTGCTTGGCACGAAACGGCTTCTCACCGGCCTCGGCCACCGCGTCCTTGCGCTCGGAGGGCGAGAGATCAGCGAGATGCCGCGGCGGCTTCTTGGCTCCGCGCGGCGCGACGAAAGTGAGTTCTCCGGGATTAGGCATGGCTGTACCAGTGTCGCAGATCCAATTGGGTGGCCTGGGTCTGCGGCTCGCGACGACTGTCGTCAGTAGTCGCTACCAGTCGTGACTGCGTGCCGCCGCGACGAAGGAATCGAGGCGATCATTCAGGCGGAGGGCGGGTCTGGGACCCAGATCGACAGGCGTCTCCCCGCCGGGCCCGCGGGCCCCCGGCCATCCGTTACCAACACGTCCCACAGGGTTTTTCCCCTTTGTCCCGAGGGGCACACGGTCAGTGAGAACCCACGGAGGTACCGAGATGAGCGCCGGAGAACGGGCCAAGGCAAAGGCCGAACAGATCGTCGGAAAGACCGTGCGGAAGGCGGCCCACGCGGTGCACAAAGAAACCCTCGCAGCAAAAGGCGCCGCTCTCGAAACACGAGGCAGGATGCGGGGCGCGAAAGAACAGGCCAGGGGCTCCTTCAAGCGCTGAGCGCGCTACCCGTCCCCGGAACGACTGAAGGCCCAGGGAGAGGGAAACAACCTCTTGCCTGGGCCTTCGGCATTCAGAGCGGGCGGCGGGAATCGAACCCGCGTAGCCAGTTCGGAAGATCGCGTATGTGGAGGCGGGCTGAGCAGCCGGTTCGCTGACCTGCGGTTCCTCGGGCCGCCCTCCGGTGTTCCCTGCTACTCCCCGCCGCTCCCATTCGATCGGCACGCGGCGGGCACGGGTCGGTCTCTTGGCTATCGCTGCGCGACCTACGACTCACCCCCGCTCGGGGACGCACGTCATGCGGTGGGCCGGCACGACGGGCTCACCCGGAAGCGGATCGATTCCACGGACCCGTACGGCCGATATCGGTGGGGACGGGGGGATCGATCCGAGAGCCTCGTCAAACGGCATCTGAAGGCCGCTGGGACGTCTTCGGCGGGCAACTCGACTATGGCGAGGCTGACCCAATGGTCGTAGTCAGGTTCTGGCGGTCGTGATGATGGCGAAGGGGGCGCCGAAGGGGTCGAGGAACATGGCGAAGCGGCCGATGCCCGGTGCTTCGGTGACCGGGATGATGGCGGTGGCTCCGGCCTCGGTGGCCCTGGCGAGTGTGGTGTCGCAGTCCCGCACCTCGAAGTAGGGGTGCCATTCCGGGGTCGATCCGGCGTCGAGGTTGGCCTGGGGCAGCTGCATCAGTCCGCCGTGGGCCGCCGCCGGGCCGCCGCCGGCCGGGGTGAGGACCGTGTACGTCAGTTCCGGGCCCATCGGCACGTCGCGCGTCTGCCAGGAGAAGACCGACTCGTAGAACGCCTTCGCCGCGTTCGCGTCGGTGGTGTACAGCTCCGTCCTGGCCAGGCTGCCGGGGACCGCGACGAGGTCCAGGCCCTTCGTCTCGCCCGGCTGCCAGACCGCGAAGTCCGCGCCGGTGGGGTCGACGAAGGCGGCCGCCCGTCCGAAGGCGAAGACGTCCGCCGGGGCGATCCGGACGCTGCCGCCCGCCTGCTCCACGGCCTTGGCGGTGGCGTCGGCGTCCGGGGTGTGGAAGTACACCCGCCAGGACGCGCTCGCGCCCTCCTCGGTGAGCGGGCCCATCCCGGCGACCGTCCTGCCGTCCTGCTCGAAGAAGCCGTAGCCGCCCGCCTCCGGTCCGGCCGACCGGTACTCCCAGCCGAAGACGGCGGAGTAGAAGGCGGCGCTCGCGTCGGTGTCGGGGGTGCCCACGTCGAGCCAGTTCGGGGCGCCGGGGACGTAAGTGGTCGTCAGCATGGTGGGGTCCTCCTCGGCCCGTTGCGGTCACCAGGTCACAGGCAGCGTACGCGGTCCGCGGATCAGGCCCTGGCGCTGGAACTCGACCTCCTCGGGGGCCACCGCCAGACGGATCTCCGGGAAGCGGGAGAGGACCGAGCCGATCATGGTCTCGGCCTCCATGCGAGCCATGATCGCGGCCATGCAGTGGTGGGGACCGTGACCGAAGGCCAGGTGGGGGCCGCTCGCGCGGTCGAAGTCCAGGTCGTCGGGGTCGTCGAAGACGGCCGGGTCGCGGTTGGCGGCGACATAGGCGTTGTAGACCACCTCACCGGCCCGGATCAGCTGGCCGCCGACCTCGACGTCCTCGACGGCGACCCGCGGGATGCCGACGCCGTTGCGGTGCGGGACGTAGCGGAACAGCTCGTCCACCGCCTTGGGCAGCAGCTCCGGCTCGCGGCGCAGCCGGTCCAGGTGTTTGGGGTGGGTGAGCAGCGCGTACATCATCGAGCCGCTGTTGTTGCGGACCGCGTGGCCGCCGCTGACCTGGATGGCGGTGGCCAGGGAGATCGCCTCGTCGTCGGTGATCTCGCCGTCCGCGGTGGCCTGGGCGAGCACCCCGGCGAGGTCCTCGCGGGGCTCCTCGCGGCGGCTCTGCAACAGCTCGGCGATCCGGGCCCGGGTGGTCCGGGCGGCCTCCCGGGCGCGCGCCTCGGCGTCGGGACCCGCCGAGAGCAGCGCCTCGCCAGTGGCCGCCCAGCGGTGCCAGTCCTTCTCGTCGACGCCGAGGAAGTCACGGATCACGGCGATCGGGAAGGGGCCGTGCAGATGCTCCATGAGGTCGGCCGGCGGGCCCGCGGCCTCCATCGTGTCGAGGAGTTCACCGGCCCGGCGCTCCGCCATCGGCCGCAGCCGCTGCATGGCCCGCCCGGTGAAGGCACGGGCGACGACCCGGCGCAGCCGGTTGTGCCGGGGCGGGTCGATGTACTGCAGGCCAGCCGTCTGGGAGGCCACCGGCGCCGGTCGCATGCTGGTGATGTCGCGGCCGACCACCGCCTCCCGGGAGAAGCGCGGGTCGGAGGTGACGAAGCGGACGTCCTCGTAGCGGGTGACCAGCCAGGCGTCCCCCTCGCCGTGCGCGAGTCTGATCCGGGTGACCGGCTCGTCGCGCAGCATCTCGTCCAGGAACGGGTCCGGGTCGAGCGCGGGCAGATCGTCGACGGGCCAGAACCGCACCGGCGGCGGAGGCGAGGTCGGGGACGGGGTGGAGGCCGGGGCCGGATCGAGGGGCATGGGCACACTCCCTGCACGCCTGAAGACGCGCACTCCCTGCACGTCTGAAGACACAGCGTCCTCACAGGGAGTCTGCCTCCGACCTGCATGACCATGCGATTTCTGCTGCGTCATCCGGGGCCGACATGCCGCTGAGCCCCGCCCTGCGAAGGACGGGGGCTCCCCTACGTCAGCTGTACGCCCGCCACTGCCGACGTGTCTGTAGATCAGCCGCTGCCGGCGAAGTGGAGCAGGTCAGCCGCTGCCGGCGAAGCAGTGCAGGTCAGCCGCTGCCGACGAACAGCACCATCAGCAGCCACACCACCGGGGCCGTCGGCAGCAGGGAGTCCAGACGGTCCATGATGCCCCCGTGCCCGGGGAGCAGCGTGCCCATGTCCTTGATGCCCAGGTCCCGCTTGATCATGGACTCGCCGAGGTCGCCGAGGGTGGCGCTGGCCGCGACCGCGAGGCCCAGCAGCAGGCCCTGCCACCAGGTGCCGTCGTCGATCAGGAACTCCATGCACAGCGCGCCCGCGACCATGGCGAACAGCACCGCGCCGACCAGGCCCTCGCGGGTCTTGCCGGGGCTGATGCGCGGGGCGAGCTTGTGGGTGCCGAAGCGCCAGCCGACCGCGTAGGCGCCGGTGTCGCTGACCACCGTGAGGAGCAGGAAGGTCAGCACCCGGAAGGGGCCGTCGCCGGCGGTGAGCATCATCGCGACGAACGTCGCCAGGAACGGGACGTAGAACGCCGCGAAGAGGCCCGCCGTGACGTCCTTGAGATAGCCCTCCGGCGGTTCCGTCATCCGCCAGACGAGGACCGCGAGCCCGGTGAGCGCAAGGGCGACCCAGGCGCCCTCGGCACCCCGGGCATAGCCGGCGACGACCATCGCCGCGCCGCCGAGCGCCAGCGGGACCAGGGGCGCCTTGATGCCCTTGCGCTCCTGGAGCCTGCTGGTCAGCTCCCACAGTCCCACCACGACCGCGACCGCGACGACACCGACGAAGACGGCCTTGACGACGAACAGGGATGCCACGATCACGACGCCGAGTCCGACGCCGACCCCTATGGCCGCACCCAGGTCGCGGCCCGCGCTCTTCTTCTGCGGCGGGGGCGCCGGCTGCGGGGCGTCGGGCATGGGCTCCGGATTCTGTTGCGCCGCCGTCTGGGGCAGTGGCTGCGCCGACGGGGTGTCGTTGCGGAACGTCTCGTCTCGGAACAAGGGGCCGCTCAGCCGAGCGGCCCCCCGGTCGTCGTCCTGGTCTCCGCCGTACGCGGGTACGTCGTCGGGCACGATGGGCATGGGGCGAGTCTGCTGCGCGTTGTCAGCATCGTATGCGGGACCCGCCGGGGCGGCTCCCTGGACATGCCCCTGGCCGTAGCCGTGCGCATAGCCCTGGTCGTACCCCTGGCCGGTGCCCTGATCGGTCGGCCCCCAGTACCCGGCCTGCGGCCCGGCGGGTGGCGGCGCTCCCCAGGATGAGTCGTTCATCAGACTTCGAGAAGCTCCGCTTCCTTGTGCTTGAGGAGCTCGTCCACCTGCGCGACGTACTTCGCGGTGGTGTCGTCGAGCTCCTTCTCGGCGCGGCGGCCCTCGTCCTCGCCGACCTCGCCGTCCTTGATCAGCTTGTCGATCGCGTCCTTGGCCTTGCGGCGGACCGAGCGGATGGAGACCCGGGAGTCCTCCGCCTTGCCCTTGGCGACCTTGATGTAGTCGCGGCGGCGCTCCTCGGTGAGCTCCGGGAACACCACCCGGATGATGTTGCCGTCGTTGCTCGGGTTGACGCCCAGGTCCGAGTCGCGGATCGCCTGCTCGATGTTGCGCAGGGCCGTCTTGTCGAACGGGGTCACGACCGCCATGCGCGGTTCCGGCACGGAGAACGAGGCCAGCTGGTTGATCGGCGTCGGCGCGCCGTAGTAGTCGGCCACGATCTTGTTGAACATCGCCGGGTGCGCACGGCCGGTGCGGATCGCGGCGAAGTCCTCCTTGGCGACCACGACGGCCTTCTCCATCTTCTCCTCGGCTTCGAGGAGGGTCTCTTCGATCACCACTTGCTCCTGCGTGTCTTGAGTAAGGCCCGGCTGCGGTTCCGTTGCGGGGCGGCGGCCGGCTGCGTCGCGTCTGCTTTCCCTGACGGTTCCCGACCGGCAGGACATTGTCCATCCCCCGGTCAGGGTGCGTCAGGCGTTGCCGGTCAGTCCCGGCTGCCCTGGTCGCCCACCAGCGTGCCGATCTTCTCACCCTTGACGGCGCGCGCGATATTGCCCTCCGTCACCAGCTCGAACACCAGGATCGGCAGCTTGTTGTCGCGGCAGAGCGTGATCGCGGTGGCGTCGGCCACCTTGAGCTCCCGGGTGATGACCTCGCCGTAGCCGAGGGAGTCGAACTTGACGGCGTCGGGGTTGGCCTTGGGGTCGGAGTCGTAGACCCCGTCCACACCGTTCTTGCCCATGAGCAGCGCCTCGGCGTCGATCTCCAGGGCGCGCTGGGCGGCGGTGGTGTCGGTGGAGAAGTACGGCATGCCCATACCGGCGCCGAAGATGACCACTCGGCCCTTCTCCAGGTGGCGCACGGCGCGCAGCGGGATGTACGGCTCGGCGACCTGCCCCATGGTGATCGCGGTCTGCACCCGGCTGTCGATGCCCTCCTTCTCCAGGAAGTCCTGGAGGGCGAGGCAGTTCATGACGGTGCCGAGCATGCCCATGTAGTCGGAGCGGGCCCGGTCCATGCCCCGCTGCTGGAGTTCGGCGCCGCGGAAGAAGTTGCCGCCGCCGATGACGACGGCGACCTGCGCCCCGTCCCGCACGACGGCCGCGATCTCGCGGGCGATCTTGTGCACCACGTCCGGGTCCACGCCCAGGCCGCCGCCACCGGAGAAGGCTTCTCCGGACAGCTTCAGCAGAAACCGGCCGCGTACTTTGCCGTCGTCGCTCTTCTGGGGCTTGGTGGTCATGGAGATCCCGCCTCTTTCACGTGTTGCACATACGCATACGAAGAAGGCCATTGCCGGTGGGGTCGCTTTTCGCTGCCCATGCGCGGCAATGGCCTCCTCGTCAGATCTGCCGCCGTCCGTCACGTCCCTGGGTGTGGCGGTGTGTACGGACGACTGCTGTCGACCGACCCTATCGGGATTTCCCCGCGGGTCGCGCGTCGATCGCGGTACGGACTCAGATGCCGACCTTGATGCGCACGAAGCGCTTCAGGGTGACACCGGCCTCGTCCAGAACCTTCTGGACCGACTTCTTGTTGTCGAGCGCGTACGGCTGGCCGAGCAGCGTGGCGTCCTTGAAGAAGCCGTTGAGACGACCCTCGACGATCTTGGCGATCGCGGCCTCGGGCTTGCCCTCGGCACGGGTGGTCTCCTCGGCGATGCGGCGCTCGGACTCGACGACCTCGGCCGGCACGTCCTCCTTGGCGAGGTACTTCGGCGCGAAGGCGGCGATGTGCTGGGCGACGCCCTTGGCGACCTCGACGTTCGGCTTGTCGAGCTCGACGAGGACACCGATCTGCGGGGGCAGGTCGGGCATCGTGCGGTGCATGTAGGCGGTCACGTAACCGTCGGCGTACTGCGCGAAGCGGTCCAGGACGATCTTCTCGCCGAGGGTGGCGTTGGCCTCGTCGACGTACGCCTGGACGGTCTTGCCGGGCTCGATCTCGGAGGCGAGCAGGGCCTCCAGGTCGGCCGGGGCGGACTTGGCGACGTGCTCGGCGATGGTGTTGGCAACGGCCTGGAACTTGTCACCCTTGGCGACGAAGTCCGTCTCGCACTTCAGCTCGACGAGGACGCCGGAGGAGTTGTCGTCGGCGATGATCGAGACCACGGCGCCGTTCTCGGCGGAGCGGCCCTCGCGCTTGGCGACGCCCTTCTGGCCCTTGATCCGGAGCGCCTCGACAGCCTTGTCGACGTCGCCCTCGGCCTCGTCCAGGGCCTTCTTGCAGTCCATCATGCCGGCGCCGGTGAGCTCACGGAGCTTCTTGACGTCAGCGGCGGTGTAGTTCGCCATGAGTCGTTAAGTCTTTCTCGAAGTCGGGAGATCTGCCCGATCCACGATCCACACGTAGATGTGGAGCGCGAATCTATGGGTGAACGGCGGGGGCGTTCGGGATGTCGCCGCCCCCGCCGTCAACGCTGACGGGTCAGGCCTGCTCGGCGTCCGCGGCCGGAGCCTCGGCGGCCGGCGCCTCGGCCGCAGGGTCCTCGGCGGCGGGGGCCTCGGCGGCGGGCGCCTCGACAGCGGCTTCGACAGCAGCCGGAGCCTCGGCCTGCTCGGCGTCGGCGACCTTCTCGGTCTCGGCGGAGGTCTGGACCTCGGCGTCGTCCGCCTTCTTCTCGCCCTCGAGCAGGTCGCGCTCCCACTCGGCGAGCGGCTCGCCGGCGGCCTTCTCGCCCTTGTCGCCGGTGGCGACACGGGAGCGGGAGATGAGGCCCTCGGCGACCGCGTCGGCGATCACGCGGGTGAGCAGGGTGACGGAGCGGATCGCGTCGTCGTTGCCCGGGATCTTGTAGTCGACCTCGTCGGGGTCGCAGTTGGTGTCGAGGATCGCGACGACCGGGATGTTGAGCTTCCGGGCCTCACCGACCGCGATGTGCTCCTTCTTGGTGTCCACGATCCAGACGGCGCTGGGAACCTTGGACATCTCGCGGATACCGCCGAGGGTCTTCTCCAGCTTGGCCTTCTCGCGCGAGAGCACGAGAAGCTCCTTCTTGGTCAGACCGGACGCGGCGACGTCCTCGAAGTCGATCTGCTCGAGCTCCTTGAGGCGCTGCAGACGCTTGTAGACGGTGGAGAAGTTGGTGAGCATGCCGCCCAGCCAGCGCTGGTTGACGAAGGGCATGCCGACGCGGGTGGCCTGCTCGGCGATGGCCTCCTGCGCCTGCTTCTTCGTGCCGACGAACATGACCGTGCCGCCGTGGGCGACGGTCTCCTTGACGAACTCGTAGGCGCGGTCGATGTACGACAGCGACTGGAGCAGGTCGATGATGTAGATGCCGTTGCGCTCGGTGAAGATGAAGCGCTTCATCTTCGGGTTCCAGCGACGGGTCTGGTGACCGAAGTGGACGCCGCTCTCCAGCAGCTCCCGCATCGTGACGACGGCCATGGCCGTATCTCCTTGAATTTCTCGGTTGTGCCGCGGGTGCCGGACGGCTCCCGCGCCTGACGCCCGGGTGCGCTGTGCCGCGAAGGACCGAGAAGCGCTGACACCTGCTGTTGATGGCCAGATGTCGGGGCGTGCGAAGTCGACCCGGTGACCCGGATCGCCAGAAGAAGTGTACGGGACCGGCGGGGTACCGGGTGACGCCGCTGTCCACAACCCGGGAGTAATCCACAGGTACCGGCCATGATCGGGCGGGCCGCGGGACGGTTTGACCATGTTGGTCTTGCGACGCGCGATGCGATGGATGTGGGCGGCGACGGCGTTGCCGCTGGCCCTGGGGGCGACCGCGGCCCGGGCCTGGGTGGGAGCGGACGGTCCGCCGCCGCCCGCCGCCGAGCCCGTGCCGGCGATCGGTCGCGCCTGGCCGGTGGGGGTACGGCCGCCGGTCCTGCGCGGCTGGGAACCACCGGCGACGGTGTACGGCCCCGGGCACCGGGGGGTCGATCTGGCAGCGTCCGCCGGCGAGCCGGTACGGGCGGTGGCGGACGGCCGGGTCTCCTACGCGGGGCGGGTGGCGGGGCGAGGGGTGGTGTCGGTGGCACTGGCGGGGACGGACCTGCGCACGACGTACGAGCCGGTCACGGCGACGGTGCGGAAGGGGGACGAGGTGGCGGCGGGGGAAGTCGTGGGGACGGTGGAGGAAGGGGGTGCGGCGCACTGCGGTGGGCGGGTGTGTGTGCACTGGGGGCTGCTCAGGGGTGACGGGTACGTGGACCCGCTGCTGCTGTTGCCGCCGTGGCTGCGGAACGGGGGGCCGTCGAGACTGCTGCCGGTGCTGGGGGTTCCGCTGCCGGAGGGGTGATTGCGGAGGGTTGCACGGCTGCGGGTGCGTGGGGGTTGCTCGCGCAGTTCCCCGCGCCCCTTACGGGGCGCTGTCCAGCCGTGACGCAGCGGCACCCGGCCAGCGCCGGTAAGCGTCCCCACCCCCGGTCCCGGCCCCCGGCTCAGCCTCGGACACCCCGCAGCGCCATCGCCACCGCCGCGTCCGTGATCACCACAGGGTCCTCCGCCGCGCCCAGCTCGATCCGCCGGACCGCGGCGTCCACAACGCCCTGCACCAGCATCGCCGCCAGCCGAGGCTGTTCATGCCCCAGCTCGCCCAGCGCCTCCACGATCATCGCGACCAGCCCGCCGTGCGCGGCCCGGATCTTCTCCCGCGCCCCCGCGTCCAGCTCGCTCGCCGAGATCGCGACCACCGCGCGGTGCCGCCGGTCCCCGACCAGGGCCAGCTGCCGGCGCACATACGCCTCGACCTTGCCCTCGGCGGAACCCGCCCGCTCCATCGCCGCCTCGACCTCCGCCGCCCACACGGGGAAGTCGACCTCGCACAGCTCCTCGACCACGGCGGCCCGGGAGCGGAAGTACTCGTAGACGGACGACCTGGCCAGTCCCGTGCGTTCGGCGAGCGCGGGGAAGGTCAGCGCCTCCGTCCCGCCCTCGGACAGGAGGGACCGCGCCGCGTCCAGCAGGGCGGCTCGCTGCATCGACCGGTGCTCGGCCACGGAGGCCGCTCGAATCCTTGGCACGCCGACCACTTTACGGACGCGCCGGGCCGGACGGGAGGCAGCACGACCGGGACGAAGTACGCCCGGCCGCGGCAGACGGCCGAAAACCCCCTGCCGGCCCCGCTCAACGGCCGAAACTCGCCAGCTTGGCCCGCAACTGGAGCACCGACTTGGTGTGGATCTGGCTCACCCGGCTCTCGGTGACCCCGAGCACGTTCCCGATCTCGGCGAGTGTGAGTCCCTCGTAGTAGTAGAGGGTCACCACGGTCTTCTCCCGCTCCGGCAGCGTGTTGATCGCCCGCGCCAGGAACCGCCGCAGCTCCCGGTCCTCGGCCACCTCCACGGGGTTGTCCGCGGCGGTGTCCTCCAGCGTGTCCATCACGCTCAGCCCGTCGCCGCCCTCACCGCCGACGTGCAGCAGCTCCTCCAGCGCCACCACGTTCGCCAGCGACAGCTGGCTGAAGACGGCGTGGAGTTCCTCCACCTCGATGCCCAGCTCGGCGGCCACCTCGCCCTCCGAGGGCGTGCGCCGCAGCCGCGCCTCCAGCGTGGCGTAGGCCCGCTCCACGTTCCGCGCCTTCTGCCGGACCGAGCGCGGGATCCAGTCCAGCGCCCGCAGCTCGTCGATCATCGCGCCCCGGATCCGGGTGATCGCGTACGTCTCGAACTTGATCTCGCGGTCGACGTCGAACTTCTCGATCGCGTCGATGAGCCCGAACACCCCGGAGGAGACGAAGTCGGCCTGCTCCACATTGGGCGGCAGGCCCACGCTCACCCGCCCGGCCACGTACTTGACCAGCGGCGAGTAGTGCAGGATCAGCTGTTCCCGCAGCCGGTCGTCCCCCGTCGCCTTGTACGACCGCCACAGCTCGTCGAGCGTCGAGGGAGCGGGCGGCCGCACGCTGCCACCGTCGCGGGCGGCTGGGGGGAGCGCCGCCCGGTCGGACCCGGAGGTGTGCTGGGGCATTCGTCGCCTTGTGCCGTTCTGCCGTGAAGTGCCAGGAAGTGCTGTGATGTGCCGCGATGTGCTGCGCAGCGGGGTGAGCGGGGGGTGAATAGCGATGGTTGGGCGGGGTGTCGGTCTCATGTCGGTTGGCGCGGTCTGCGCCAGGCCTTTCGTGAGCGTAGCGTGACTGAGGAGTCGCGGTGCGCGAACAGTGCGGCTCCACCCCTGCGCGAACCCCCTGTACGGCGCGCCCCACCGCGCTCGGCGCGTCGCTCTGCGTGATCGGCGAGAAGTGTCAACTCCGGGAATTCCCAAGGGCGTCGGGAGTTCCCCCGGACGGCCGAACACGCTCGGTCAGCACCGGCTCCGGGCGGCCCGGACCGAGATCATCGCCTGGCGTGTCAACTTCCAGCCGTCGCCGTGTCGTTCGACGTAACCAAGTGCTCGGAGTTCGTACAGCCTCGCGACGGCCTCGTCCTTGGACGTCTGAGCGCCGCGTGCCACCTCTTCGGGTGAGGCCGGCCGGTTCCCCGGCAGGGCGGCCAGGACCTGCCGGGCGGCGGGTTCCAGCAGGTCACGCGGGAGCACGGGGCCGCGTCTGGCCGGAGCCAGCTCGCCCATCTCGCCCACCAGTTCCACGACCTCGTCGGCGTCGGTGACCAGCACGGCGTCCCCGCGGAGCAGCTCGTGCACCCCCGCCGAGAGGCCGCTGGTGGCCGGTCCGGGCACGCCCATGGTGAACCGGCCGAGCCGCTGCGCCGCCCGTGCGGTGACCAGCGAGCCGCTGCGGTGGGCGGCCTCCACGACGACGGTTCCCCTGGTGAGCGCGGCGATGACGCGGTTGCGGAGCACGAACCTGCTCGGCGTCGGGTGCTCGCCGGGCGGCAACTCCCCCACCACCAGTCCCTGTTCGGCGATCCTGTTGATCAACTCGGTGTGGCCCCGGGGGTAGGGCCGGTCGACCCCGCAGGCCAGCACGGCGACGGTGGCCCCACCGGCGCCGAGCGCTCCGCGGTGGGCGGCGCCGTCGACCCCGTAGGCACCGCCGGACACCACCACCCAGCCGCGCTCGGCGAGCCCCGCGGCGAGGACGGCCGCCATGTGGGCGCCGTACTCGGTACAGGCCCGGGCGCCGACGACGGCGACGGCCCGCAGCGCCCACATCCGCAGCCCGGGCCGGCCGCGCACCCACAGGCCGAGGGGGCGGGCGTCGCCCAGGTCGTCGAGCTGGCTCGGCCACTCGACGTCGCCGGGGCACACGAACCGGGCGCCGGCATCCCGCGCGACGGCGAGGTCGGCGTGCGGGTCCGCCTGTCCGGCCCGGGCCAGCAGCCCCGCCCACCGTTTGCCGCTGACGCCCGGCAGGGCCTGCCCGCCTCCGCGCAGCCGGTCCGCCACCTCGTGCACGCCCAGTTCCCGCACCCACCGCCCGGCGGTCCCGTCACCGGGCTCGACGACCCGGGCCAGAAAGACCCGGGCGAGCAGCTCGGCGTCGCTCATGTGGCGACCCCTTCCAGGACCGCCCCGCGCCGGACACCGGTGCGCAGCTCCAGGGCCAGGTTGACGTCGTTGACCGAGGGCCGGTCGCGGCCCGCCAGGTCGGCGAGGGTCCAGGCGACCCGCAGCACCCGGTCCAGGCCGCGGGCGCTGAGCAGGCCCCGGTCGAGGTCCAGCTCGGCCTTGACCAGCGCGCCCGGCCGGACGTGCCAGCGGGTGCGCAGCTCGTGGCCGGGGACCTCGCTGTTGGTGCGCCAGGGCAGCCCGTCGTAGCGGCGGGCGGCCCGCTCCCGGGCCGTGCGCACCCGGTCGGCCACGGCGGCCGAGGGTTCGGCGCCGGTGTGCAGCCGCAGCAGTTCCTCCCTGGCCACCGGTTCGACGGCCACCCTGAGGTCCACGCGGTCCATCAGGGGGCCGGAGAGCCGGGCCCGGTACCGCTTGATCGAGGAGGGCCGGCACTCGCAGGCGTCGCCCGGGGTGCCGTGCCGGCCGCAGGGGCAGGGGTTGGCGGCCAGGACCATGAGGAACTTCGCGGGCATCCGCAGTATCCCGGCGGCCCGGGCGATGACGACGTGGCCCGACTCCAGGGGCTGGCGCAGGGCGTCCAGGACGCTGCTGTGGAACTCGGCGGCCTCGTCCAGGAAGAGCACGCCGTGGTGGGCCAGGGAGACCGCTCCGGGGCGCGGCAGGCCGGTTCCGCCGCCGACCAGGGAGGCCATGGTGGCCGAGTGGTGCGGGGCGCAGTAGGGCGGCCTGTCGACCAGGGGGTGGCCGGGTGGCAGCATCCCGGCGACCGAGTGGACGGCGGTGACCTCCAGGGACTCCTGCCGGCCCAGCTCGGGCAGCAGTCCCGGCAGCCGCTCGGCCAGCATGGTCTTGCCGGCGCCGGGCGGGCCTTTGAAGAAGACGTGGTGGCGTCCGGCCGCGGCCACCTCCAGGGCGGCCCGGGCCACGTGCTGCCCGGCGACGTCCGCGAGGTCGGGTGCGTGGTCTCCGGTGACCATGCCGGTGCCGAGGCCCATGCCGGGGAGGGCGAGCCCGGCGAGGAAGGGGTCCGGGCGGATCTCGCCGGGGACGGGCTCCTCGTCGGGCACCGGTTCGTCGGTGAGGACCGCGATCAGCTGGCGCAGACTGCGGACGCCCAGCACGGACACCCCCGGCACCAGCGAGGCCTCCGGCACCGCGCTCTCCGGTACCACCACCTGCTCGTACCCGGCCTCGGCGGCGGCCAGCACGGCGGGCAGGATGCCCCGGACCGGCCGGACCCGGCCGTCCAGGCCCAGCTCGCCGATCATCACGATCTCGGCGAGCACCCGGGGATCGATCCGCTCGGCCGCCCCGAGCACGGCCGCGGCCACCGCGAGGTCGAAACCGCTGCCGCTCTTGGGCACGGACGCCGGGCTCAGCCCGACGGTGAGCTTCTTCGAGGGCCAGGAGGCGCCCGAGTTCACCACCGCAGCCCGGACCCGGTCCCGGCTCTCCGTCAGGCTCTTGTCCGGCAGCCCCACCAGGGTGAAGGCCGCCACCCCGGGCTCCAGGTCGGCCTGGACCTCGACCACCACGCCCTCGACGCCCACCAGCGCCACCGAGCAGGTACGCGCGAACCCCATCACGCCACCCCCCGGACGTGCTCGACCACGGGCGCCCCGCGCTGTGGCAGGAGCACGCCCACCACGTCGATGCGGACGCCGCCCGGCGGGGCCCCTCCGTGGGCGTGGATCCAGTGTTCGGCGAGGCCGCGCAGGCGCTGCGCCTTCTCCGGGGAGACCGCGGCCATGGGATGCTCGAAGACACCCGCCCGCCGGGTCTTGACCTCGCAGACGACCAGGACGTCTCCGTCCCGCGCCACGATGTCGATCTCGCCCGTCCTGCCGCAGCGCCAGTTGCGCTCCAGGACCGTCAGACCGGCCTCGGCCAGCCGCCGTGCGGCCAGCGACTCGCCGTACCTGCCGAGTGCACTGCGTGCCAGATTCGTGTTCATGTCGGCACCACCTCCGGCGCCAACCGTCACGCATCCCCCGCCAAGAAGTGGATCTTGGTGAGTTACTCAGCGGTTGTGGACAACTCCGTCACCCACACGAGGGACCACAGCCACCGCAAGCCGCCGCGAGCCGCCGCAAACCACCGCGAGCCGCCGTCAACGACCGGCTCACCCGCCCGGAAGCTCCAGGTCGCTCTTGTTCAGCTCCTCGATGTTCACGTCCTTGAACGTGAGAACACGGACCTGCTTCACGAACCGGGCCGGCCGGTACATGTCCCAGACCCAGGCGTCCGCCATGGACACCTCGAAGAACACCTCGCCCTGGACCGAGTGCACCTGCATCTCGTAGTCGTTGGTGAGGTAGAAGCGCCGCTCGGTCTCGATCACGTATTTGAACAGACCGACGACATCGCGGTACTCCCGGTAGAGCTTCAGCTCCATCTCGGTCTCGTACTTTTCGAGGTCCTCGGCGCTCATGGCATGTTCCCCTTCAGCCGTGCGATCCCACCATTGTGCGCCAGTCCCGCGCGCCCCTAGACGATTTCCGTGTCAAGGGTGACGGGCCCGGCGGGGGGACCTTCGTCGAGCAGCCTACGGAACAACTCGGCGAGTCTGGTCGGATACACCGTCTCATGTGCCCGGGTCAGTTCCTGGCACGTCCACCAACGTGCTCCGGCCACACTGCGCCGCTCCAGGTCGGTCAGGCCCGTGACATCGATGGCCGTCTGCGTCGTACGGGCCAGGTAGTACCACTCGTCCTGGTCCCAGCGGCGGCCGGCGAACGGGAAGGAGCAGGTCCGCCGCCACAGCACCGGACCGAGTTCGACGTCCGTGATGCCCGTCTCCTCGACGAGTTCCCGCAGAGCGGCCTGCTCATGGGTCTCGTCGCCCTCCAGACCGCCGCCGGGCGTGAACCACCAGTCGTCGGCCGGATCGTCCGGCTCGTGGCCGTGCAGGAGCAGGATGCGGTCCTCGGGGTCGAGCAGGACCACCCGGGCCACCTTGCGCAGGCCGCCCTCCGACGGCGCCTCAGCGGCCACCGGCGGGCTCCGTACGGGCACGGGTGCGGGAGCGGCCCAGCAGACCGGCGACCGGGCCGTAGGCGCCGCCCGCGAGGACCAGCACCCCACCGGCCACGATCATGAACTCGATGAGGCGCAGCGGGCCCGGCTGGGAGAGGGTGCCCAGGGTCTCGAATCCGGTCGGGCGCTTGAGGAGGCCCTTCATCGGCCAGATCACGGCGTCCACCCGGGCGGTCACGGCGCTGCGCGCGACCGTGCCCTTCGCCGCGTCCGTGAGGTGGGCGGTGGAGTCCAGGGAGCCCTGGCGCTCGTCACCGAGGAGGAAGAGCCGGCCCTTGGGGACGGTGACGGTCGGGAAGCCCTGGAGCTCGGCCTGGCTGCCCGCCGGCAGATACGGCTCCTCGATCTGCTTGCCGTTGACGGTCAGCTTGCCGTCGGTGCAGCAGGCGACCGTGTCCCCGCCGACCGCGACCACGCGCTTGACGACGTCCGCGTTGGTGACCCAGCTCTTGTCCTTGAAGACGACGACGTCGCCACGGCGCACCTCGCTGCCGTCGATGCGCTGGCCGAGGACCCGGTCCCCGGCGTCGATCGTCGGCGTCATCGAAGTGGTGGGCACGGTGTACGGCCGGTAGGCCACCGCCGCCCAGCCGAATCCTCCGAGGAACAGCACGATGCCCAGAGCGACGGCGATCCCGGACAACCGCTGTCCGAGCCTGCTGCCGGCCTGTGCCGCGCTCGTGCTGGTGCCTGCGCCGCTGCGCGGGGCCGTGCGTATCGTGCTGTCGCCCATGAGGCCGCACCCTACCCGGCGGTACCGGGCAGGGGCAGCCCTTCTTCGGGGCCCCTGGTCACAAGCTCCCCAAGGCTTTCACATGGGGCGGTCAGCAGAGGCACGCGGGAGGCGGTCAGCGCTTGCCGGCCGCCACGCGCTTGTCGAACTTCCGCTCGATCCGGTCGCCCCGCCGACGGCGCCACACCACGACCGGCAGCACGGCGGCGACGGTCACGCCCTCCGGCGCCACCGAGAGGGAGGCCGCGGCGGACGACTGCGTGTTGATGCCGCTCTGGTCGAAGGTGTCCGGGATCGGCAGCGTGCCCCAGCGGTTGATCGGCCAGGCCTTGACGATGGCACGGCCGACGACGTCCTTCACCGGGACCATGCCGTGGTGCTTGTCGGACTGGTTGTAGCGCGAGTCGCGGGAGTTCTGGCGGTGGTCGCCCATCACCCAGATGTACCCCTTGGGCACGTGCACCGTGAACTGGCCGCCCTGGTCGTCGACGCTGCACGGGGTGTTGCCCGGGTACACGTAAGGCTCGTTCAGCGCATGGCCGTTGACCATGAGCGGGCCGCTGTTCTTGCAGGACACGGTGTCGCCGCCGACCCCGATGACCCGCTTGATCAGGTCCCGCTCCTCGGCGGACGGCATCAGGCCGATCCAGCTGAGGAAGGTCTGGATCGCGTTCGGCTGGGCGGTGGGCTCGCCCGCCAGCCAGTCGTCCGGGTCGTGGAAGACGACGACCTCGCCGCGCTCCGGCTTGGAGCCGAACCACGGGGTGAGCTTGTCGACCAGGACGCGGTCACCCTGCTGGAGGGTGTTCTGCATCGAGTCCGACGGGATCGAGAACGCCTGCACCAGGAACGTCTTGATCAGCAGGGCCAGCACCAGCGCGATGATGACCAGGATCGGCAGCTCCTTCCAGAAGGAGCGGGGTTTCTTCGGTGCGGACGCCACCACGTCGCCCGGGTCCCCGTCCGAACCCGGGCCGTCACCGCCGGAGTGGGGACCGTCTGCCGGGGTGCCGTCCCCGCCAGGCCCGGTACCGTTTCCGGAGGTCGAGGCGCCTTCCGGGGAGGGGACATTCTCCACGGGGCGCCCGCTGTGCTCCTCGCCGTCGTGTCCCGACCGTGCGCCAACCGCCACATCCCCCACGCCAACTCCTTACTCCGTGCCGCCGCCCGCGTCGTCCCCGGCGCAGGCCCACCACTCCCATAACGAGCGGGAGTTCCGCAGGGCTCGGGAGTTGGACGTATCCGTTCGGATCGTCGGAGGCAACCCTATGCGACAGCCGGGGAGCCGCAGTCGACCCCGACCCGGAGTCAGAAACGCTTGCGAAGGTTTTAGGTTCGTCGAGCTTGGTCCAGTGGCCGACGGGCCAGCCGATCATCATGGCCCGGCCCACCACCGAGGTCACGGCGACCGTACCGCCGTAGTCGGTGTCCTGGTGCGCCCGGGAGTCGGCCGAGTTGCCGCGGTGGTCGCCCATCACCCACAGCCGCCCCTTCGGCACGGTGATGTCGAACTCCTGTGTGGAGGGGGCGTTCCCGGGATACAGGTAGTCGCCCTCGGTCAGCGGTACGCCGTTGACGGTCACCCGGCCCTGCGCGTCGCAGCACTTGACGTGGTCGCCGCCGACCCCGATGACCCGCTTGATGAGGTCCTTCTCGTTCGCGGACGGCAACAGGCCGATGAAGGTGAGGCCTTCCTTGACCTGCTTGACCACGATCGGGTCGTTCGCCTTGGTGGTCTGCTCGTCCGCCAGCCAGCCGCCCGGGTCGTGGAAGACGACGACGTCACCGCGGTGCGGTTTCCATCCGAACCAGGGGGTGAACTTGTCCACCAGGACGCGGTCGCCGATCCGGATCGTCTGCTCCATGGAGCCCGACGGGATCACGAAGGCCTGCACGAGGAACGTCTTCAGCACGAGCGCTATCAGGACGGCCACGCCGACCAGCAGCGGTATCTCCCGCATCGCACCGCGCCGCCGCTTGCGCTTGACCTTGCGCTGCAGCTTGCGCCGCTCCGCGCGGGACCGGCCGGCGCCGGACGCGCCGGAGGAGGCGCGCCGGGCCCCGGTGGGCAGCAGGTTGGCGGCCGCGTCGACCGGCACGCCGCGCGGTTTGCCCCGGTTACCCATGGGACGCTCCGGCCGACGGCACGCGCGCGTAGGCGGCGGGACGGGTGAGATGCGTCCAGTGGGCGTACGGCCAGACGATCCAGTCGGCCCGGCCGATGACCCTGCTGACGGGGACCATCCCGCCGCCGGGCGAGCCGAGGTGGTCGCGGGAGTCGCTGGAGTCGCCGCGGTGGTCGCCGAGAAGGAAGAGCGTGCCGTCGGGGACGTCGACGTTGAAGGGCACGGTGGAGGGGGTGTCCCCGGGATAGAGGAACGCGGTCTCGTCGACCGGGCGGCCGTTCACTTCGATCCTCCCCTTCTTGTCGCAGCAGACCACATGGTCTCCTCCCACACCGACGACGCGTTTGATGTAGTCGGCGTCCCCGAAATACCCGGAGCCGTCGAACACCACGACATCTCCCCGGCGCGGCCCGGCACCGAAACGGTACGCCAACTTATTTACGAGAACGCGGTCCCCGATCCTCAATCCCTGTTCCATGGATCCGCTGGGAATCTGGAATGGTTGCGCCACGAAAGTGTTGAGGACGAGCAAAAACGCCAGGCAGGCGAAGAGGGTGACGGTGATCCAGCCGCCCGGCAGCCAGTCGGTGACCCGCGCCACCGACAACGCGAAGCGCGACCGGTCCTCCGCGGCCTCTGGTTCGGGGCTGGAGGAGCGGTCGCGCTCCGTCTGCTGTGCATCGATGTCCATCGAGGCCAGATGCTATCCGGACTCGATGAGACTCCTTCTTACCGGCTCGTTCGCCTACGGCTTCCGGGTGCCGGCACGCGACATCACTTGTCGCGCTTCTCCTTGATCTTCGCGGCCTTACCGCGCAGCTCGCGCAGGTAGTACAGCTTGGCGCGACGCACGTCACCACGGGTGACGAGCTCGATCTTCTCGACGATCGGGGTGTGCACCGGGAAGGTGCGCTCGACGCCGACGGAGAAGGAGACCTTGCGGACCGTGAAGGTCTCGCGGACACCGCTGCCCTGGCGGCGGATCACAACGCCCTTGAACTGCTGCACACGGGAGCGGTTGCCCTCGATGACGCGGACGTGGACGTTGACGGTGTCACCCGGGCGGAAGGCCGGGACGTCGCTGCGCAGCGACGCGGAGTCGACGGTGTCGAGCAGGTGAGACATTTCGTCTGCTTTCTTCGCTGATGCCACAGGTCATCAACGGAAACTAGGTGTTCCATGAGGACTGCCGTGCGGGTCGGGGCGGACGTCGTGTCCCCCTGCGGCAGGGGCGCACACCGGACGGACGCACAACAGCGGTCTATTCTTCCACGCCCTCTGGCCTGCGCCAAAATCGGCCGTGGGGGGCGCCCTCCGGGTCCGGGGCCCAGCCCAGGATGGAGAGCATCTCGCGGTCCTTCTTGTCGAAGGCCTTGGGGTCGCAGCGCTCGATCAGGTCGGGCCGGTGGGCGGTGGTCCGCTTCAGGGCCTCGTCGCGGCGCCAGCGGGCGATCTTGCCGTGGTGGCCGCTGAGCAGCACGTCCGGGATGTCCCGGCCGCGCCAGACCGGCGGCTTGGTGTAGACGGGGCCCTCCAGGAGGTTCGCCATCGCGCCGGGCGCGAAGGAGTCGTCCCGGTGCGACTCGGCGTTGCCGAGGACGCCGGGCAGCAGCCGGGCCACGGCCTCCGTGACGACGAGTACGGCCGCCTCGCCGCCGGCGAGGACGTAGTCGCCGATGGACACCTCGTAGACCGGCATCCGGCCGGCGTACTCGTCCATGACGCGCCGGTCGATGCCCTCGTAGCGGGCCGGCGTGAAGATCAGCCAGGGCCGCTCGGAGAGTTCGACGGCGAGTTCCTGGGTGAACGGGCGGCCGCTCGGGGTGGGCACGATGAGCGCGGGCGCGTGCGAGCCGGTCTCGTAGCCGTCGGCGAGGACGGTGTCGAGGGCCTCGCCCCAGGGGTCGGTCTTCATGACCATGCCGGGACCGCCGCCGTACGGGGTGTCGTCGACCGTGTTGTGCCGGTCGTACGTCCAGGCGCGCAGGTCGTGCACATGGACGCCGAGCTGCCCACGCGCGCGTGCCTTGCCGACGAGCGAGACGTTGAGGGGTTCGAGGTACTCGGGAAAGATCGTGACGACGTCGAGCCTCATGCGCTGTCGTCCCTGGACGAGACGATCTCCGCCCGGTCGTCGATCAGACCGGGCGGCGGTGTGATGACCGCCTTCTGCTCCTCCAGGTCGATCTCGACGACGATCTCCTCCACAAACGGGATCATCACCTCGCTGCCGTCGGGCCGCTCCACGATGAAGAGGTCCTGGGAGGGCAGGTGCGAGATCTCGGTGATCCGGCCGACCTCGGTGCCGTCCGCGGTGACCACGTCCAGGTCCATGAGCTGGTGGTCGTAGTACTCGTCCTCGCCCTCGGGCAGCTCCTCCGGGTCGATCTCGGCGATCAGGAGGGTGTTGCGCAGGGCCTCGGCGCCGGTGCGGTCCTTGACGCCCGCGAAGCGCAGGAGCAGCCGGCCGCTGTGCACCCGGCCGGTCTCGATGGTGAGCGGTCCCGTGGACGCGGGATCGGTGGCGAGTACGGCGCCGGGTGCGAGCCTCAGTTCCGGCTCGTCGGTACGTACCTCGACGGTGACCTCGCCCTTGATGCCGTGGGCGCGGCCGATCCGTGCGACTACCAGCTGCACTGTGCCTGTTCTCCTGTCATCTCCTGCTCGCACGACCCTCATACGACTACGGGCCGGGGACGGCCGGTAACGGCCCTCCCCGGCCCGAGCCGGTGCTGCGAAAAGCGTCAGCGGACGTGATCCACGTCGACGAGGTCGACACGGACTCCGCGACCGCCGATGGCGCCCACGACGGTACGCAGGGCACGCGCGGTGCGGCCGTTGCGGCCGATCACCTTGCCGAGGTCGTCGGGGTGCACCCGGACCTCCAGCACGCGCCCGCGGCGCAGGTTGCGCGAAGCGACCTGCACATCGTCGGGGTTGTCGACGATGCCCTTCACGAGGTGCTCAAGCGCCTCTTCGAGCATGCTGCTCAGGCCTCGGTCGACTCGGACTCAGCCGCGGCCTCGTCCTTCTTCTCAGCCTTCTTCTTCTGGGTGATCGCCTCACCCTTGCCCTCGTCGTCACCGCCGAGCGCCTCGAACGACGGACGCGTGGCCTTCGGAGCGGCCACGAGCAGCGGCGCCGGGGCGGGCTCGCCCTTGAACTTCTGCCAGTCGCCGGTCTTCTTCAGGATGGCGAGCACGGGCTCGGTCGGCTGGGCGCCGACACCGAGCCAGTACGCCACGCGGTCGGCGTCCACCTCGATGACCGACGGGTTGTAGGTCGGGTGGTACTTGCCGATCTCCTCGATCGCACGGCCGTCACGGCGGGTGCGGGAGTCGGCGATGACGATGCGGTAGTGAGGCGAACGGATCTTGCCCAGACGCTTCAGCTTGATCTTGACTGCCACGGGAGTGGGTTCTCCTGGTTTTGACGTGGTTGGGCACGGCGAGACTGCCGCGTGGGGTTGCGGTACCCGAGTGCCCGATGGACGCGTCAGCCGGAGGAGAGAGGGGTCCTGTGCGGCTGTCGAGTACAGCTAGCCATTGTGCCACACCCCGCGGGTCGCTTTTGGCCGACGGTCGGCCGGGAGTACGGAGGCATGCCGCAGAAGCACCCGGCGTGGAGGTGAGGTCACGTCGGGTGCGCCGCCTGCCGGGAGACCGAGGGTGGCCATGGCCACGGCTGCCACGAGCAGCCGTGGTCTATGCCGCTCCGACGACCTCCGGGATGCGGAACGGCTTGCCGCAGCCGCCGCACACGATGGGGGCCTGGGCCAGGACCGACGGGACCACCCGGACGTTGCGACCGCAGTCGCACACCGCCTTGACCCGGACGCCGCCGCCGGAGGAACCGTGGCGGGCGGCCGGGCCGCGGAAGGTGCGGGAGGTGTCGGCGGACGTGGCCACCGTGTGCGCCTTGAGGGCGCGCTGCAGTCTCTCGATGGTCGGGCGGTAGCGTCGCTTCGCCTCGGGGTTGAGCGTGACCAGCGAGAAGCCGCTGCTGGGATGCGGCTCGTCGGGGTGGTCCAGGCCCAGCTCCTCGGCGATCGCGAGGAATCGGCGGTTGTGGTAGCGGCCGGCCCGGGAGGTGTCGCGGACTCCGCGGGAGGCGGCGATGCCGTGGACTGCCTCATGGAGCAGCCGTTCGAAGGAGAGTTCGTGACCGCACGCGGACGACGACTCCCCGATCAGGGACTCTGGCGCGGCAAGGTCCGGCAGCTCGGGGTGGTACCGCTGAATGTCGGCCCACGCCTGCGCCAGCTCTGCGGCGAGAACAGGTGGTGTCTGTGTCGTGCTCACGTAATGAGAACGAGCGGGAGGGCCCCTGTGTTCCTATTCCGGGCCATCCCAAATAATTTGCACGTACCCGTCAGTTGCCACTGATGCGTGGAGACGAGTACGGGTGCGCTGATCTGCGGAGAAGCCTCACAGCTCATACCAAGCCGGTGCGTAGTCTGACGTACGACCCGCCACGTACCCCCGGCCCGGACGCCTGGACGACGGAGGTGGGCGGATGCGCAAGAGGCGTTTCGGCCGCTCTCGTGGCGGAAGCCCCACCCTGCTCAGCGTCCGCGGCGGCCCCGACGTTACCCGCAGCCCGTCGCCGGTACGGCACCGGCCCGGCCCCGTGGACCGGACTCCGTGCGGGCACGGTGCGGGCCGACCATGGCCAGAACCGCCGTGTCGTGGGTCCGATGGTAGAGCCCCAAGTTGCCGGGATGTGAAATCTCGCCACAGTCACAGCCCTCGTACAAGCCGGGACCCGCGACCTCTGGACGCCACCGCGAGCCCGGAGTTATGTGGCATAGGTGGGAAGTGCGAGCGCACGGCACGGGGGCCACGGAATCGGTCAGTGCGTAACTCTCGGCGGATTGGGGCGCTTACCTATGACACCTACGCTCGTGCGGCAGCACCGGTCTCACGCGGATTCCACCCCCCGCGTGAACCTGTGGGCACGCGCGCGTGACTGGTCCGAGATCCAGGAGCGGATGCTGGTGCCGCTCTACGAGACCGTCCACGAGCGACTCGAAGTGGGCCCCGCCACCCGGCTGCTCGGCCTGCGCTGCGGTTCCGGTCTCGCCCTGCTGATGGCGGCGGCCAGAGGGGCCACGGTCACCGGTGTCGACTCCGCCCCCGAACGGCTCGCCCTCGCCCGTGAACGCCTGCTGCCCGACCCGGCCCCGAGCGCACGCGCGCGTGGCCGGGCCGCCCGGATCGTCGAGGGCGCACCCCGGGACGCGGCGGACCCTGAGGCACCGGCGTACAACCTGGTCACCGCCTTCGACCCGATCGGCTGCCGGGCCGGCGACGCCGAGCGGCTCGGTGACCTGCTCGCCGAGGCGACGCCGCTCGCGGAGCGCGGGGCGGCGGTGGTGCTGGCCGGATGGGGTCCGCCGGAGCGCTGTGCGACCTCGTCCGTGCTGCGGGTGGCCGCGAAGTTGGCCGATCCTTTGCGCAGCGCGGGGCGCTGGCGGCCGGCCTGCCGTGACGATCTGGAGGAGGTCGCCCAGCGGGCCGGCCTGCGGATCGACGGTTCCGGACGGGTCTCCTGTCCGTTCGGGTACGCCGACACGGACAGCGCGGTGCGTGGGCTGCTGTCGACCGGGCTGTTCGACGCGGGGATCGCGGCGGCCGACGAGGAGCAGGTCGGGAAGGAGCTGGCCGAGGCGCTGCATCCGCACCTTCGTCCTGACGGGACGGTGTGGATGCCGAATGTGTTCCGGTATCTGATTGCGCGGGTGCGCTGACGTTTTTGCGGGGGGGGGCCGCCGTCGTCCGGGTGCGGCCGCGTGGGGGCTGGTCGCGCAGTTCCCCGCGCCCCTTTCGGGGCGCTGAGGCTCGGGGCGCTGAGATGCGCAGCGGTCAGGGGTGCGGGGCCCTGAGTGAGGCCCCGCGTACCGCGTCGGTGGGCTCAGCCCATGAACTTCTTGAACTCGTCCGGCAGTTCGAAGTTCTCCGCGCCCTGCTGCGGCACCCCGAAGGCGTTCCCGCCCTGGGCGGCGGCCTCGCGGCGCTGGGCCTCCTCCAGCTCCTGCTGCTTGCGCTTCATCGGGTTGCCGGAGCGCTGCTTGCCCTTGGCCTGCTTCGGCTGCTTCTTCTGCCGGCCGGGGCCGCCGCCCATGCCCGGGATCCCCGGCATGCCCGGCATGCCGCCGCCCTGGGCCATGCGGGACATCATCTTGCGGGCCTCGAAGAACCGCTCGACAAGTCCCTTGACGGCGCTGACCTCGACACCGGAACCCCTGGCGATGCGGGCGCGGCGCGAGCCGTTGATGATCGTCGGGTCCTGGCGCTCGCCCGGGGTCATCGACTTGATGATCGCGGCGGTGCGGTCGACGTCCCGCTCGTCGAGGTTGTTGATCTGGTCCTTGATCTGGCCCATGCCGGGCAGCATCCCGAGCAGCTTGGAGATGCTGCCCATCTTCCTGACCTGCTCCATCTGGGCCAGGAAGTCGTCCAGGGTGAAGTCCTGGCCCTTCTTGGACGCCAGCTTGGAGGCCATCTTCTCGGCC
The DNA here is from genome assembly GCF_053611985.1 of Streptomyces sp. NPDC054770. Taxonomy (NCBI): domain Bacteria; kingdom Bacillati; phylum Actinomycetota; class Actinomycetes; order Kitasatosporales; family Streptomycetaceae; genus Streptomyces; species Streptomyces sp. NPDC054770. Next base: position 96,901 of record NZ_JBSHBL010000042.1, read on the forward strand.
TCTTCCTGGTCGAACACCTTCCCTGCCTGCTCGAGCAGGGTGAGCAGGTCACCCTGGTCGAGGATGCGGGAGGCCATCCGGTCCGGGTGGAAGGCGTCGAAGTCGTCGAGCTTCTCACCGCTCGACGCGAACATGATCGGCTTGCCGGTGACCTGGCGGATGGAGAGCGCGGCACCACCGCGGGCGTCACCGTCGAGCTTGGAGAGGACCACACCGTCGAAGCCGACGCCGTCGCGGAAGGCCTCGGCCGTGGTGACGGCGTCCTGACCGATCATGGCGTCGACGACGAAGAGGATCTCGTCGGGCGAGACGGCGTCGCGGATGTCGGCCGCCTGCTGCATCAGCTCCTGGTCGATGCCGAGCCGGCCGGCGGTGTCCACGATCACGATGTCGTGGACCTTCTGCTTGGCGAACTCGATGGAGTCCTTGGCGACCTTGACCGGGTCGCCGACGCCGTTGCCCGGCTCGGGCGCGTAGACGGCGATTCCGGCGCGCTCGGCGACCACGCTCAGCTGGTTGACGGCGTTGGGGCGCTGGAGGTCGGCGGCGACGAGCACCGGCGAGTGGCCCTGTTCCTTCAGCCAGCGGCCGAGCTTGCCCGCGAGGGTGGTCTTACCGGCACCCTGGAGACCGGCCAGCATGATCACGGTGGGCGGCTGCTTGGCGAACCGCAGGCGCCGGGTCTCGCCGCCGAGGATCGTGACCAGCTCGTCCTTCACGATCAGCAGGACCTGCTGGGCCGGGTTCATCGAACGCGAGACCTCGGCGCCGAGCGCCCGCTCCTTGACGTTCTTGATGAAGGCACGGACGACCGGAAGGGCCACATCGGCTTCGAGCAGCGCGATGCGGATCTCCCGCGCCACGGCGTCGATGTCGGCTTCGCTCAGACGCCCTTTGCCGCGCAGATTCTTGAAGGTCGCTGAAAGGCGATCGGAGAGAGTGTCGAACACGGCGGCGTCGGTCCTCGGAGTCGGGGTCGGTGAGCGTCTTCCAGGGTATCCGGCCGCGCAAGGAAGTGGTCCCCGCCTTGCACGGCCGTGTGATCAGCCCCGGAGCGTCTCCTCCAGTTTGCGCGCCACGGAGGTCGCCTCCTCAGCGGGCAGGGGCGCGTGGTCGGTGCCGGTCACGTAGAAGGCGTCGACGGCGTTGGACCCGAGCGTACTGACATGGGCGCTGCGCACCCGGACCCCGGCGTCCTCCAGCGCCCGCCCGATGCGGAACAGCAGGCCCGGTGCGTCCTGGGCCCGTACCTCGAACACCGTGGCGTGCCGGGAGGCGGCGGAGGCCACCGTCACGCGCGGCGGCGGGGCCACCCGGCCCCGGCGCCTCGGGTAGGCCGCGTCCCGCTCCGCGAGGCGGCCGCCGATGTCCAGGGAGCCGTCCAGGGCGCGGACCAGGTCGGCGCGGAGCCGGGCGGCCTGGGGCAGGGAGCCGTACTCGGCCGCGACCCGCCAGTTGAGGAGCAGGACGGTGCCGTCGTCGACGTCGCTCGGGAGCTGGAGGGCGCGCAGTTCGGCGGTGCGGACCGTGAGGCGGTGCACGGCCAGCACGCCGGCGACGGCGGGGAGGACGCCCGGCTGGTCCGGTACGGCGATGATCAGCTCGACGCCGAGCGGTTCGGGGTCGCCGGCGGGCGCCTCGTCCGTGGCGGCCGGCTCGGTCTGGGCGCGCAGGGCCAGGACCGGGGCGCCGGTGCGGAAGGCCTCGATGGCCAGCCGCTCGTGCTCGGCCGTGGGCGCGCCCGGTTCGGGCTCGTCGGTGGTGTCCTCCCCCGCGAGGACCGCGGAGACCCGCTTCACCAGGTCGGCGACGAGCGAGCCGCGCCAGGCCGACCAGGCCGCCGGGCCGGTGGCCAGCGCGTCGGCCTCGGTCAGGGCGTGCAGCAGCTCCAGGGTGCCCTGGGAGCCGACCGCCTCGGCGACCAGGCGGACGGTGGCCGGGTCCTCCAGGTCGCGCCGGGTGGCGGTCTCGATGAGCAGCAGGTGGTGCAGGACGAGCGTGGACAGGACCGCCACCTCGGCGCGGTCGAAGCCGATCCTGGCCGCGACGTCCTTGACGATGATCTCGCCGGCCACCGAGTGGTCGCCGGGCCAGCCCTTGCCGATGTCGTGCAGCAGGGCGGCGACCAGCAGCAGGTCGGGGCGGTGGACGCGGCGGGCGAACTCGGAGGCGCGGACGGCGGTCTCGATGAGGTGCCGGTCGACGGTCCAGATGTGCACGGCGTTGCGCTGCGGCCGGCAGCGCACCCGCTCCCAGTCGGGCAGGAGGCGGGTGATCAGGCCCTCCGCCTCCAGCGCCTCCCAGACCTCGACTGTCGGGCGGCCGGAGCCGAGCAGGGTGACGAGCTGCTCGCGGGCCTCGGCGGGCCAGGGCGTGGGCAGGGGGCGTGCGGTGGCCGCCATGCGCCGTACGGCGTGCAGGGAGAGCGGGAGGCCGGCCTGGGCGGCGGCGGCCGCGGCGCGCAGCGGAAGCACGGGGTCGCGTTCGGGGCGTGCAGCGCGGGCGAGCACCACCTCGCCGTCCTGCTCCACCACGCCTTCGGCGAGCGGGGAGCGCTCGGTGACCGGCTTGCCGCCGCCCAGCATGGCGCGCAGGCGTGGACGGACGGCGCGCGAACGCAGCACGCGCCCTACCTCACGCCAGGTGACGTCACTGGCGTACGAAATGACGCGCGCGGACTCGTAGACCTGGCGCAGGAGGGTGTCGGCGTCCAGGAGGTCCAGTTCGGCGGCGACCTGGTCCTGCTCCTGGAGCGCGAGGCGGTCGGTGGCGCGCCCTGTGGTCAGGTGCAGGGCGTCGCGGACGTCGAGGAGGCGCCTGCGGGCGTCGGCGAGGCCCTCGCGCGGGGCGTCGGCCAGCCAGGAGGCGGCTACGGCGCGCAGCGCGGTGGCGTCGCGGAGGCCGCCGCGGGCCTCCTTCAGGTCCGGCTCCAGGAGGTACTGGAGCTCGCCCTGGCGTTCGGCGCGCTCGGCGCAGAGTTCCTGGAGTTCGGGGAGGCGTTTGGGTGCCTGGTTGCGCCAGTCGGCGAGGATCGCGGTGCGCAGTCCGGAGGTGAGGCCCAGGTCGCCGGCGATGTGGCGGGCGTCGAGGAGGCCGAGCTGGACCTTGAGGTCCTCACCGGCGGTCTTGCGGGCCTCGGCGGGGGTGCGCACGGAGTGGTCGAGGGCCAGGCCCAGGTCCCAGACGGGGTACCAGAGCCGGTCGGCGACGGCGGCCACCGCGCCGGAGTCGGCGCCGTCGTGCAGCAGCAGGAGGTCCAGGTCGCTGCGCGGGGAGAGCTCGCTGCGGCCGTAGCCGCCGACGGCGACCAGGGAGACGCCGCCCCTGATGCCCTCGGTGGCCGCCGCGAACAGCCCGGTCAGCCATTCGTCGGTCAGCTCGGCGAGGGCGGTACGGCGCGGCGGCCCGGACCGCGCCCCCTCGGTGAGGAGGCGCAGCCGGGCCGCCGCGTAGCCGCTGGGTCCCGCGTTC
>NZ_JBSHBL010000043.1:0-99088 GCF_053611985.1 Streptomyces sp. NPDC054770
TGGTTTTTTTTTTTTTCCCACCCACCCCCGGCCCGGGGGGGGGCGCCCCGCCCCCCCCCCCGGGGGCGGCCCCCCCAACCCGGGGGGGCGGCGCCGGGCCCCCCCCCCCCCCGCCCCTGTCGTACGGCCCCGGGTCAGCTCTTCGTCGCCTGTGCGGTCGGCGCTCCGCTGGGCGCCGCGCCGCCGGGACCGCCCTGGCCGCCGCCGCAACCGCCGCCCATGCCACCGCCGGGGCCGCCGCCCTGGCCGCCGGCGCCCGGACCACCGCTCGGCATGCCCGAGGCGTTGCCGGTCGGAGCGCCGGTCGGGGCGCCGCTCGGCGCACCCGAGGCCTTGCCGGTCGGGGCGCCGCTCGGCCGGCCCGAAGCGTTGCCGGTCGGCTGCTGGCAGCTCTGCTGGCCGGAGTTGCCGCTGCCGGACGACGACGAGTCGCCCGAGCCACCGCACGCGGTCAGCAGCAGCGGGGACAGCGCGAGCAGAGCCACGGCGGGGACGAGACGTACACGCTTCATGAGAGACAACTCCATTGAGGATGAGGGAGTCCTGAGGAGTGGCACTCAATCAACGGCGCTTAAGGCGTTCTTGGGCCCGCGCTGTTCGCCGCCTGTCAAAGAGGTAAAGCGCTTCCCAAGAGACGGCGCTGACCTGGCAGTTCAGTCCGAGGTGGCGCCTACTCGCTGGTACACGCCCGTGACAGAACGGGGTTCGCGCCGTGGAAACGGTGACGCGCCGGGTCGGGTTCAGCCGAGGCGGACCCGGGCCAGCTGGCGGGACTGGGCCACCAGACGGTCCTCGGCGTCCCAGACCTCGGCGTCCTCCTCCAGGAAGCCGCCGGCCAGGTTGCGGGTGGTGATGGAGACACGCAGGGGGCCCGGGGCGGGGCGGTGGCGGACATGGACGGTCAGTTCGACCGTGGGGACCCAGCCCTTGAGGCCGATCTCGAACGCGGTGGGCGGCAGCGCGTCCACCGCCAGGAGGAGCGAGAGCGGGTCGGCGTCACGGCCGTCCGCGAGGCCGAACCAGGAGCGCATCTCGCCCTTGCCGGAGGGCGCGCCCAGGGCCCAGCCGAGGGTGGCCGGGTCCAGCTTGAGCATCAGGCGCTCGGTGATGGCGGAGCTGCCGTCGACCGGGGCCGGGCCGTCTTCCGGGCCGAAGCAGTGCTCCATGGGCGGGAACGCGGGCGGGGTCGCCGTCGTGCGGACGTCGTCGGGGAGGGCGGAGAGGTCGCCGTAGGAGGCGAGGACGCGGATGCGTTCGATCTCGTTGCCCTCCTCGTCGTACTGGAAGAGCGAGGCCTGGCCGGTGGAGAGGGTGCGGCCGGTGCGGACGGTGTCCGTGCGGATCACGGCCGGGCCCGGCTGGGACGCGGTCAGGTAGTGCGCGGAGACGGTGAACGGGTCCGGGTGCGGCAGCGTGTCCGCGAGCGCCCGGCCGAGCACGGCCAGGAGATAGCCGCCGTTCACGGCGTTGATGATGGTCCAGCCCGCCGAGAGCTCGATGTCGTAGACGCCGGGAGCGCGCCGGGTGACCGCGGTGTCGCGGTCGAACTCGCTGTCGCCGATCACGGCCCGCGTGGATGCTGCTTCTGGCATGCCTGAACAGTACAAGAGGTGATTACTAAGCGGTAGCTTTTGTGATCCACGCACCAGCGGCCCGGCCGGTAAGGGATCCCTCCGCCGAGTGAGGTTCCGGCAATTTCTAGGTAAGTGTCCGGACACGTCCGTAACCCGGGGCCTGCGATTCCCCTCTATGGGGACATGAGCCTCACCGGGACTCCGTTCCTCTACACGACCATCGTCCTGTCCGTGGTCGCCCTCATACTGCCGCTCGTCCTGTGGTCGAGGATGCGGGGGCCCAGGGCCGTACGTGCCGCGGCCCGGGTCCTGATGCTGCTGTTCGCGCAGGCCACGGCGGTGACGCTGATCTTCGTGCTGGTCAACAACGAGAACAGCCTGTACGACAACTGGGCCGACCTCCTCGGTACCGGCAACCACGTCCAGCAGGCCGCGAACCTCGGCCGGGACGGCACCGGCGGGATAGCGCTGAAACGGTTGCCCCGGGTGAAGCAGAACTTCACGGCGGCCGACGGGCCGGGCATGCGGGCGGCCGGCGGGGTCGAGGTCACCCAGCTCAAGGGCCGGGTCTCGGGCGTCAACGCCGAGGTCTACGTCTGGCTGCCGCCGCAGTACCACGAAGCGAAGTACCGCAACCACCGCTTCCCGGTCGTGGAGCTGCTGCCCGGCTACCCCGGCTCGGCGAAGGCCTGGTTCGGTTCGCTGAAGGTGACCGAGCAGCTGGAGCCGCTGATGAGGAGCGGCCGGGTCGCGCCCTTCATCCTGGTCGCGCCGCGCACCAACCTGCTGGCCGGCGTGGACACCGGCTGCGCCAACATCCCGGGCACGGTCAACGCGGACAGCTGGCTCAGCATCGACGTGCCGAAGATGGTGACCGACAACTTCCGCGCCGCGGCGGCCCCCGCCGACTGGGCGGTGGCCGGTTACTCGGCGGGCGCGCACTGCGCGGTCAAGCTGGCCGTCGCCCATCCGGACCGCTACCGGGCCGCGGTGAGCCTGTCCGGCTACAACGACCCGATCGGCGAGCGCAACTCGCTCGCCGCGCAGAGCGTGGCCCTGCGCGAGCAGAACAACCCCTACCTGCTGCTGCGGAAGGCGGTCGCCCCGCCCCGGATCGCGCTGTACATGTCCGGCGAGTCCGGTGACGGCTACCAGGCCGGCGTGGCGCTGGAGCAGATCGCCAAGGCGCCGACCACCGTGCACGTGGTGTTCCTGCCGCGCAGCGCGGGCGGCCACAACATGGCGCTGTGGCGGCCCCAGGTGCCGGCGGTCTTCGAGTGGCTCACGGTCAACATGGGCCAGAGCCGGGTCCGGGGCGGGACTACTCCTCCCGAACCGTCGAGCGCCGGTTCCACGCACGCGGCGCTCGCCAGTGGTACCGCATCGCGAGCAGGCGCAGTACGAAAGCGGTGACGACCGCGAGCCCGCTGGTGAACGGGGTCAGCGCGTCGTAACGGATGCACAGCACCACCGTCGTCGCCCCGACGATCGCTGGGACCGCGTACAGGTCGCGGTCCCAGCGCAGCAGCGAGGGAACCTCGTTGGCGAGCACGTCCCGGAGCACACCGCCGCCGACCGCGGTGGCCAGGCCCAGGGCGGCGGAGGCGGTGAGGTTGAGGCCGTAGGAGTACGCCTTCGTGGTGCCGCTGACGGCGAACAGGCCGAGGCCGGCCGCGTCGAAGACCAGCACCGCCGACTGGATCCGCTCGACGTGCGGATGCAGGAAGAACACCACCAGGGCGGCGATCAGCGGGGTGATGAAGTACCCCAGGTCCGTGAAGGCGGCCGGAGGCACCGCGCCGATGATCACGTCCCGGAAGATCCCTCCGCCCAGCGCGGTGACCTCGGCCATCACCCCGATGCCGAAGACGTCGAAGTTCTTGCGGACGGCCAGCAGCGCGCCGGAGATGGCGAAGACGAAGATGCCGATGACATCGAGCGTGTGCTGGATGGAGGGAGAGAAGAGTTGCTGGAGCTGCACCCTGACATTGTGAACCGCCGGACCATCGGGTTCGTGTCCGGCGGATCAGCATGTGCTGCGGTACCCGATGTCGGGGATGTCGGTCTTCCATTCCCGCTCGGTCAGGGGACCCGACTTGGCGCACAGGTCCCGGACCAGCCGGTCGGGGGCGATGGTGTGGGTGGTGAATCTGCCGTGCTGGTCCACGCTGACCAGTGCCGAGCCGTCGGGAGTGAACGCGAGGGCGATGATGTCGTCGAGGTCGTCGAGAGGCCCCAGGAGCGGGGTGCCGAGCCGGCTCCCGGTACGGCTGTCCCAGACCTGGATCTCGTAGGCGGGTCCGGACCGGAGCCAGGTCGCGAACAGCCGGCCGTCGGGTGAGACGGCAGTGCCCCGTTCCGGCGCGGTCAGCGGAGTGGACAAGGCTCCGGTGCGCAGGTCCTCTCCCTCGGGCAGCAGCGTGCGCGCGTCCCAGAACCGGATGTAGGGCCGGAAGCCACGGGGGTGGGTGTAGAGCGTGGTGCCGTCGTCGCTGAAGGAGTCCACCTCCACACCCGCGGAGCCCTTGGTGACGATCCTGCCGGAGGGAAACGCGACCCTGCCGAAGTACGGGGCGGCGATCACGCTCCTGCCGTCCGGCTGGAAGAGGACGGCCCCTCCGTCGTCCGGGTAGCCGAGGTTCGCGCGCACCTCACGGATCCGGCGCATGGTGGTCAGGTTCCAGAAGCTGAGCACATTGGTTCCGTCCCGCGTCACGATCTGGACGGCGAGCGACCTGTCGTCCGGTGCGAACCCGAACTCCACCGATGTGCCGCTGAACTGATCCTGCCTGAGGACGGGCAGACTGCCGAGCAGCACTCCCTTTTTCCCGGCCGTCCTGCCGGAGACGTCCCAGATCTCCACGCTGGTGTAGCTGTGCACGGCGAGCAGGCGTCCGTCCCGACTCAGCTGGATCTTTTCCACGGCATTGCCCAGACCGCCCGCGCGCGCGGTCACGGTCAGCCGTCGGGTCCGCGACAGCGGCGACCAGATCTCGATGTCGGCGCCCTCGCGGAGCGCGAAGGTGCGGCGGTCGGCGCTCACCGCCCCCTCGGAGTAGTACCGGCCGTCGTCCTTGGGCGGGTCGGTGAAGGAGCTCACGTCGTACGACCGGACGACGCCGTCGTTCCCGACGCACCGGAGCTGGGCGTCGTCGGCCGTGAAACGCGGCGCCGTCGTGGGGTAGCACTCGCTCTCGGTGGTCGAGTGGCGCATCACAGGTCCCGACCGCGTCACCGCCACCTCCCAGACGACGCCGTGCTGCACCAGGTAGCGGCCGTCGGGACTGAAGAGGAGCGGATAGTCGGAGGAGTCCTCGGCACCCGTGAGGTCGATGCCGATCCATCCCCTGGTGCGGTCGAAGACGCTGATCTTCCCGCCCTTGAGTGTCACCGCCGCACGTCTGCCGTCCGGGCTGAACACCACCGGCCCCTCGATGTCGCCGGCCTTGAGCCCGGTGTCGGGGAAGGGGAGCTTCTTCCCGGTGCGCGTGTCGACCCAGGTGAACGGCTTCCCCCCGCTGCCGGGCAGGGAGAGCACCCGTTCGTCCGGAGAGAACGAGGAGTCCCTCAGGAGGAAGACGGATCCGGCGGCGGTCAGGGCGGCGACCCTGCGGTCGGTGCGGGTGTCCCAGACGGCCAGGGTGGACTTTGCGTCCGAGCCGGTCGTCTCGGTCGTCAGATACGTGCCCCGGGGGCTGACCGCCACCCGCGGCCAGTATCCGCTGTCCTCCTTGGCGGTGCGGTAGGAGTGGGCGCCGCGGAGGCGGGCGCCGGAGACGTCGAGCAGGCGGGTGTATCCGTCGTCGGTGCTCACCGCCGCCGTCCTGCCGTCGGCGGAGAGGGCCACCTGGTGGACCCGCGCCGGGGCCGTGTAGGAGCCGGTCCTGCTGCGCGTCCTGACGTTCCAGAACTCCACCCGCGTGCCGGCGGCGGCCGCCAGGGTCTGCCCGGTGGCGTCGAGGTCGGACTCCGTCACCGCGAACGCGGGCAGCTTGAGGACGTCGTCCTCGGGCTGGTAGCGGAGGGCCAGCAGTGCCGACCAGGACTCCGGGGTGTCGGCCAGAGCGGAAGCCGGTTTCCGCTCCGGTCAGGAACCCGGCCCCGGCTGTACCGCCGTCCGCGGCGAGCACCTGGAAGACGGACACGGGCACCGACGACCCGCCCGAGCCGGCCAGGCTGCTCTCGTCGTCCGCTGCCGGCCCCGCGTCGTTCATGGAGCGTCCCGCCCTGCGTCACCGCTCCCCCACACGACGCGGACCTTCAGATGGACGGCCGTCTCGCCGGCGGTGATGATCGCCCCGGCCTTGGCGGAGAGGTTCACACCGAACTCCACCTCCACCTCCTGCGGCCCGGCCTGTCGCAGTTGGTCCAGTACGGCCCGTGCCGTCTCCCGCACCGGAACCAGTGACTCCTGCAGCGTCCGGGGCAGTTCACGTATCGCGTCACCGACCCGGCCCGCCTTCACCGGTCCGTCGGACTCCGGTGCGTCTTCGACCTCTTCCAGCAGAATCGCCCCCCGCCTTCCAGGGGCATGCGCGCAAGACTCGGCATCGGTCCGCTTCCTCGGAGAGTCCGGAATCGATCTCAGCCACTCAACCCGAAGACTCTCCCCATCGCCCCCTGCTTTCACCTCCGACCCGAGGACCGCCACATACGGATCACGCGGCTCCGCGGACCCACCGGCGGGCGTGGGGCGCCGCACAGCACCCGGCCCGCCGGTGTCACCGCGGAGCCGGGCTCACACGGCGGGTTTCCCTGTGGTGAACAGCCAGGTCTGGAACAGGTCGTCCAGCTGCTGCCCGCTGACCTTCTCCGCGAGGCGGATGAAGTCGGCGGTGTCGGCGTTGCCGTAGCGGTGCAGCTTCGTCCAGGCCGGGAGCAGCTTGAAGAACGCGGTGTCGCCGATGCGTTCGCGCAGCATCTGGAGGGTCATCGCGCCGCGCTGGTAGACGGCCGAGGCGAACATGGTGTCGCGCTGCGGGTCGGCCACCTCGGTCTGCCAGAAGGCGTTGTCGGCGGGGCGGGAGTTGTAGGCGGCGAGGAAGGAGTCATGGGCGGACCTGGTGCCCTGGTGCTCCGCCCACAGCCACTGGGCGTAGGTGGCGAAGCCCTCGTTGAGCCAGATGTCCTTCCACTGCGCCACGCTCACCGAGTCGCCGAACCACTGGTGGGCCAGCTCGTGCACGATCGTGGTCTCGCTGCGCACCGCGGAGTAGGCCGGCTTGCTCTGCACCTCCAGCGAGAACCCCGCCTCGGGCATGTCGTCGACGATCGCCCCGGTCTCCTCGAAGGGGTACGGCCCGAAGAGCTGCGACCAGTAGTCGGTGGCAGCGGCGGTGACGGCGTACACGTCGACGCTGTTGCTGTTGGCGAGAACCGGGTCGATGGCGACGTAGATGGGGATGCCGGAGGGGGTCTTCCCGGTCCGTACGTCGAACTTCCCGATGGTGGCGGTGGCGAGGTAGGTCGCCATCGGCTTCGACTCGCGCCAGTGCGTGTACGTCGAGCCGCCCTTGGAGCGCGTCGAGACCAGCCGGCCGTTGGAGACGCCGGTCAGGCCCTCGGGAGCCTTGATACGGATGTCGTAGGTGGCCTTGTCGGAGGGGTGGTCGCTGGACGGGAACCAGGTGGAGGCGGCGTTGGGCTCGCAGGCGACGAAGACGCCGTCGGTGGTCTTCATCCAGCCGTAGTCCGAGCCGAAGACGATGGGGCCGTTGAGGGGCTCGGGTATCCCGCCGTAGGTGACGGAGACGGTGAAGTCACGGCCCTTGCGGAGCGCGTCCCGCGGGGTGACGGTGATCTCGTCGCCGGTGCGCGTGAACCGGGCGCGTCTGCCGTTCACTTCGACCTTCGTGACCTCCAGCTTCTGGAGGTCGAGATCGAAGGCGGAGAGGTTCTGGGTGGCGCGGGCGGTGAGGGTGGTACGGCCGTCCAGGCGGCCGGTGTCCGGGGCGTAGGCCACGTCGAGGTCGTAGTGGCGGGCGTCGAAACCGCCGTTGCCCAGTTGCGGGAAATAGGGGTCGCCGATGCCGTCGGCGCCCGGGGTGGGGGCGGGGGCGGCCGCGATGACGAAGGAGGCGGCTGCCGCGGTAGCGACAGCCGCCAGACGTGCCGAACGGGAGAGGCGCATGGGTCGTCCCTTTCGAGCGTGCCGGTCAGTGGACGGACACGGTCGACTCTGCGCTCTCCCGTTAAGGCATGTACATGACTTTGCAAAGTCGTGTCATGGGCTACTTGTCGGTTGGCTCCTGTGACTTCTGTGCCTCGGCTGTGGAGTCGGCCGACGGCTCCGCCGGGGATTCGGCAGCGGCCTCCGGCTCCTTGGCCGGGGCGTCCGGCTCCTCCGCCGGGGCCTCCGGCTCCGGCTCGGCCGACGCCTCGGGTTCCGCGGGCTCAACCGCAGCCTCAGCCGCGGCCTCCGGCTCCGCTTCCGTGGCTTCGGCCACCGGCTTCGCCGGCTCGGCCGATTCCTCCAGGACCGCCTCGCCCACCAGCTCCGACGCCTCCTTCGCCGCGCTCAGCAGGACCGTGTCCTGGGGAGCCTGGTCGGCGAAGTTCTCCGGGTGGTGGCACGCCACCCGCTGGCCCGGGCGGAGTTCGAGGAGCGGCGGTTCCGTCGTCCTGCAGATCTCCGTCGCCTTCCAGCACCGGGTGTGGAAGCGGCAGCCGGACGGCGGGGCGATCGGCGACGGCACGTCACCGCGGAGCAGGATGCGCTCGCTCTTCTGGCCCCGGCGCTTCGGGTCCGGGACCGGCACCGCCGACATCAGCGCCTTGGTGTACGGGTGCATCGGCGACTCGTACAGCTTGGTGCTGTCGGCGAGTTCGACGATCTTGCCGAGGTACATCACCGCGACCCGGTCCGAGACGTGCCGGACGACGGAGAGGTCGTGGGCGATGATGACGTAGGTCAGGCCCAGTTCCTCCTGGAGGTCGTCCATGAGGTTGACGACCTGGGCCTGGATCGACACGTCCAGCGCGGAGACCGGCTCGTCGGCCACCACCAGCTTCGGCTTCAGGGCGAGCGCGCGGGCGATGCCGATGCGCTGGCGCTGACCGCCGGAGAACTCGTGCGGGTAGCGGTTGTAGTGCTCGGGGCTCAGACCCACCAGCTCCAGGAGGCGCTGGACCTCCTTCTTGACCCCGCCCTCGGGCTCGACGCCCTGCAGCCGGAACGGCGCGGAGACGATGGAGCCGATGGTGTGCCGGGGGTTCAGGGAGCCGTACGGGTCCTGGAAGATCATCTGGATGTCGCGGCGCAGCGGGCGCATCTTCGCGGTGGACAGGTGCGTGATGTCCTGGCCTTCGAAGGTGACCTTGCCGCCGGTCGGGTCCTGGAGCCGGGTGATGACCCGGCCCATGGTCGACTTGCCGCAGCCCGACTCGCCGACGACGCCCAGGGTCTCGCCCTTGCGCACCTCGAAGTCGATGCCGTCGACGGCCTTCACCGCGCCGACCTGGCGCTGCAGGATGCCCTTCTTGATCGGGAAGTGCTTCTCCAGGCCCTCGACCTTCAGCAGCACCTCCCGGTCCCCGGACGTCTTCTCGGGAGCCGACGCCTGCTGCGGGATGACGGCGTCATCGGCTTTGTTCGTGTCGCTCACAGCTTCGGCGCAATCTCTTCGGTCCAGATCCGCGTGCGGTCCTCCGCCGAGAGGTGGCAGGCGGACCAGTGGCCGCCGTCGACCTGCTGCAGTTCGGGGCGGACCGTGCGGGTGACGTTCCCCTTGGGGAGGTCCGCGTACGGGCAGCGCGGGTGGAAGGCGCAGCCCGAGGGGACGTTGATGAGGCTCGGCGGCTGGCCCTTGACCGGGATGAGCCGGTCGGAGGTCTCCCGGTCGATGCGCGGCATCGAGCCCAGCAGACCCCAGGTGTAGGGGTGCTGCGGCTTCTCGAAGATCTCGTCGACGGGACCGCGCTCCACGCACCGGCCGCCGTACATCACCAGGACGTCGTCGGCGATCTCGGCCACCACACCCAGGTCGTGGGTGATGAGGATGACCGCGGAGCCGAACTCCTTCTGGAGGTCGCGGATCAGGTCGAGGATCTGCGCCTGCACGGTGACGTCGAGGGCGGTGGTCGGCTCGTCCGCGATGAGCAGCTCGGGGTTGTTGACCAGGGCCATGGCGATCATGGCGCGCTGGCGCATACCGCCGGAGAACTCGTGCGGGTAGCCGTCGACGCGCTTGGCCGGCTCGGGGATGCCGACCCGGTCGAGCATCTCGATGGCGCGGGTGCGGGCGGCCTTCTTGCTGACGTCGTGGTGGACCCGGTACGCCTCGACGATCTGGTCGCCGATCTTGTAGTACGGGTGCATCGCGGACAGCGGGTCCTGGAAGATCATCGCCATCTCGTGGCCGCGCAGCCGGCGCACCTCGTCCGGCGAGGCGCTCACCAGCTCCTTGCCACCGAGCCAGATCTCGCCGGACATCTGCACGTTCTTGCCGCGGGCGCCGAGCCGGTGCAGGCCCATGATGGCCAGCGAGGTGACCGACTTGCCGGAGCCGGACTCGCCGACGATGGAGAGGGTCTTGCCCTTCTCCAGCGAGAAGCTGAGGCCGTCGACCGACTTGACGATGCCGTCGTCGGTCGGGAAGTGCACCTTGAGGTCGCGGACTTCGAGGAAGGCGTCGGACGGGCTGGACGGCGTGGGCTCGCCCACGGCCGCGCCGGTCTTGGAGAGTTCGGTCACGAGAGCCTCACCCGCGGGTCGGCGGCCGCGTAGAGCAGGTCCACCAGGAGATTTGCGATCACGACGAAGAAGGCGGCGAGCAGGGTCACGCCGAGGATCGGGGGCAGGTCGTTGTCGTCGATGGCCTGCACCGCGTACTGGCCGACACCGTGCAGCGAGAACACGGTCTCGGTGATCACCGCGCCGCCGAGCAGCAGACCGAGGTCCATGCCGAAGACGGTGATGATCGGGGTGAGCGCGGCGCGCAGTCCGTGCCGGACGACGACCTTGCGCTCGCGCAGGCCCTTGGCGCGGGCCGTGCGGATGTAGTCCTCGTTCATCGTCTCCAGCATGCCCGAGCGGGTGAGCCGCGCGTAGATGGCCGAATACAGGAGAGCGAGCGAGCACCAGGCGGGAATGAGGGTGTTGGCCCACTGTGCCGGGTTCTCGGTCAACGGGACATAGGTGCGGCCGAAGATCGGCCACTGGTAGGTGAAGAGCAGGATCGCCAGGTTGCCCGTGAAGAACATGGGCAGCGAGACGCCGGCGAGGGCCACACCCATGAAGGTGCGGTCGAAGAAGGAGCGGGGCTTCAGCGCGGAGACCACGCCGATCGCCACGCCCGAGACCAGCCAGAGCACAGCGGCTCCGGCGGCCAGTGACAGGGTCACCGGCATCCGGGAGGTGAGCTGCGGCCAGACCGCCTGGTGGGTCTTGAAGGAGTAGCCGAAGCACGGTGCGTCGCAGTGCACCGTGGTGGGGCCCAGGTCGTAGGTGGCGCCGGAGACGATCCCCTTGATGAAGTGCCAGTACTGGACGAAGAGGGGCTGGTCCAGACCGAGATTGTGCTTGACCGCGGCGATGTCAGCCTTCGACGGGCTCTTGCCGATGTACTGCTGGGCCAGCTGGTCGGTGGTCTGCCCGGCCAGACGTGGGAGCACGAAGAAGATCGCGAAGGTGACCGCGGAGACGACCAGCAGCAGGATCACCGCTGCGAGCGTCCGACGGAGGATGTACGAGATCACGGGGATCGGCGCTGGTGCCCGCGGGCCTCGCGGCCCGCGGGCACCAATGCCTTCACCTGCCTTCCGGGGCTGCTACTTCGACGCGACGCCGATGTTGAGGTAGTCGTACTGGCCGCTGAAGGCCGCCGTGGAGACCAGGTTGGTGAAGGTGGTCGGGCGGGCCAGCAGGACCTTGAAGTAGGTCAACGGCACGAGGGCGGCGTCGTCCATGGTCTGCTTGTCGATCTGCGTGTAGATGGTGTTGCGCTCGGTGTCGTCCTGCGTACCGATCGCCTTGGCCAGCAGGGTGTTGACCGTCTTGTTGTCGTACTGCGACAGGTTGGTGTTACCGGACTGGCTGATCGCCTGGCCGTTCAGGATCTGCTGCAGGAAGCCGTAGCCGGACGGCCAGTCGGCACCCCACTGCATCATCATCAGGCCGACGTTCTGCTTGTTGTCGAAGTTCGGGACACCGGCGTAGTCGGTGAAGTACTTGCCCGACGGGTACTGCTTGAGGGTGGCGTTGATGCCGACCTTCTTCAGCGAGTTGATGATCGCCGTGGCGGCGTCGATCTCCTGCTGACGGTCCGAGCGGGCCGTGATGTTGGTGTTGATCGTCGTCTTGCCGCAGGCCTTCAGCTGCTCCTTGGCCTTGGCCACGTCACCCTTGTTGCCCGTGGTGGCGTAGACGTCCGACTTCGAGTAGCCCGGGATGTCCGGCGGCAGCACCGTGGTGGCGACGTCACCGCGGATCGGGCCGCCCTCGGCGGTCTGCACCGAGACCTTGTCGATCGCGTACTCGACGGCCTTGCGGCAGGCGACGTTGTCGAACGGCTTCAGCTTGGTGTTGATCGCCATGTAGACCAGACGGCCACCGTAGGTGTTGTCCGTGTTGGCCTTCTTGGCGGAGTCGGTGAGCACCTGGGCCTGCGTGGCGGCCTGGACACCCGTGCCGCCGAGGTCGATCGCGTCGCCGGCCAGGACGTCCTTGTCGATCGTCTCGGCGTTGACCTTCAGGTTGACGACGATCTTGTCCGGCAGCTGCTTGCGCAGCGGGTCGGTCTTCGGGTCCCAGTTCTTGTTGCGGACCAGCACGGCCTGCTTGCCGTCCTGGTAGCTCTGGAACTGGTACGAGCCCGAGGACACGATGTTCTTGACGTAGTCGACGCCGTTGTCCTTGGCCTGCGGGACCGGGGCCGTCTGCGGGGCCGAGACCAGGTAGTCGAACTCCTGGAAGGCCTGCTTCAGGTGGAAGACGATCGTGGTGTCGTCCGGGGTCTCGATGGACGCGAGGCCCTTGGCGCTCTTGTCCTTGTAGGGGCCCTTGTACTTGTCGCCGCCGACCAGGAACTGCTGGAAGTAGTTCGGGCCGAGGGAGAGCACGTCACGCGCGAAGTTGGAGCGCTCGACGGCGTACTTGACGTCCTTGGACGTGATCGCCGTGCCGTCCTGGTACTTCAGGCCCGAACGCAGCTTGTACGTCCAGGTCTTGCCGCCGTCGCTGGAGACGCCCTTGCTCGCGGCGAGGTCCGGGACCAGGGTGTTGCCCTTGGAACCGGGGCCGGGCTCGAACGTCATCAGCGGGCGGGCGTACAGCCGGCTGAAGTTGTACATGTACGCGTAGTACGTGTTACCGGGGTCGAACGAGTCCGGGACGTCGGACAGCTCGTAGGTGACCGTCCCGCCCTTCTTGTCGGACGCGTTGACGACACCCTTGGTAGCCGCGTTGGCCGCGGCGGAACTGCCGCCGTTGCCGTCCTTGTTGTCATCGGCCTTGCTGCACCCTGCAACCAGCAGGGTGGCGGAGCCGATGGCCGCGATCGCGGCCAGCGCTGACCTTCGCATGATGGGCGGGTTCCCCTCCATTGTCGGAAATCTGTTGGGCTCTCGGTGACAGCAGGCGTCAGCGGCTGCGCGGGTCGAGAGCATCGCGGAGACCGTCACCGAGCAGGTTGAACGCCAGCACGGTCACGAAGATGGCAAGGCCGGGCACGATCATGTACTCGGGATCGACCTGGTAGAACGTCACCGCGTCGCGGAGCATGCCGCCCCAGGACGCCTGCGGGGGCTGGATGCCGACGCCGAGGAAGCTGAGGGACGCCTCGAAGAGGATGTTGGTCGGGATCAGCAGCGTCGAGTAGACGATGATCGGGCCGACCAGGTTGGGCATCAGCTCGCGGAACAGGATGTACGGGCCCTTGGCACCCATGCCGCGGGAGGCGTCGACGAACTCGCGCTCCCGCAGGGCCAGGGTCTGGCCACGCACGATCCGGCCCAGGTAGGGCCAGTTGAAGAAGCCGATCACGAAGATGAGCACGCTCAGGTGCAGCGGCAGTCCGTTCAGGCCGAACGCGCCGCCCTGGAGGGTGGCGGAGATGGCGATGGCGAACAGCAGGAGGGGGAAGGCCAGGAAGGTGTCCATCAGCCGGCTGATGACCGAGTCCACGCGACCGCCGTAGTAACCGGCGACGACGCCCATGATCGCGCCGATCACGTTGGACAGGATGGTCGAGCCGAAGGCCACCACCAGCGACACCCAGGATCCTTCGAGGATGCGGGTGGCGATGTCACGGCCGAACTTCGGGTCGACGCCCAGCGGGTGGTCGAGGCTCATGCCGCCCCAGCCGCCGTTCGGCAGCGAGGTGTTGGCGTCGATCAGGTTCTGGTGGAAGGCGTTGGGGTCGAGGCCGAACAGGGCCTGGATGGGCCGGGCGAGAACCGCGAGAAGAATCAGCAGAACGACAACGATGCCGCCGGCCACGGCGACTCTGTCCTTCTTGAACCGGGTCCAGGCGATCTGCCCGAGGGAACGGCCCTCGATCTGACCCTTGCCGACACCTTCCAGCACAGCCTCCGGCTGCGCCTCGGATGCCGCTCCGGTGGTCTCGATCGGTGCGGTCACTGTGACCCGACCCCTCTCGCCGGCGGTAACCGGCCTACGCCAGCCGCGGATTGCGGCTTTGTCGACTTGCACGCTCACGGGGTTTAAACCTCGTGTCTGACTGGCGAGTCTTCAGCTTCGCCGCGATCACCCGCCAGATCTGACGGAGAAAGTATGCGCAACCGTGATGCAGTCCGAGGGATTCCGTTATCCGAACGATGGGTAACAGGAGCCGGACGGCATCAATCACCCCAAGAAGGGCGCAACTTGCCTATTTCGCCTTCATCTACGCGCGAAGAGCGGTCAGGGTGACCGATCGACGACTCCGGGTGAGAGTGGTGCACGTCACATGACGGAGAGTGGTCTCCGATTCACCATGGGAGGCCACTCTCCTCCCTGCCCACAGGAACGGACATTCGACGCAATCCCGGGGCGGCGCGAGTCTAGCGGAAGTGGAATGTGAGCGTCATGTGAGGGTGTTCGCGAGCGACAGGTCAGTACCGGGGCGGCGGATATCCGTATCCCCCGGCCGGCGCCGGCGGCAGTGCCGCGTGTGCCTCGCGGTCGTAGAACGGCCGTGCCGTCGCCCGCATCCACATCACGACCGGGTCGTACTCGTCGGTCATCGCCACCGTCGACACCGGCAGCCCGTCCGGCACCGCCCCGATCGACTGCTGCATCATCGCCCGCACCGAGTCCACGGCCGGCGGCGACGTGTCGTACACGTCCAGGCCGATCGCGAGATACGGCGCCCCGAGCGCCGGCTGCACCCAGGCGCGGCGCAGGGAGCGGACCGCGGAGGTGCGGTGGGCGTTCTGCGTGAGCAGCGCGTAGAACTGCGGGACCTCGATGGCCGGTTCGGTGAGCCGCAGCGGGCCGGCCGGCTGGCGGTCCAGGCCGGTGGCGATGCGGCGCAGGTCCAGCCAGGGGATGCCGACGCCGCCGCCCGGGGCGTGCGGGTTGAGCCAGAGGCCGAAGTGGTCGGGGTAGAGCGTGCGGGCCACGTCGACGCCGTCGACCACTTCGTACGAGCGGTTCCAGCCGCTCGCGGAGAGTTCCTGGGCCGAGGTCACGCAAGGGGCGTAACCGTGGCCGTCGACCTCCATGTTCCCGTACTGGGCGTCGGGGGAGCCGGCCTGGCCGTGCCAGAGCAGCATCCAGATCTGGCCGGAGGCGGGCGTGGCGAGGGCGCGGAGGAGTGCCTCGTAGGCGTCGTAGCGCCCGGGGGTTACCTGGCGCAGCATGTGCTCGACCTGTCCGGTCGCCGCGGTGCCGCTGGCGCTCACGTGTTACCGCCCCTTCATCTGGTGCCCCGCGTTTGGAGACAGCTTAAGCGCCAAGGGGGGTGGCGCCGGTTGTCCGTCGGCGGGTGCGGGTCGTCGGTGGCTGGTCGCGCAGTTCCCCGCGCCCCCGGGTCGGCTGCCCCCGGGTCGGCTGCGCAGGAAGGTGACTTCAGTGGCCGTACTGATAGAAGGGGCGGACGTTGTCGCGCATCCAGTGGCCCACCGGGTCGTCCGCCACGTCGAGCAGGACGAGGTTGACCGGCCACCGCACCGGCGCCCTGCCCAGCGCCCTGCCCAGTGCCTCCAGCGGCGCGGCCCGCAAGTCGCCCTCCCACTGGGAGAGTTCGACGCCCACGAACATCACCGGGTCGGCCGTCTCGACCGCGGCCAGGCAGCGGCGGGCCGTGGCGACCACGCCCGTCTGGGCGAACTCGGCGGACGCCGCGGCCAGGAAGTCCATCGGGTCGTCCTGCCAGTCCGGTTCGAAGAGGCGGACCCGGCCGCCGGAGGCGGGGCCGTCCAGTTCGGTGCGGAGGGCCCGGCAGAGCTGGGCGACCCCGTCCGGCGGCAGCGGGACGCCGACCACTCCGCCGGGGTTGACGGCGATGCCGACCTGCGGGGGCAGGCCGCGGGCGAACTCGACCGCCGGGGCGATCGTGTACGACAGGTGGGAGCCGGCCACCTGACGGAACTGCTCCTCCGAGCTGAAGACCGGTACGTACACCTGGCCCTCGATCTCCGTGGTGGGCAGGTCCAGCGGGCCGCTGTGCGGGCCGCCGCCCTCCGGCAGCGGGATCCACAGGAAGCTCCGGGCCAGTACCTCGATGAGCCGGCCCGCCGCCGCGGGTACGCCGAGGGAGGCCGACAGGACCTCCTCCAGTTCGTTGCCCGGCCACCCGCCGTGCGGGTGGGGGTGCGCCTGTGCCGGGAAGTCCGCGGGAATGTCCGCCGGGAAGTCCATCTGCCTACCGCCTGCTGGAAACCACTGCTGAGGCTGGAAAGGCTAGCGGGTGACACCGACAAAGCCATCAGCCGATTCAGCCCGCGAAGCCGATCCGGCGCAGTACGTCCGCCGCGTCCCGGTCGAGGAGCACCGCCGAGCCGATGCCCTCGGGCAGTTTCCCCTTCTCGACCGCGCGCAGCAGCCGGCCCGCCGCCGCGCGGTGGCGCAGGAAGGCGCACCGGGAGACGCCCCGGCCGCGCTCGCGCTGGCCGTCCAGTGCCGTGCCGGCGGTGACGTCCAGGAGGAGCAGGTGCAGGGTGCCGCCGCGGCGGCGGGCCGCCCGGGCCAGCCAGTCGCGTACCCAGGCCTGGGTGCCGCAGTCGTGCACGACCACGCCCTCGCCGGTGCCCAGGGCCCGGCGCAGCCCCGCGTAGTGGGCGAGGCGGACCAGCGGGCGGTAGACGGCGTACGGCAGGAGGCGGGCCAGGCGGGCGTCCCAGCGGTCGCGGGTGTCCTGGGAGTCGATGCGGATGCCCTGGACGGTGCGGTGCATCAGGGTGGACTTGCCGCTGCCTGGCAGCCCGGTGACCACGACCAGGTCACGGGGGCCGAAGAGCAGGCCGTGCGGGCTGTGCCCGGCACGGTCGCGCAGATCGCGGACGACCGGTGCGGGACCCTCGCCGCAGCGCTCGCGGGCCGGGGCCGTCGGCTGCTGGGGCAGGGCGATGCCCGTCGTCGTCGCGTATGCCGTGGTCCTTGTCACCGTGACCGTCCTCCCTGGGGGTTCAGGAAAGGTTCTCCCCGCTTAATGTAAAGAGAAGGTAATGCACGGCGTCTCGCGGTTCCGTCCGCATCCGGCCACAGCCTCGTCACAGAGGGCGGCGGCCTGTCCGCCCTGCCGTCTCCCGGGGCGGCGTGCAATGATGTGCGCGCCAACTGCATACCGGCCGCTTGAATCCGCGCGGGAGAGTCCCCAGCCGTCTTCGCTGGGGCGCCGAAGGAGCAAGTCCCTCCCTTGAATCTCTCAGGCCCCCGTTACCGCGCGGGCGAGGCACATCTGAAAAGCGGGCCGCTGTGTCAGTGGCTCCACCCAAGGTGCAAGCCGTGACCACATCCGTGGTCGGGGCGAACCTCTCAGGTTCCGATGACAGATGGGGAGGACAGACCTCGCCTGTCATGCCTGTCATGCCCTTGGGACCTTTGGGAGACGACCGACCGATGAGCAGTACCGATTCCGCCGCCCCGCGCCGCACCGCGCTCGATGCCCTGCACCGCTCGCTCGGCGCGACCATGACCGACTTCGCCGGCTGGGACATGCCCCTGCGCTACGGCTCCGAGCGCGACGAGCACGTCGCGGTGCGGACCCGGGCCGGGCTCTTCGACCTCTCCCACATGGGCGAGATCACCGTGACCGGACCGCGGGCGGCCGAGCTGCTGAACCACGCCCTGGTCGGCAACATCGCCTCCGTCGGCGTGGGCCGCGCCCGCTACACCATGATCTGCCGGACCGACGGCGGCATCCTCGACGACCTGATCGTCTACCGGCTCGCCGACACCGAGTACCTGGTCGTCGCCAACGCCTCCAACGCCCAGGTCGTCCTCGACGCCCTGCGGGACCGGTCCGCCGGCTTCGACGCCGAGGTGCGGGACGACCGGGACGCGTACGCCCTGATCGCCGTCCAGGGCCCCGAGTCGCCCGGCATCCTCAAGGCGCTCACCGACGCCGACCTGGACGGCCTGAAGTACTACGCCGGGCTGCCCGGCACCGTCGCCGGCGTCCCGGCGCTGATCGCGCGCACCGGCTACACCGGCGAGGACGGCTTCGAGCTGTTCGTGAAGCCGGAGCACGCCGTGCGGCTGTGGCAGGCGCTGACCGAGGCGGGTTCGCCGGTGGGCCTGGTGCCCTGCGGGCTGTCCTGCCGGGACACCCTGCGCCTGGAGGCGGGCATGCCGCTGTACGGGCACGAGCTGAGCACGGAGCTGACCCCCTTCGACGCCGGGCTCGGCCGGGTGGTGAAGTTCGAGAAGGAGGGCGACTTCGTGGGGCGCGAGGCGCTTTCCGAGGCCGCCGCCCGTGCGGAGCAGAACCCGCCGCGCGTCCTGGTCGGCCTGGTCGCCGAGGGCCGCCGGGTGCCGCGCGCCGGCTACCCGGTCGTCGCCGCCGGCGAGGTGATCGGCGAGGTCACCTCCGGCGCCCCCTCCCCCACCCTGGGCCGGCCGATCGCCATGGCGTACGTCGACGCGGCACACTCGGCGCCGGGCACCGCGGGTGTCGGCGTGGACATCCGGGGCAACCACGAGCCGTACGAGGTCGTGGCGCTGCCGTTCTACAAGCGCCAGAAGTAGCCACCGGCGTGACCCCGCGCACATCGCCGCAGGTCACGCACGCCTCCAGCCTTCCCCCCTTCACCAGCACTTCCTCGCGTACAGGAGAATTCAGGCCATGAGCAACCCCCAGCAGCTGCGTTACAGCAAGGAGCACGAGTGGCTGACGGCCGCCGAGGACGGCGTGGCGACGGTCGGCATCACGGAGCACGCGGCCAACGCGCTCGGTGACGTCGTCTTCGTCCAGCTCCCGGCGGTCGGCGACACGGTGACCGCGGGCGAGTCCTGCGGCGAGCTGGAGTCGACCAAGTCGGTGTCCGACCTGTACGCGCCGGTCGACGGTGAGATCACCGCGGTCAACGAGGACGTCGTCGAGGACCCGTCCCTGGTGAACTCGGCCCCCTTCGAGGGCGGCTGGCTGTTCAAGGTGCGCGTCACGGAGGAGCCGGGCGACCTGCTCTCCGCCGACGAGTACACCGCCTTCACCGCCGGCTGAGGAGTCGTAGAACGGATGTCTGAGTTGTCGCTTCTGAACACACCCCTGCACGAGCTCGACCCCGAGGTAGCCGCCGCGGTCGACGCCGAGCTGGTGCGCCAGCAGTCCACCCTGGAGATGATCGCCTCGGAGAACTTCGCTCCGCTGGCGGTCATGGAGGCGCAGGGCTCGGTCCTCACCAACAAGTACGCCGAGGGCTACCCGGGCCGCCGCTACTACGGCGGCTGCGAGCACGTCGACGTCACCGAGCAGATCGCCATCGACCGGGTGAAGGAGCTGTTCGGCGCCGAGTACGCCAACGTGCAGCCGCACTCCGGTGCCTCCGCCAACCAGGCGGCCCTGTTCGCGCTGGCCCAGCCCGGCGACACCATCCTGGGCCTGGACCTCGCCCACGGCGGCCACCTCACCCACGGCATGCGGCTGAACTTCTCCGGCAAGCAGTTCAACGTGGTCGCCTACCACGTGGACGGCTCCGGCCTGGTCGACATGGCCGAGGTGGAGCGGCTCGCCAAGGAGCACCGGCCGAAGGTGATCATCGCGGGCTGGTCGGCGTACCCGCGCCAGCTGGACTTCGCGGAGTTCCGCCGGATCGCCGACGAGGTCGAGGCGTACCTGTGGGTCGACATGGCCCACTTCGCCGGCCTGGTGGCCGCCGGTCTGCACGAGAACCCGGTGCCGTACGCCGACGTGGTCACCTCCACCACCCACAAGACCCTCGGCGGTCCGCGCGGCGGCATCATCCTGGCCCGCAAGGACTTCGCGAAGAAGCTGAACTCGTCCGTGTTCCCGGGCTTCCAGGGCGGTCCCCTGGAGCACGTGATCGCGGCGAAGGCGGTCTCCTTCAAGGTCGCCGCCTCGGCGGACTTCAAGGAGCGCCAGCGTCGTACGGTGGAAGGTGCGCGCATCCTGGCGGAGCGGCTCACCGCCGCCGACGCCCGCGAGGCCGGTGTGAACGTCCTGTCCGGCGGTACGGACGTCCACCTGATCCTCGTGGACCTGCGCGAGTCCGAGCTGGACGGGCAGCAGGCCGAGGACCGTCTCCACGAGGTCGGCATCACGGTCAACCGCAACGCCGTCCCGAACGACCCGCGGCCGCCGATGGTCACCTCGGGTCTGCGGATCGGCACCCCGGCGCTGGCCACCCGCGGTTTCACGGCCGAGGACTTCGCCGAGGTCGCGGACGTGATCGCCGAGACGCTGAAGCCGTCCTACGACGCGGCGGCCCTGAAGGCCCGGGTCCAGGCCCTGACCGACAAGCACCCGCTGTACCCCGGCCTGAACAAGTAGTTCCCTGGTGGGGGCACCCGACGACGTGTGCCCCCACCCTCTTTGGAGGAGTTCCCGTGGCCATCTCGGTCTTCGACCTGTTCTCGATCGGCATCGGCCCGTCGAGCTCCCACACCGTCGGCCCGATGCGCGCGGCCCGGATGTTCGCCCGCCGCCTGCGCAACGAGGACCTGCTGCCCTCCGTCGCCTCCATACGCGCCGAGCTGTACGGCTCCCTCGGTGCGACCGGCCACGGCCACGGCACCCCGAAGGCGGTGCTGCTCGGCCTGGAGGGCGCCTCGCCGCGCACGGTGGACGTGGAGACCGCTGACGACCGCATCGAGACGATCAGGGCCACGCGCCGCCTGACTCTCCTCGGCGAGCACGAGATCCCGTTCTCCTTCGACGACGACCTGAAGCTGCACCGCCGCAAGACCCTCCCCTACCACGCGAACGGCATGACCCTCTGGGCCTACGACGCGTCCGGGGCCGAGCTCCTCGCCAAGACGTACTACTCGGTCGGCGGCGGGTTCGTCGTCGACGAGGAGGCGGTCGGCGCGGACCGCATCAAGCTGGACGACACCGTCCTGAAGTACCCCTTCCGCACCGGCGACGAGCTGCTGCGCCTGACGCAGGAGACGGGTCTGTCGATCTCCGCGCTGATGCTGGAGAACGAGCGGGCCTGGCGCACCGAGGACGAGATCCGCGAGGGGCTGCTGGACATCTGGCGGGTGATGCAGGCGTGCGTGTCCCGCGGCATGTCCCGTGAGGGCATCCTGCCGGGCGGGCTCCGGGTGAAGCGCCGGGCCGCCGTGACCGCCCGCCAACTGCGCGCCGAGGGCGACCCGTTGGCGCACGCGATGGAGTGGATCACGCTCTACGCGATGGCCGTGAACGAGGAGAACGCGGCCGGCGGCCGGGTGGTGACCGCGCCCACGAACGGCGCGGCCGGCATCATCCCCGCCGTCCTGCACTACTACATCAACTTCGTCCCGGGCGCCGACGAGGACGGGGTCGTCCGCTTCCTGCTCGCCGCCGGCGCGATCGGCATGCTCTTCAAGGAGAACGCGTCCATCTCCGGCGCCGAGGTCGGCTGCCAGGGCGAGGTCGGCTCGGCCTGCTCGATGGCGGCGGGCGCACTCGCCGAGGTCCTGGGCGGCTCCCCGGAGCAGGTCGAGAACGCGGCCGAGATCGGCATGGAGCACAACCTCGGCCTCACCTGCGACCCGGTCGGCGGCCTGGTCCAGATCCCCTGCATCGAACGCAACGGCATGGCCGCGGTCAAGGCGGTCACCGCGGCCCGCATGGCCATGCGCGGCGACGGCTCCCACAAGGTCTCCCTGGACAAGGTCATCAAGACCATGAAGGACACCGGCGCCGACATGAGCGTCAAGTACAAGGAGACGGCCCGGGGCGGGCTGGCGGTGAACATCATCGAGTGCTGAGGGGATGGGCCCTGCCCGGCGCGTGCGTGTCTTTCGGCGGTGTCGGGGCCTTCCCTCGGGACGGTGGCCGTCCGGCTGATGTTCGGAGCGATCGGAGCGGTCGCGTTCCAGGAACCCTTCCGCGCCAACGCGCTCTGGCGCGGCATGGGCGTCACACTCGCCGTACAGCACGTGACGATGATGCGCCGCAGGACCGAGGCCCCGCTGCGGGCCGCGCAGCCCGAGGCGCGGGCTCAGGTCGCCGAGAAGTGACCGCGCCGTCGCCGACCCGGACCGCGGCCGTGGAGCAAGGGGATACATCGCCGGAGCGTGGCGGACGGCCCACAGGTGCGTCAAGCACGAGGAGACGGCGCGCGGGGGGCTCGCGGAGAGCATCTCGAGACGCTCACTCCGGGGTGGTGGCACCGTCCGGGAGAGCGGCGGTGTCGAATCTCCTGCGGATGTAGGTCAGGTCGGCCAGGAGGCCGCTCGAGGTCAGGGGGCGGGAGCGGCGGGGTCCCGTCGCGGGCCCGAGGGGCAGGGAGCCGGTGTTCTCCCAGCGCAACCAGCCGTCGGTGTCGATGTAGCTGCGGGTTCTGCCCTGGTTGTCCGGGTGCAGGCAGTAGGGGATGTCCAGGTAGCCGTTGCGGAAGGCGAGCAGCAGTGCCCGGGAGAGGTCCGGGTGCAGGTTGAGGACCGCTTCGACCAGTGCGGCGGCCTCGCGGTACGTGGCGGTGTCGGCCGCCCCCGCACCCGAGGGGCCGAAGGGCGCGGGCGTGACCGCGGCCACGGCGCCCGCGTGCTCCAGCGCCTCGACGTTCTCCTCGACGGTCGGGATGCGCAGGGACTCGGCGGTCGTCTTGACGATGAGGCGTTCCGCCCCGGTCCGCACCGCCAGCGCGGCGGCCTGCGCGCCCAGACTCCTCGCACCGTGGGGGGTTTGGGGATAGACGCCCATGTAGGCGTAGACGACGACATGCCAGTCGTCGGTGGGCAGCAGTTCGGCGCACAGCCGGCGCAGGGCTGCGACGGCCTCGTGGTCCTGGGCGGCGGAGGTCTGCTGTGCATAGCTGACGGACACGCTGCGCACCCCGTGCCGGACGAAGAACAGCGCCTCCAGCACGCTGATCGCCACCAGCTGGCTCGGCGGGCAGAGCTGGCCGAGCATGCAGCCGCCGAAGGTCTCCAGATGCGGTTCCAGACCGGACTCGCGCAGCGCCGCATACAGCTCGCAGGCGGTCGCCCACTCGGCGATCGAGTCGGCGAGCGGCGTCCTGCCGTACGGCAGGCAGTACGAGACGGGGCCGCCCTCGCTGGCGTCCAGCCGCAGCTGTGCCAGCGTGCGGAAGATACCCACCGGACGAGGGGATCCGTGCCTGACCTGGACCGGGAACCGTTCGTCCCGGATTCCGGACAGCATCTGTTCGGTGACCCGGGCCGGGTGGTTCACGATGGGGTAGCCGTTGAGGGCGACGCCGTCGCGCAGGGCGCTCGCGGCGGCCTCCAGCCGGCCGACCCGGGTGTGGGCGTCGAGCGTCACGGTGCCCACGGTCCGCGCCCGCGCGGCCCGGGTCGCGGCCAGCCCGGCGCGCATCGCCCGGGGATCGCCGAACCCCATGCGCGGCTGTACGACCAGGCGGCCGTTGCCGCCGTGTGCCCGGACGAACGCGCCGAAGCCGACGGGCCGCCCGGTGTCCGGCGCGGCGGGGCCGGCGCCGGACACCGGGCGCAGGGAGTGCGCCGTCATACCGGGACGCCCATCGTGTCCTCGGTGTGCCACCGGGGGGCGAGGGCCCGGTCCGCGGGGGCGTCCAGGGCGGCGACGAAGCGCCGGAAGGCCGCGAGGGTGCCGGCGCCGTCCTCGAAGACCGCGTCGAAGCCCGCGGCCAGCAGCTCCGCCGCGTGCGAGGCCGTCCCCCCGTCGATGCCCAGCTTTCCGCCGATGGCGATCGGGATGCCGGCCGTCAGGTCGTCCGCCCGCAGCCGTCGGATGACGCGCAGACCGTCCTGGTGGCCGTGGCCGTTGACGCTGCTGATGACGACGGCCGCCGGGCGGATGTCCCGGCACTGCTCCAGCAGCAGGTCGTCGGGCACGCACGGGCCGAGGTTGACGACGTGGTGGCCGAGTTCCTCCAGGAGCAGTTGGAGGAAGACCAGGTTCCAGGTGTGGGAGTCGGACGCCACGGTGGTGACGACCACCGTGGGACACGAGCGGCGGGGGCGGGCGTCGGAGCGCTCCTGCATGCCGGTCACCGCGGCGGCTCCACGCTCCGGTAGGCGCGGCTGCGCTCGATGCGGGAGACGGACACGACCTCGTCGCCGTCGACCACGACTTCCACCGGCGAGGGCCGGCCGAGGAACCCCAGCAGGCTCGCGGTGGGCCCGTAGGCGCCGGTGTTGGGTACGCGGACGAGGTCGCCGGGGGCCGGCGAAGGCACCGTGACGTCCCGCCCCAGGATGTCGCCCGGCGTGCACAACGGCCCCACCAGGCTGACCTGTTCGGTCGGTCCGTGCGGCTCCACCTCCACGGACACCGGAAGCAGCCGGCCCAGGCCGGACATGCCGCCGAAGACGTTGATGCCGCCGTCGAGGATGACGAACTTCTGGCCCCTGCTGACCTTGACGTTGCTCACCGAGGTGATCAGGGTGCCGCTGTCGCCCACGAGGTAGCGCCCGGATTCGACGGCGATCCGCGGCCGGCCCTCCCGCCAGCCGGGGAAGCGCAGGTCGAGGGCGGCCGCCAGCTCCCCGGACAGCTTCGGGTACGCGGCCCGGTCACCCGTACGTCCGTAGGGGACGGAGAACCCGCCGCCGATGTCCAGCAGCCGCAGCCGCAGTCCGAGGTCGTCCTGGATGCGCGCGGCGGTCTCGATGGTGTGCCGGAACTCTCCGATCAGGGCCTCCTCGTCGCGTGCGTTGCTCTGCGAGAACAGGTGCAGCCCCGCGATCGAGGTCCCCGGTACGGCCTTCAGCGCGGCGGCGGCCTCGGGGAGTGTCTCGCTGTCGATGCCGAACTGGCTGGCCCGGCCGGTCATGCGGACCCCGGTGGCGGCGCTGGCCGTCGCGCTGTTGATCCGCAGCAGGCAGTCCGCGACCACCCCGTGTGCCGCCGCCGCGGCGCCGATGTGCTCCAGGTCGGTGAGGGACTCGGCCGAGAACAGGCGCACACCGCCGGCGACGGCCTCGTGGAGTTCACCGGGGGTCTTGCCGGGGCCGGTGTAGAGGATGTCACCTCCCGGGTAGCCGGCGTCCAGGGCGGTGGCCAGTTCGCCGGTCGAGCTGATCTCGGCCCGGCAGCCGGGGCCGGGACCCTCGCGCAGCGCCCGTACCAGGTCCGGGTGCGGGTTGGCCTTGAAGGCGTAGTAGATGTGGACGCCCTCCGGCAGCGCCCGGAACAGGTCATGGCGCGCGGCGCGTACCCGGGACAGGTCGTAGACGTACAGCGGGGTTCCGTGGCGTTCGGCCAGTTCGTCGTGGCCCGGCGGGACGCTCATGCCCTGCTCCCGTCGATCAGTTCGGCGAGTTGCCTGCGGGCGTTCTTGCCGTGGAGAGTGAGCGGGAACTCGGACAGGACCCGGCATTCGGCGGGCATCTTGGCGACCTCCAGGCGTTGCATCAGCTCTCTGGTGACCGTCCGGTGGCTCAGGTCGCTCTCCACGAACAGCGTCAGGTCGTGCCGGTCGTCCGGGGGCAGCGCGGCGGCGGCCCGTACGCCGGGGATGTCGAGCGCCGCACTCTCGATCTCGACGGTGCTCATCCGGAAGCCCTTGCGTTTGAACATGTCGTCGCGGCGGCCCTGGAAGTACAGGTACCCGTCCGCGTCCAGGCTGCCGTAGTCGCCGGTGTGCAGCCGCGTGCCACCGCCGGCCGGGCCGGGCCGGAAGCCGCGGGCGGTCGCCTCGGGGTTGCGCCAGTAGCCGTCCATCACGTGCGGTCCGGTCACGACGATCTCCCCCGTCTCACCGGGCGGCAGGACCCGGCCCGCCTCGTCGAGGATGAACACCTCGGTTCCGGGCAGCGGGCGGCCGACGCTGTCCGGGCGGCACAGTTCCTCCTCCGGTGGCATCACGGTGATCCGCTTGGCCTCGGTCTGCCCGTACTGGCGCACCACCTGCGCGCCGGGGAACAGTTCCCGCAGGGCGGTGCCGGTGGCAGCGGGCAGCGCGGCACCGGTGTTGGTGAACATGCGCACCGGTGGCCGGGGGCCGGTGTCCCGGCGCGCGAGACTGATGATCATCGTGGCCAGGGACGGGACGACGGGCACCACGGTCACCGCCGTCTCGCGCATCCTGCGCAGCAGGGTGAAGTCCGACTCGCCGTCGGCGAGGACGATCTCGCAGCGGGCGACGCAGGTCATGAGGACCTTGTACAGGCCGTAGTCCCAGGACATCGGGAAGCGGCAGAAGACGACGTCGTCCGCCCGGTAGCCGAGTGCGCGGACGAGTGCCGTGGCGGCGAACACCACGGCGGAGTGCGGGCACACCACGGCTTTGGGGGCGGCGGTGCTGCCGGAGGTGTAGATGAGCGTCGCCACGTCGCTCGGCACCGCCCGGCCCGCCGAAGCCGATACCGAAGCCGATGCCGATACCGAAGCCGATGCCGGCGATGCCAAGCCGGTCGGTGCTGCCGTCGGGCCCGGCTCCGCGTCGCCCGCCCCCTCGGCACCGGCACCGGCATCGAGCGCCGGCCGTACCTCCGCCACGTCGTGGA
The DNA here is from genome assembly GCF_053611985.1 of Streptomyces sp. NPDC054770. NCBI lineage: Bacteria > Bacillati > Actinomycetota > Actinomycetes > Kitasatosporales > Streptomycetaceae > Streptomyces > Streptomyces sp. NPDC054770. The sequence continues at coordinate 26,578 of NZ_JBSHBL010000043.1, forward strand.
CGGGCGCGGTGGTGACGGCGCGCAGACGCGCCACGCCCTCGGTGTCGGTCAGGACGAGGGCCGGCTCGGCGTCGGCGACGACGGACCGCAGGTGGAAGGGGGTCATCGCCGGGTTCAGGGGCACCAGGGCCGCGCCGAGCCGCACGGTGCCGAAGAACATGGCGACCAGGTGCCGGCTGCTCGGCAACCGCACCAGTACCCGGTCGCCCCGGCGCACCCCACGGGCCGCCAGCCAGTCGGCGAACACATGGCTGGACCGGGCGAGTTGGGCATACGTCCAGGCTCCGGCGGCGTCCCGGACGGCGGGCCGGTCGGGGGCGTCGGCGGCGGCCGCGTCGAGCAGACCGTGTACCAGCCCGCCGGCGCCGAAGCCGTCCGCCACTGGCTCGGGGATCACATTCGGATGGGTGGTCATTCCGCTCTCCGATCTGCCGGTCCGGCGGTGGCGCGCCGGGTTCGACGAGGTTGCGCGAGCACGTGCCCTGGGGTGACTCGCCCTTGGGTGACGTGCCCTGGCCGAGGTGCCGCCTGGTACGTGGTGCGCAGCCAGCACACCATCGCCGCCTGACAATCCGCTCACCGCCGCCTATCGACGCGCTAGCCCGGCAGCTCGGGGGCGTCCCGGGGGCTGCGACCAGAGCTTCGGTAGCCGCAGAGGACCGGATCGTTAGGACCGGCTGCTGTGCTGGTGTCCGACGCCGGAGCCTCCAGAAAGGGCGGTTTGACCCATGACGACCAGAGAGAGTGTGCTGGCCGGCATCGCCAGGCGGGTCGGTGACCAGCCGATGACCGAGACCAGCGAACTGGTGGCGCTCGGAGTGGATTCACTCCTCCTGCTACGCCTCATCGCCGACTTCGCGACGGACGAGACGCAGGAGATCGACCCGCACGCCCTCGCCGAGATCGTCACGGTCGGCGACCTGGCGGACTTCCTCAGCAGGTGGAACAGCGGCATCCCTCAGTAAGCGCGTCCCGATCCGGCAGGAGCCGAACATGGTGGAGCACGACGATTCGATCCCGGTGACGGCATCGCAGCGCGATCTGCTGTTCATCCAGGAGGCCGCGAGCCGCAAGGACCTCTACAACAACAGCTTCCGCATCGTCTTCGACGGTGCGGTGGAGACCGCCCCGATGCGCTCGGCGCTGGAGCGGCTGGTGCGGCTCCAGCCCGCGCTGCGCACCGAGTTCCGCATGGTCGAAGGGGAGCCCCGGGCACGGCTCGCCGCGCCCGGGGCCGTCCCGCTGGACGTCGTGAGGCATGAGGGTCCCGCCGAGGAGTGGGCGGACTTCCTGCGCGCCCGGACGGAGGAGTTCGTCCGGCTGCCCCTCGATCTCGCCGCCGCGCCGCTGTGCCGGTTCCGGCTGGTGACCGCGGCGGACGGCGGAAGCGGTGCATGCGGCCCGACGGCGCTGCTGGTGACCGTGCACCACACGGTGAGCGACGGGGTGTCGGTGCGCGTCCTGGTCGACGAGATCTGCGACGGATACCGGCTGGCTCTCGGCCGGCCGGCCGCGGGGACCGGGCAGGGCACGTCGCGCGAGGAGCGTGAGCGGTGGCTCGTGGCGGAACTCCGGGCCCAGCACAGGGCCGCCGAGGCCGCGGTGGCCGCCGGTGAGGCCGACGTACTGGCGAAGACCCTGACGGGGGTGGCGCCCACCACCCTGTATCCCGTCCCGGGGCGCCCGCAGGACACGGAGTTCCGCGCCGCCCGGCTGAGCGTGCTGCTTTCCCGGCCGCAGCGCACCCAAGTGGAGCGCACGGCACGGGAGTTGGGCACGACGCCGTACGCCGTGCTGCTCGCCTGCTATGCGCTGCTGCTCGGTGACTACGCGGGCAACCCCGAGGTCGTCGTGGGCAGTCCCTTCGCCACCCGGCGCACCATCGGCGCGCACCGTCTGTGCGGGTTCTTCGTCAACACCCTGCCGATGGCGCTGCCCGCCCGGGACGTGCCGTTCGACGAGCACTGCCGCACGGTGTCGTCGACGGTGCGGGACACCTGGCGCCGCCAGTCGGTGCCCTTCGACGCCCTGGTGGCGCGCACCTCCCCGGACCGCTCGGGCAACCGCAATCCCGTCTTCCAGTGCATGTTCGCCATGCAGGACGAGCTGCGCACCCGTGTGACGCCCGTGCCCTGGGTGGAGGGCCGGGTGGAGATCCTCGACAACGGCTCGGCCAAGTTCGACCTCTGGCTGGGCGCCACCCCCGTCGAGGACGGATTGAGAATCGAACTGGACTACGACCAGGACCTGTTGCCGGCGTCGTATGCGCAGCGTTTCCTCGCCGAGTTCCAGGAACTGCTGCTGCGGGCGGTCAGGGCCCCGTCGACGCGCACCGGCGCCCTGCTGGCGGGCCTCGCCCCGCGCCGGAGCCGGGTGGCGGGTGCGCTGCGCCTCGGGGCGTCGGCGGACGCGGAGGCGGAGCACGGTCTGCTGGGCCTGGTCCTGGCAGCGGCCCGCCGGTACCCCGGGAACGTGGCGGTGGCCGAGCCCGGCGGTCCGGAGCTGACCTACGCGGAACTGCGGGAGCGCACGGCCCGGACCGCCGCCGGGCTGGCGGCGCGCGGCGTGGGACGCGGCGACACCGTGGCGATCGTCCCGGAGTCGCTGCCGGACGCGGTGGTGGCGATGCTCGCCGTGCTGTGGTGCGGCGCCGCCTACCTGCCCGTGGACACCTCGCTGCCGGCCGAACGGCTGGGCTACATGCTGGAGCAGTCCGGGTGCCGCTTCGTCATCGGAGACCGGCCGGTCGTGGCCGGCGAGCCGCCGCGCGCCACCGCGCACCGGCTCCAGGACGAGGGGACGGGCCGTCCCGCGCCGGACCTCCCGGACGGCTCCGACCCGGTCTACATCATGTTCACCTCCGGGTCCACGGGCCGCCCCAAGGGCGTCCACATGGGCCAGGACCCGCTGGTCAACCTGCTCCACTGGCAGCTGCGCGAGCTGCGCATGGGCCCCGGAACGCGCTTCCTGCAGTTCGCGCCGCTCGGCTTCGACGTCTCCTACCAGGAGATCTTCCCGACCCTCGCCCGCGGCGGGACGGTCGTCGGTCTCGGCGCGGTGGATCGCCGGGACCTGGGCGCGGTGGCGGGGATCGCCGAGCGGGAGCGGCTGACGCACCTGTATCTGCCCGTCGCCGTGGCGGGTGCCTTCTCCGGAGCGGTGATCGAGGCCGGACTGCGGCTGCCGGCCCTGCGGTTCGTGTGCGTCTCCGGTGAGCAGCTGCATCTGGACGCCCGGGTGCGGCGGCTGCTGGCCGAGGACCCGGAGCGCGAACTCGTCAATCTGTACGGGCCGACCGAGACCACCGCCGTCACCTGGCACGTGGTGCGCGGCGACCGGCTGCCCGCGCACGACCACGTGCCGATCGGCCGCCCGGTGCCGGGCGTGGACGCCCATCTGCTCGGCCCGGACGGCCGTGACGTGCCGCCGGGCGCGGTGGGCGAGCTGTTCCTGGGCGGCGTGTGCCCCGCGGTGGGGTACGTCAACGACCCCGCGCGCACCGAGGCCGTCTTCCTGCCCGCGCCCGGCGCCGCCCCGGGCAGCGGCGCCCGCGTCTACCGCACGGGCGACCTCGCGCTGCTGGCGGAGGACGGTGCCCTGGTCTTCCTCGGCCGGCGCGACGCCCAGGTGAAGGTGCGCGGGCACCGGGTGGAACTGGGCGAGATCGAGGGCACGGCACAACGTCTGCCGGAGGTTGCCGCGGCGGTGGCCGCGGTGCGGGGCACGGGCGAGCAGGCCGCGCTGTGCCTGTTCGTACGGCCCGCACCGGGCGCGGCGCCCGACGAGCGGCGCATCCGGGCGCACCTGGAGCAGACGCTGCCGTCGTACATGATCCCCCGTCACCTCCGGACGATCGAGACGGTGCCGCTGACCCCGAACGGGAAGGTCGACCGCAAGGCTCTGCTGGCCGCGTTCGAGGCCGGCACGCTGCGCGGCGTGGCCCTCGGCGGACCGGTGTCCGGCTGGGAACCGACCAGCACCGAGGCCATGGTCCGCGCCCTGTGGGCCCGGCTGCTGGGCAGCGAGCCGAGCGGACCCGACGAGTCCTTCTTCGCGCTCGGCGGCAACTCCTTCGACGTCCTGCGGTTCGTGGGCTCGGTACGGGAGACGACCGGCAGGTCCCTGGCCATCGGCGACTTCTTCCGCCGCCCCACCATCCGCGCGCTGGCCGCGCACCTCGACGGGGACGCGCGGGATCCGATGCGGGGCGAGGCGGAGGCACGGGCATGACGACGACGGTGGAACTGATCGAGGAGCAGGTCCGGCGCGGCCCGGAGAAGACCGCGGTGATCTGCGGTGCCGCCCGGCTGAGCTATCACGGGCTGTGGACCGGCGCCGAGGCGGTGGCCCGCGAACTGACCGCGCGGGGCGGTACGGCCGGTGACACCGTGGCCGTGCTCGCACCGGGCAACGAACGGTTCATGACCGCGGTGCTGGGTGTCTGGCTGGCGGGCATGTCCTGGACGCCGCTCGATCCGGGCTGGCCGGCGCAGCGGCTGCGGCACGTCCTGGCGGACACCGGCGCGCCGGCCGTGCTGGACACCGGGGCCCCGGGCGCCGGACGGGAGCTGGCGGGTGTCCCGGTACTGAACGTGGGTGCGCTCCTGGAGGCCGGCGAGGGTGCGCTGCCGGCGGCCGACGGGGGTGCGCTCCTTGCGGCCGACGGGGGCCGGGGCTCGGCGGGCGTGCACCGGGCCGCCGACGGCGACCTCGCCTATGTGATCTACACCTCCGGTTCGACGGGCGCTCCCAAGGGTGTGTGCGTGGAGCACGGTCCGCTGGCCGCGCATCTCGCGGGCGCGGTGGAGGCGTACGGCCTGGCCGGCGACGACGTGCTGCTGTCCTTCTCGGCGCCGGCGTTCGACGCCACCGTCATGGAGATGTGGGCCGGGCTGGTGGCCGGCGGCACGGTGGTGCTGCGCGGACCGGCGCTGTGGACCGGGCCGCAGTTGTTCGAGCGGGTGCGCGCGCACGGGGTCACCTACGTGGGCTGCACCACCGCGTACTTCGAGACGTTCTTCGGTGCGGAGCTGAGCGAGTCCCAGCAGGTGGCGCTCGGTGGGCTGCGCGGCATCTTCTTCGGCGGGGAGGCGCCCAGCGCCGCCGTGGTGCGCCGGTGGGCGGCGGGCCCGCTGGGCCGCATCCCGCTGTGCAACGGCTACGGACCGACCGAGGCGGTCATCGCGGCCACCCGCTACTGGGTCCGGCAGGGGTGGAACGGCGGCGACCAGGTGCCCATCGGCACCTGTGTCCCCGGCCATGAGGCGGTGGTGCTCGACGGCGACGGCCGGGAGACCGCCGAGGGCGCCACCGGAGAGCTGTACCTGGGCGGGGTCTGCGTCGCGCGCGGCTACCTGAACCGTCCCGATCTGACCGCGCAGCGGTTCGTACGGCTCCCGGGCCGGGCGGGCGTCTTCTACCGCACCGGCGACCTGGTCACCCGCAGGAACGGCGAGCTGTACTTCGTGGGCCGGGTCGACCGGCAGGTCAAGATCCGCGGGTTCCGTATCGAGCCGGAGGAGATCGAGGTCGTCCTGCGCGCTCTGGAGCAGGTGCGTGGCGCCGTCGTCGGGATCGCTCCCGGCCCGGCCGGCCGGGACCGGCTGGTGGCGTACGTGGTACCGGACGGCCCGGTGGAACCCGAGCGGTTCGCCGCGTCGGTCCGCGACGGACTGCGGGCCAGGTTGCCCGCGTACATGGTGCCGGAGGCCGTCGAGGTACGGCAGGACCTGCCGCTGGGTGCCACCGGCAAGGTGGACCGGGCGAAGGTCCTGGCCGGGGCGGCCAAGCCGTGAGCGCCGCGGCCGGCGCTCCGCTGGCGGTGGTCAGCGGCGGCACCCGCGGTATCGGCCGCGCGCTGTCCGAACGCCTGGTCCGGCTCGGCCATCGGGTGGTGGCGCTGTACGCCGCGGACGAGGCGGCCGCGCGTGAGCTGGAGGCCGATCTCGGCCCCGGTGTCCGTACCCTGCGCGCGGACGTCACCGATCCGGACGCCGTCGCCGGCGCCGTGGCACAGGCGGTCGGGGAACACGGCGCGCCCCGGGTGCTGGTGAACAACGCCGGCGTCAACATCGACAAGCCGTTCCTGCAGAGCACCGCCGCCGAGTGGCGCCGGGTGCTGGACACCAATCTGTCCGGCGCCTTCCATCTCACCCACGCGATGGTGCCGCACCTGCTGGCCGCCGGGCCGGGCGGCACCATCGTCAACATCGGTGCGACGACCGGCATCAGACCGCGCACCGACGGGGCCGCCTACTGCGCCAGCAAGGCCGGTCTGCTCCAGCTGACCAAGTGCCTGGCGCTGGAGCTGGCGCCCGCCATCCGCGTCAACTGCCTGATTCCGGGCTTCACCTGGACCGCCGAGGTCGTCAGCCGCTTCGCGCTCGACGACGAGGAGGCCCGGGAGTCCGTACTGCGCCAGATCCCGCAAGGACGAATCGCCTCCACCTCCGAGATCGCCGATGCCCTGGAGTTCCTGGTGAGCGCTCGCAGCGCCTACATCACGGGCCAGAAGCTGATCGTCGACGGTGGCCAATTCATGTGGTAGGTAACCATGATCGAAGAAGCCGCCCGTGCGGCACGCGAGGCCTGTGCGCAGGCACCCGCCGTCGGCGACCCGGCCTACCGGAGCTACTGCCGCCGGCTGGCGGAGCAGCTGACCGTCCGGTGGCCGCTGATCCGCAAGGCCAACGAGGAGGACGTCTCCGCGGCCGGGCGCCGGGGCCTGCCGCCCACGCTGGTGGACCGGCTCCGGCTGGCCGACCGGCACCTGGAGCTGCTGACCGGGCTGGCCGACGAGGTGTACGAGGCGCTGCCCGGTGCCACCGCGCCCGGCCCCGAGCTGCCCATCGGTGAGTGGGGCAGCCGCCGGCAGATTCCCAAACCCCTCGGCGTGGTGCTCATGGTGTACGAGGCCAGGCCGACCGCCACCATCGAGGGCGCCCTGCTGTGCGTGGCCACCGGCAACGCCGTGCTGCTGCGGGGCGGGAAGGAGATCGCGGCGACCAACGCCGAGCTGGCGGTCGCCGTGCGCACCGCGGCCGAACTCGCGGGCCTGCCCGGCGCCATGGCCACCGTCCTGGACGATCCGGACCGCTCACAGCTGCGCTGGCTGCTGTCCCGGCCGGACGCCGTCGACGTGCTGGTGCCCCGGGGCAGTCCGTCGCTGATCGACTACTGCCGTACGGCCACCTCCATCCCGGTGATCGCCAGCGGCGGCGGGGTCAACCACCTGTTCGTGGACCGCAGTGCCGACCTGCGCCTGGCCGCCGACATCGCGCTCAACAGCAAGCTCTCGGAGCCGACCGCGTGCAACACGCTGGAGCTGGTGCTCGTCGAGCGCGCGGTGGCCGGGGAGTTCGCGAGGCTGCTGCGCGCCGCGGCCGGCGGTCACGACGGCCCGGTGACGCTGCGCATGGACCCGGCGCTGCCGCCCGCACCCGAGGGCGCCGGGACGGCCGCGGACACCACGCGGATCCGCGAGGAACCGCTGGCCGCCCATGACTTCGGGCGGGAGTTCCTGGAGCCCGCGCTCGGGGTCCTCGTCGTCGACGGCATCGACGCGGCGGTGGCCCACGTACGCCGGTACGGCTCGGGGCACACCGAGGGCGTCGTCGCCACGGACCCCGCCGCGATCGCGGCCTACGCGGCCTCGGTGGACGCCGCCGCGCTGATAGTCAACGGGTCGCTGCGCCTGCACGACGGCCCGACGATGGGCCTCGGCCCCGAACTGTCCATCTCCACCGGCCGGCTGCACGTGCGCGGCCCGGTCGCCCTGGACTCCCTGCTGACCCGTCAGTGGGTCGTCTCCGCCAACGGCACGCTGCGCCGGTGACCCGTCGCGCAGCCCCGCTGCCCCGCTTCCTCCAGTCCGCCCCCGCCGGGTGTCCCCCGGGATCGAGAAGGGCCCAGCTCATGTCCGTCCACACTCCCGCCTCCTCCGCGCCACCCGCCGCCGTCCCCTCGGGGGCACCCGACCGCGACCGGATCGACCAGGCGGTACGCCGCCTGGTCGTCACCGAGTCCCGGCTGTCCGTCGACCCGCGGTCGATATCCGATGACGAGCCGCTCAACGGCGAGCTGCTGAAGGTCAACTCACTGGGGTTCCTCGGCATGCTGATCCGCCTGGAGGACGACCTCGGCATCGCGCTCCCCGACGACCTGTTCGTCGGCCGCACCTTCACCACGGTCGGCGATCTGGCCGCGCTGGTGACGACGGCGGCGGAGACGGCGCGATGAGCGGGCGGCCGACCACCCGCGAGCCCGGGACGGGGACGACGGGTCTGCCGGGGCGGTGGCGCAGCGTGCTGCCGCACCTGGACGAGCCGTTGCCCGATGACCTGCCGCCCGAGGCCGCCGCCACCGGTTCCGGCGTCCACATCAACCTGCCCATGGAGCTGGTCCGGCAGAGCCTGCAGACGCGGGAGTTCTGGGACATCCCGCAGGAAGTGGCCGACGCCTACCGCTCGTTCCGGCCCACACCGCTGTGGCGGGCCCGGGCCTTCGAGGAGGCGATCGGGGCCCGGGTGCCGGTCTGGGTCAAGTACGAGGGCGGCAACATCTCCGGCAGCCACAAGCTCAACACCGCGCTGGCGCAGGCGTACTACTACAAGCGGGCCGGTGTGCGGGAACTCGTCACCGGGACCGGCGCCGGGCAGTGGGGCACCGCGCTCGCCGCGGCCTGCGCGATGTTCGGGCTGCGCTGCACCGTCTTCATGGTCGGGTCCAGCCTGACGAAGAAGCCGTACCGGGGTGTGCTGATGCGGCTGCTCGGGGCCCGGGTGCACGGCAGTCCCAGCGGGCTGACGGAGGTCGCCGCGGCGGACGACGGCACCCGGGGCAACAGCCTGACGCTCGCCATCGGAGAGGCCGTCGAGTACGCCCGCAACCAGCCGGGCGCCGCGTTCTGCATCGGCAGCGGCGAGACGTACAGCATCCTGCACCAGTCGGTGATCGGCCTGGAGTGCGAGGAGCAGCTCGCCGCGCACGACGCCGAGGTGGACACCGTGGTGGGCGCGGTCGGCGCCGGTTCCAACTTCGGCGGTATCGCCCTGCCCTTCTTCGCCTCCGCACGGGCCGAGGGCCGCCGCCCGCCCCGGCTGGTGGCGGCCGAGTCCGCCGCGTCACCGAAGCTCAGCCAAGGTGTCTACGCGTACGACAAGACGGACGCGACGGGCACCGCCCCCCGTGAGGCGATGTACACCATCGGCAGCGAGTACCGGATCCCCGACTCCCACTCGGGCGGCCTGCGCTACCACGGCGCCGCCAAGGTCGTGTCCGCCCTGCGGCACGCCGGCCGGGTCGAGGCGGTCGCCGTCGGCCAGGTGGAGGCGCTGGAGGCGGGCCGGCTGTTCACGACGCGGGAGATGGTGCTGCCGGCCCCCGAGTCGGGCCACGCGCTGGCGGTGGCGGCCCGGCTGGCCGGTGCGGGCGGTCCCGCGGGTGCCGGGCGCGGCGTGCTGGTCTGCCTGAGCGGCCACGGGTACCTCGACCTCGGGGCCTATCAGCAGCTGCTGGCCGGGGAGTTGTCGGACAGCGATCCGGACCCCGCCGGGCTGCGGGACGCGATGAACGCGCTGCCGCTCGTCGGAGACGGCGCGGGCGGTCTCGTCGGAGCCGTCGCCGGCGCCCGGACCGGGGGTGCGTCGTGACCGCCCTCGGAACGGAACCGGGAGCCCTTCCCGCCGTGGCGGAGGACACCGCGGCCCGGGTACGGGCCGAGGCGCTCGACTGCCTCCAGGCCAACCTCGCCGTCCTGGCCGACCGCGAGCACGGCCCGGGCACCCACCTGCGGCTCGGCGCCCGGCTGGATTTCTCCCCGGCGGCGGGGGCCGGGCCGCTGCCCACGGTCGAACCGACGCCCGACGCCCAACTCGCCCGCGCCCAGGAGCTGCTGGGCCTGGCCGTGACCGAACGCGCGCAGGGTGTGCCCGGCGGCGAGGCCGCCCGTGCCGGGGCGACGCTGTACGTGATCGCCGACGCCTACCATCTGCCCTGGGTGCCGTACCACGGGCACAAGCACGTCGAGCACAGCTTCCTGATCGAGCCGGCGGGCGACGACCTGGCGGTCGTGGACGCCTACCACAACGACACCCAGTGGGGCCCGGCCCGGCCGGTGCGCCGGCTGGTCACCCGCGACCGGCTCGCGCAGGTGCTGGACGGTCTCCCGCAGGGTGTGGAGACCGTACGGCTGGACCGCCGCCCTCTGCCTCCCGCACCCGAGCCGGTGTGCGTCCCGGCCGGCGAAGCGGCGATCACCGGGTACCTGGACGCCTACGCCGAGCACGGCGACCGGGTCGCGGCCCTGGAGCGGTTCACGCTCGAGACCTGGCTCCTCGCCCGCTCCCGGCATCTGCACGCCGCGTACGCCGCAGAGCGTCGGGGAACACCCGGTTCCCCGACGCCCCGGGTGCGCGAGCACCTGGAGCGCTGGGACGGCGTGGTCGAACACGCCTATCTGGCCTTCCGCCGGGTGGCCCGCGGCCGCGCCGAGCCCTCCGGTGTGCTGGCCCGCGCGGGCGAGGCGCTGCGCGCGGACGGCGAGGTGTTCGGCGCGGGGCCGGTCCCCGCCGTGGGCGCCCGTACCGACCCGGCGCTGCGGGCGGGCGTACGCGCGACCGTCGCCTCGGTGCTCGGCATCGCGGAACACCTGCTGGACGACGGGGAGCTCACCCGGTTTCCCGAGTTCGGCTCGCTGCGCATGGTCGAGATCGTGGAGCGTCTGGAGCAGTGCTTCGGCGTCGAGTTCGCGCCCGAGCACCTGGTGCCCGAACGCCTCTACCGCATCGACGACCTGTGCGCGCTGGTACGCGCATCGCCGCCGGCGGCCACCCGCTCCTGACGCCCCCCCGTGACGAACCGCCCGAGCCCTGCCCTGCCGACCTGCCTGAACCCCCTCAGCGAAAGGCCCGAACCACGATGGACGCTCGTTTCACCGAGACGCTCAAGCCGTTCCTGCCGTTCCTCGACGGCGACCCCATCACCCCAGACACCCCGCTGCGCGATCTGGGCCTGGACTCCATGCAGGCCATCGAGCTGATGTTCGCGCTGGAGGACGCCTTCGGCGCGCCGCTTCCCGACGAGGCCCTGGTCGAGGAGACGTTCCGTACCGCGGGCAACCTGTGGGCGGCGCTGCGGCCCGCGCTCGGTGACGCCGCGGCGGACGCCGGCACCGTTGCGGAGGCGGCATGACCGCGCCCGCGACGGCCCCTTCCGCCCTGGTCCGCGAACTCGGTGCCGAGATCGCGGAGGTGTGCGCGGTGGCCGAGAAGCACGCGGCCCACAGCGACGAGGCGGCGGAGTTCCCCGTCGCCGCGCTGGACGCGCTGCGGCCCCGTCTGCTGGGCCTGCTGGTGCCCGCCCGGCACGGCGGGCTGGGCGGCGGGCTGGACGACCTCCTCGACGTGACCCTCGCACTCGGCCGGGCCGACATGTCCGTGGCGATGGTGTTCGCGATGCACTGCCAGCAGGTGGCCGGAATCGTCGAGCACGCCGGTGAGCGGCTGGCCGGCGAGTTGCTGCCGCGGATCGCGGCCGGGCGGATGTACCTGGCCTCGGTGACCACCGAGGAGGGCAAGGGCGGCCATCTGCTCACCGCGAAGGCCCAACTCGGCGCGGAGCCCGGGTGGCTGGCCGTGGACAGGTTCGCGCCCGTCGTCACCGGCGGGCTGCACGCCGACGGATACCTGATCACGATGCGCAGCCCGCGGGCCCGCTCGGACGGCGAGGTGTCGCTGGTCTTCGCGGACCGCGACCAGCTGGAGGTCACGCCGTGCGGCGGCTGGAACCCGATGGGCATGCGCGCCAGCCATAGCGCGCCGCTGCGGCTGACCGGCCGGCTGCCCGAGGACCAGGTCGTCGGCGAGCACGGCAGGTTCCGCGAGATCGCGGTGAACACCTTCGGCCCGCTCGCCCACCTGGGCTGGTCGGCGGCCTGGCTGGGTACCGCGAGCGGCGCGCTGGCCAGGGTCCTGTCCGTGCTCCGGGGCAGCCCCGGGCGCCGCAGCTCCGATCTCGGTTCGGAACTCCTGCTGACCCGGCTGTCCTCGGCACGCCAGCGGCTGGACACCGTACACGCGCTGCTGCGGCACACGGCGGCCATGGTGACCCGGGCGGCCGAGGACGGCACGGACCTGTCGCATCCCAGGCAGCAGCTCCTGCTGAACGCCCTGAAGATCACCGCGTCCGAGCAGTGCCACGGCGCGGTCGACGACCTGGTGACCGCGGTCGGCCTGCGCCACGGCTACCTCAGGGACTCGCCCACCGGCCTGGAGCGTGCCCTGCGCGACCTGCGGTCGGCCGCGCTGAACTACGGCAACGACCGGCTCCACCTGGCGGACGGCAGGCTGGCCCTGCTCGACCCGGAGGTGCGCTATGTCTGAGGGGCACAGCGTCCTGCCGCCCGGCGCGGACGCCCGGAGCGTCGTGGCGGCGCTCGGCCGTACGGGCGTCACGGACCGGCTGTACCCGAGCGGGCCGGCCGGCGCCCTGGACGCGGTGCTGCTCAGACGTCTGCTCGCGGAGGCCGACGCCCGCGGCCCGCAGGGTCTGGTGCTGGCCCTCCTGGTCCAGCTGGCCACGGCCGTTCCGCTGCTCGCCGACACCGCCTCGACCTCCGTGGCCGAGAAGGTGCTGCGCTCGGCACTCGACGGCGAGGCGCTGCTGGCGCTCGCGGCGACCGACGAGGGCACCGGCTCGGACCTGGCCGGACTCGGCACCCGGGTCCGCATCGCGGATCCGGGTGCGGACGACGGGGGCGCCCCCGTCACGGTGGACGGCGGCAAACGCTGGGTCACCTCGGCCACCACCGCCGACCACGCGCTGGTGCTCGCCCGCCACCGCCCCGGCCGCCACTTCACCAGCTTCACCTGGGTGCTCGTGCCCCTGGACGCCCCCGGCGTCACGATCCGTCCCGCGAACACCACCCTGTTCCAGGGCTCGGGGGTCGGGCACGTGGAGTTCCGCGACGTCCGCCTCGGGCGCGAGCACCTGCTCGGCCGCCCGGGCCGCGGCCTGGCCCTGTTCGCCCGGCACATCGCCGTGGAACGGCTGGCCTCGGCGGCCTGGGGCGTCGAGCTGTGCCGCAGGGTGATCGCCGGGACCGCGCGGCACCTGGGCCGCCGGCACGTCGACGGCACACCGCTGGACCGGCATCCCTCGGTACGGCAGCGGCTCGCCGAGTGCACGGTGCGGACGGCCGCCCTGCACGCGCTGTGGACGACCTCGTACGACCGGATCGCCACCGGTCACGACGGGGCCGCGGCCGCGGTCCTCAAGGCCGCCTCGGGCACGGTCGCCGAACACGTCCTCGGCGTGTGCGCCCAGTTGCAGGGCGCCGACGGCTTCGTCTCCGGCGGCATCCAGCAACTGCGCTCCGAGGCCGCGCTGTTCGGCATCGGCGGCGGCGCCACCGAGGTCGTACTGGACACCGTCGCGGACCGGCTGCTGCCCGTCCTGGAGGGGCTGACACCATGACGCCGCCGCCGACGGAGGCCGCGCCCGGGGTGTGGGTGACGCTCGCGCACGGCCACCCGCCCGCCGGGCACCTCACCGACGCCGACCTGGCCGGCGCGGCCGGACTCGCCGAGGTGCGCGCCCGGGAGCACCTCGCGGGCCGCCGGGCGCTGCGCGGCCTGCTCGCCGCCCGGTTCCCCGAGGCCCGCGACGCCGAGGTGGTCTACTCCCGGCTCGGGCGGCCCGGACTGGCCGGCTGGCCCCGCATCGGGATCAGCGTCAGCCACGACGGGGACGCGGTGGCGGCGTGCGCGGCCCTGGACCACGCGGTCGGGCTCGACGTGCAGCACGCGCCACCGGATCTGACGGACGCCCTGGTACGCCGCTGCGCCCGGGAGCGGGCCGGTCAGCTGACCGGGCTGCCGGCGCGGCGCCGCTCCTGGGAGTTCGCCTGGATGTGGACCGTGCAGGAGGCCTGTGTGAAGGCCGCGGGCACCGGCCTGTCCGGCCGGCCGTGGGCCGTCGACGTGCCGTTGCCGGCCGTGCGCGGCACCTGGCACGGCTACCGCTGGATCAGCCTGCGCCGGCACGCCTCCGTCCCCTTGAGCTGTGCCTACACCCGACTGCCCGCGCCGCACACCGGACCGGAGGCCCGATGACCACCCCGCTCGAACTGAGCTGCTACACCGCGAACCTGGTGCCCTACCTGGAACCGGACCGCCCGGCGGTCCGTGCCGAACTCGCCGACGCCGTCAGGCTGTCGGTGCGCACCGACCCGCCCGAGGGAAACATGGCGTTCACCCACCACGACCGGGTCGACGTGGACGAGGAGGGACACGGACTCGCCTACCGCGGCAGCGACTCGTGGGACGCGGCCCGGCAGGCGCTGCTGGCGGAGTCACGGCGCCGGGGGCGCGTGCTGGCCGTCGGCAACACCCGGTACCTGCCGTGGTCGCCGTCGTACGGCGGTACCGAGACACCGCACTGGCTGCTGGTGGCACGGGACACCGACGGGCGGTGGACCGTCCGGGACACCTTCCACGCGCTGACCCCGCACGGGGCCCATGAGCCCTGGGAGGGACGGCTGACCGACACCGGACTGCGCACGCTGCTCACACCCCCCACGGCCCTGACGGCGGAGGCGGCCAACCGTGACCGCTACGCGCTCGGCCGGGAGGTGCCGACGACGGCGGGTGGCTTCCGCTGGCTGGAGCCGGCCGCCGGCCGGGACGGCCCGGCGGATGCCGAGCCCGGCCGCTGGATACGCGGGACGGTCGCCGTACTGCGCCATGTCGCGGACCGGGTGTGCCAGGACGCGACCGCGCTGGCGCGTCACGCGGACGACCTGTGGACGGCCTGCCGCCACCAGCGCTACCGGCTGGCCGCCGGGCGGAGCGCGGGCGCGGCGCAGACCGCGGCGGTGCGCCGAGCGGCCGCCGCATGGGCCGAACTGCCGCGCGCGGTGCGCTTCGCCGTCACCTCCGCCGAGCGGGGCCGGCCACGCCCGGCCCTCGTGGAGAAGGCGTTCGCGGAGCTCACCGACGCCGTGACGGAGCTGGAGAGGAGGGGCGGACCCGATGGGGACTGACGAGAGCATGTACGGCCGGTTCGCCGCCACGGTGCGCCGGCACCCGGACGCCGTGGCGCTGGAGGTGAGCGGTGAGACGTACCGCTACGCCGAACTGGACGCGCTGGCGGGGCGGTTGGCCGCGGCGCTGGTGGGCGCGGGAGGCGGCCGGGTGCCGCGCCGGGTGGGGTTGCTGGCCTCCCGCACGGTCACCGCGTACGCGGGGTACCTGGCCGTGCAGCGGCTCGGTGCCACCGTCGTGCCGCTGAACCCGGCCTTCCCCACGGCCCGCAACGCGGCCGTCGCCGAACGCGCCGAGCTGGACCTCGTCCTGGCGCAGGACGACCAGGTCCACGCCGGACTGCCGGTGCCGGTCGTCGTCGCCGACGCCGGACCCCGGGGAGCGGGGGACGTCGCGGTGCCCGCGGTCCGGCCGGTGCGCGGGGACGACGTCTGCTACATCCTGTTCACGTCCGGCTCGACCGGGGTGCCCAAGGGGGTGCCGGTCCGGCACCGCAATGTGGCGGCCTATCTGGACCATGTCGTTCCCCGGTACGGACTCGGGGTGGGGGCCCGGCTCAGCCAGACCTTCGACCTGACCTTCGACCTGTCGGTCTTCGACCTGTTCGGTGCCTGGGCGTCCGGAGGCACGGTCGTCGTGCCCGGCCCGCACGACCTGCTCGCGCCGGCCCGTTTCGTGGCGCGGGAGCGGATCACCCACTGGTTCTCGGTGCCCTCGGTCGTCTCGCTCGCGGCACGGCTGCGCGGTCTCGCCCCCGGGAGCATGCCGCACCTGCGCTGGAGTCTGTTCTGCGGTGAGCCGCTCACCTTCGGGCAGGCCGCGGCCTGGCAGGCGGCCGCCCCGGCGAGCGTGCTGGAGAACCTGTACGGGCCCACCGAACTCACCCTGAGCTGCTCGCAGTACCGGCTGCCCGCACAGGGCACGGACACGGCGGCCCGGTCGGGGGCGACGGTACCGATCGGCACCCTCTACCCGGGCCTGGAGCACCTTGTCATCGACGAGGCGGGCCGGCCGGCCGCGGAGGGCGAGCTGTGCGTCCGTGGCGTCCAGAGGTTCCCCGGTTACCTCGATCCGCGCGACAACCGGGGCCGTTTCGTGCGGTTCGAGGGCGGGCCGGCCACCGTGGTCGAGGAGACGGCCGCGCCGGACGAGAGCCTGTGGTACCGCACCGGTGACCGGGTGCGGGTGGCCGACGGCGGCCTGCTGCACGTCGGCCGCCTCGACCAGCAGGTGAAGGTGCACGGCTACCGCGTCGAACTCGGCGAGATCGAGACCGCGTTGCGCCGGGGCCCGGGGGTACGGGACGCCGTCGTGGTGGCCGTGCCGGGGCCCGGCGGGCAGACCCTGCTGGAGGCCGCGTGCACCGGGGACGGCGTGGACACCGCCGGGCTGCTGGCCGCGCTGCGGGCACGGCTGCCCGCGTACATGGTCCCCCGCTCGGTCACCGTCCTTCCCGGTCTCCCGCTCAACGCCAACGGCAAGACGGACCGCGGGACCCTGCGGCGAACCCTGGCGTCCCGGGAGTCCGGCGCGCCGCGCACGGACGGGACGACGGCGGCGGCCGCCCACGAAGAGAGGACATCATGACGGCGATCACCGAGGAATCCGTCACCGGGCCGTCGGGCGGGGACGCCGGGACGGTCCCGCCGGCCGTGTTCCGCGAGGCGATGACCCGTTTCGCCAGCAGCGTCACGGTGGTGACCGCCTACGACGGCGGTGACCCGGTCGGCTGCACCGCCACCGCGGTCTTCTCCCTGACCGACCGGCCGCCGACCATGCTGGTGTCGCTGGCCTCGGGCAGCGGAACGCTCGGGCACATCCGGGCGGCGGGCCGCTTCGCCGTGAACGTGCTGCCCTGGCGGCTGCGTACGCTGGCCGAACGGTTCGCGCTGCTGCCCTCGGGACAGCGTTTCGCCGGAGTCGCCCACACCGGGCGGTGCGGCGCGCCGCTGCTCACCGGTGCGGTGGCGGGTGTGGTGTGCGAGGTCACCCGGTCGGTGCCGGTGGGGGACCACACCCTGGTGATCGGGCGGGTCCTCCATGCCGAGACCGACGACGGTGCGGCGCCCCTGGTGCACTTCGCGCGCCGGCAGACCCGTCCGGAGGCCTGAATGGCGGCGACCTCGGCCCGCCCGACGGTCCCGGCCGGCAGCCGGACGGGGATCCGCAACACCTGGATCCTGACGGTCTTCACCGCGGTCACCAACCTGGCCGACGGCGTCACCAAGATGGTCGTCCCGCTCCTGGCGGCCCGGGTCAGCGGCTCCCCGCTCGCCGTGTCGGCCGTGGCCCTGTCGCTCACCCTGCCCTGGCTGCTGACCTCGCTGCACGTCGGAGTACTGGTCGACCGCTTCGACCGCCGGCTGCTGCTGTGGCTCGCGGACGGTGTCCGCGCGGCCGCCGTATTGGTGCTGGTCGGCTCGGTGGCGCGGGGCGGCGCGGGCATCGGGCTGCTGTTCGCCTGCGGGTCGCTGCTCGGCGTCGCCGAGGTGGTGGCGCTCACCGCGGCCTCGTCGCTGGTGCCGGCGGCCGTGCCCGCCCCGGGCCGGGAACGCGCCAACGCCTGGATGGCGGGGGCGGAGACCGTGTGCAACCAGTTCGCCGGTCCCCTGGTGGGCGCGGCCCTGCTCACCGCGGGCACCGCGACGGCGCTGGGCGCGACGGCCGGCACCTATGTGGCGGGCACACTCGTCCTCGTCCCGCTCGCCGGCGTCTTCCGGCCGGCCGGCCGGCCCGCCGGCCCGGTCCCCTCCGTCCACGCCGACATCCGCGTGGGCCTCGGGTTCCTGTGGGGCAGCAGGGTGTTGCGGACCATGGCGCTCACGCTCACCGTGATGTGCGCCTGCTGGGGCGCGTGGCTGGCTCTGATCCCGCTGGCGGCGACCCGCTCGATGGGCGCCGACGACGGCCGCTACGGCGTGCTGATGAGTGCGCTGGGCCTGGGCGGCGTGGTCGGCGCGCTGACCGTGGCCCCGGTGAACCGGCTGCTGGGCCGCAAGTGGGCGATGTTCGCCGACCTCGCCGGGACGCTCGTCCTGGTCGCCACGCCGTGGCTCACCTCGTCGATCGCCCTCAACACGGGCGCGGCGTTCCTCGGCGGCATGGGCGGGGTCCTCTGGTCGGTCAACTCCCGCACCATCGGCCAGACGCTGGTCCCGGACGCCCTGCTGGGGCGCTACACGGCCGCCCTGCGGATGTTCAGCTGGGGCGCGCTGCCGCTGGGCTCGGCCCTGGCCGGCGTCCTCGCGCAGTGGGCCGGCCTCTCCGCCGCGTTCGCCGTCTTCGCACTGGCCGCGGCAGCCGTCGTCGTCCCGTTCTTCCGTCTCATGCCCGCCGGGGAACTGACCGGCGGGCCCCCGCACACCGGAGGGAACCCCCTATGAGCAGGCACACCGGCGGCCCGTCGACGCGCGGCGCCTGGCTGCGCCGGTACGGAGCCGCGTCCACCACGGCCGAGGCCACCCTGGTCTGCCTGCCGCACGCGGGCGGCGCGCCGACGTTCTTCCGTGACTGGCCGGGGCTGTTCTCCCCCGCGCTGGAGGTGGTGTCGGTGTGCTATCCGGGGCGGCAGGACCGCTTCGACGAGCCGTGCATCACCGACATGGCCGAGATGGCCGGGGAGGTGGCCGCCGCGCTCGCGCCGCTGGCGGACCGGCCGCTGGCCGTGTTCGGGCACAGCATGGGTGCGGCCGTGGGGTACGAGGCGGCGCGGCTGCTGCGGGCGCGGTACGGGATCCGGCTGTCGTACCTGTGCGTCTCGGGCATGGTCCCCCCGCACCGGGTCCCCCGTGGCACCCGCCACCTGGCCGGGGACGAGGCGCTGGCCGCCGACATCCTCGAACAGGGGGGCACCGATGCCCGGATGCTGGCCGACGACGAACTGCGGGCCTTCGTCATGCCGGCGATCCGCGCGGACTACCAGCTGATGGAGACCTACCGGCAGGTCCCCGGCGGCGAGGTGCTGGACACCCCGATCGTCGCCTACTACGGGCGGCAGGACGCGGACACCACGGCGCCGGTGATGCGGGAATGGCAGCGCTGCACCCGCGCGACGGCCGAGACCAGGTCCTTTCCGGGCGGGCACTTCTATCTCCAGCAGGTGCAGCAGACGCTGGCGGACGACATCGGGCAACGGGTCCTCGCGTCCGTGTCCGGGGCACGCGCGGCCGGGCCGGCCCGGGTCAGCCCGCGCTGAGCAGGGGCGAAGGGCCTGCGATGCCCGCGGAGCCGCCCAGGGCCAGGTCCGGGCTCTGGGCGAGGATCGCGGTGTGCAGGGCGCGCAGGCGCGCCGAGGGCTCGATGCCGACCTGTTCCACCAGGCCGGCGCGGAGCGCCCGGTAGACGGTCAGTGCCTGGGCGGCACGTCCGGAGCGGTAGAGCGCCAGCATGTACTGGGCGTGCAGGTTCTCGTGGGCCGGGTGACGGGTCGTCAGTCTGCGCAGTTCCGGCAGGAGTTCGAGGTGCAGGCCGAGACGCAGCTCGGCCTCCGTGCACTTCTCCAGCAACGTGAGGCGCTGTTCCTCCAGGCTGGTGACGTGCGGCTGGAGCCAGGGGCCGGCGGGGGTGTCGCCGAGCACCGGCCCCCGCCACAGTTCGAGGGCGGCGCGCAGCGCGAACGACAGCTTGCGGTCGTCGCGCGCGAGTTCCGCCTGCCGGGCGCCGCGCAGCCGGTGCTCCAGGTCGTGCAGGTCCAGCGCGCCCTCACCGAGCCGCAGCATGTAGCCGCGGCTGTGGGTGACCAGGATCTGCTTGGCCGCGCGCAGCGAGCCGACCGAGGGTGCGGCGGCCAGGGCCTGCCGCAGGTGCAGCACTCGGGTGTGCAGGCTCTGGACCGCGCTGGGGGGCACGTCGCCGGCCCACAGTTCGTCCATGCACATGTCCTGCGAGACGGGCGTGTCGGCGTTGAGGACGAGGAGCGCGAGCAGGCTTCGCGTCTTGGGTGCCGAGGGGATGTCCCGGGGACCGCCGTCATCCAGCGCGAGCGATCCCAGCACAGTGAACTTCATGGATGACCCACCTTTCCTTCCGCCACGGATCGTCGTCCGCCGGACGGGCGAAAGGTAGTCACGGGATCACGGTCCCCCCGGTCCTCTTCGGCACCGGGGCCGGGCCGCAGGCGTCACCAGACGGGCGGGTGCAGCGCCAGCACCTGCAGCGTGCACGGCGCGTGCACGCCGTTCAGCGTGTAGACGAATCCGCAGGGCACGTAGAGGGCCTCCCCCACCCGCAACCGCAGCTCCAGGGCGTGGTCGAGGACGGCGCCGTCCTGTCCGGGTGCCGACGGCTCGACCCGTCCGCCGCAGCTCCCCTGCACGGGGAGCAGCACCAGATCGGTCTTGGCCGTGTCGCCGGTGTGCTGTGCGCCCGTGGGCAGCACGATGAACGAGCTGTCGACCTCGCAGCCCAGCAACTCGCCCAGGGCGGAGGCCACTTCCGCCGTCCCGGCGGAGACCCGCTGAGGCTCCTGCGCACCGGGGACCACGCCCTGGGACAGCACCTCGCGCGCCCCCGCCACCACGGCGTCGATGCCCTCCGGCCAGACCAGGGCCGGACTCTTGTCACGATGGACCGACAGACACAGGGCGAGGTCCCTGACGAGGAGTTCCAGATCGGCTCTGCCCGTGACTGGGGCTGATTCGTAGTCCACGTCCACTCCTGCTCCCCGCAGCGCCCGCACTCCCGCGTGCCGTGGTGGCCGCGAACCCGCCGACGGCGCGTACGCCCCGCATGCACGGCAAGCCCGGCCCGAGGGGCGGCGTGCCCGCATGCGGCGTTCGCGCGCGGACGGCCGTTGGTCACGCACGGAACATCCGGGAAGGGACAGACCTGCTGTTCTGTCGCCACATGGCCGCAGGATCGAGTGGCGCGTCGCGTCGGCCCCGTACCTGCGGTTTGCAGGAACTCTCTTGCATGGGGCGGGGTTTGGGCAGTCCCGGGTTCACGGTACCGGATCGTCGGCTCGGGCGCTGCGGGCCTCAGTCACCGGGGGCGGCGTCCGCGGTCCCGTCCCCGAGCAGGCCCTGCTGTGCCGCGAGTACGCCGGCCTGGAAACGGCTCTCGGCCCCGAGGGTCTCCATGATGTCGGCGATGTGCTTCCTGGCCGTGCGCAGGGACATGCCGGTACGGCGGGCGATGGTCTCGTCCTTCAGGCCCGCGGCCAGGAGCCGCACGATCGTCCGGTCGATGTCCTTGGCGACGAGTTCGAGGCCGTCGGTGGCGGCCTCCGAGAACGGCGCGGCCTGCGTCCACGTGTGCTCGAACACCTCGCACAGGTAGTGCACGACCGAGGGTTCGCGGATCACCACCGCACCCCAGGTGTCGCCCCGTTCGGGGATGAAGGCCATTTTGCGGTCGAAGACGATCAGCCGGCCGAACAGCTCGTGCACGGTGCGGTACTCGGCGCCGTGCGAGGACACCAGGGCGACATAGGCCTGGCTGGGGCCGTTGAAGCGTGCCGTGTGGTGGTACAGCGTGCGCATCCGCACCCCGCGGGCGAGCATCGCGGTGTCGCGGGCCAGGGCCTCCTGGAGGACTTCCGGCACCCGGTTCCCGCCGGGCTGGCTGGTGAGCATCTCCTCGGCGCACTCCTCGGAGGCCCGGTTGAGCGCGGCCCGTACCTCCTCCAGTCCCGGTATCACCTCCAGGTCGACCGACCCCCGCCGGAGGCTGTCCAGGTAGTGGCCGCGCAGATCGGCGAACTGGTCGCGTATGTGGTGCAGTTCGGCCTGCCGGACGCGGATCGCGGCCTCCATGGAGGTGGTCACGACGGTGGCCACCAGGTCCGGGTCCACCGGGCGCAGCCGGTCCGGTTCGGCCGGGTCCGCCCTTAACAGGCCCAGTTCCGTCAGGGAGACGACGGCCGCGTCGACTTCCTCCCGGTCCAGTCCCAGCTCCCGCGCCGCGCGGTCGGGGTCCATCCTCTCGTTCGTCGCCACCCATCTGTAGAGAGCGATCTCCCCGTCAGTGGGCCGCGCAGGCGGTTCGGTTGACCTGTTTTCATCCGCTTTGAACATTACGTCCCCTGGTCGTCTTGCTGCGGGGCAGCTTGGTGAGCACCGTGATCCATGGCCAGAGCGATTACCGCACGCGATTCTTGAAGCACCGGAGACCGAACACATCGGAATATCCGGTTCCGTTGCAGAGCGCAGAGAAGGATGGCCCGAGATGAAATTCTCCCGTTCAGCCGCCGCAGCCCTGGCCGGCGCACTCCTCGCCCTCGGGGCGGTTGTCGGGGTCGCGCATTCCTCCCCCGAAGTGCCGTCCAAGTCTTCCTCGACGACATCTCATTTCACGGTCGAGGCCGGGACCGGGGACAGCGGCTGGGGTGGGCGCGGGCTCAGCGCCTCGGCAGCGACGGTGACGCACGCCGTGGTGGCCGGCGACGCCGTCACGATCTCCGCGGACGACAGCGGCTGGGGCGGCTCGGCCGGCTGAGGCCGTCCCCACAAGTGCCCCGGCGGCCCGCAGCCGCATCGCGCTGCACGACGCCCGTAGCGGTGACAACGGACCCGGGACCGCCGGCAAGGCCGGCTCCGCCCGCTGTTCAAGGTCAAGGTCGGCGGTCACCACTCGGCCAGAACTCCCCCCACGTCACCCTGCCCCCGGCTTCACCCTAGCCCAGGTCACCGGCGGTCACCCCGAGGACCGGCAGGAAGGCACGGGCGGCACAGCCCGACCGGCGCGCCAACGAGAGGGGCCGGCCGCGAGGCCCCTTGTCCCGCCATGAAAGGCACAGTTGTGAGTCCATTCGCCGCAGAAATCCTGGAACTCCTCAGCGACCGCGAGTTGGAGGTGCTCGGCTACCTCGCCGAAGGCCACACCTATTCCTCCATTGCACGGAGAATGAATCTCAGCCCGCACACCGTGGACACCTATCTACGCAGAATCCGGGGAAAGGCGGGAGTCAGCAACCGCGCACAGCTCATGACTCTGGCCCTTCAGACCTCCTTCCAGCGCCACGAATTCGGCATCACACAGGTATGAGGCTCCGCCGTCGTGCAGCGCGCTCCCGGGGCGCGTCAGCGGGACATGGCCGTCAGGGCCGCCCTGTCCAGCTTGCCGTGCGGGGTGACAGGCAGGCGGTCGAGGTAGTGCAGACGCTGGGGAACCATATGGGCGGGCAACCGTCCGGCGAGCGCCCCGCGTACCCGCGCCGGGGGCACCTGCCCCCGGTCGGCGACCAGATAGGCGCCGAGCACCGGCGTCCCACCGCTGTCGTCGACCAGGCAGGCCGCTCCGCTCACCCCGGGTACCGTCCTCAACTCGGCCTCGATCTCGCCGAGTTCGATGCGGTAGCCGCGCAGCTTGACCTGACCGTCCATCCTGCCCGCGTAGTACAGCAGGCCGTCGGCGTCTGCGACGGCCCAGTCACCGCTGCGGTAGCGGCGGCCGCCGCCGTCCGCCGCCGGGGGGAACCGGTCGGCGGTCAGCTCGGGCCGGCCCAGATAGCCGTGGCTCACGCCCGCACCGCCCACCCACAGCTCCCCGGGTTCCCCCGGCCGCACCAACTCACCCGATGCATCGCGCAGTTCGACGTCCAGATGGGCCAGCGGCCGGCCGATCGGGGTGCGCCCGGGGCCCGCCTCGCGCAACGTCTCGGGCGTGAGGGGGCAGTGGGTGACGTGCACGGTCGTCTCGGTGATGCCGTACATGTTCGTGACCGCGGCGCCGGGCGCCGTGCCCGCGTCCCACCAGCGGCGGATGTCGGCGGGGACCAGCGCCTCGCCGCCGAGGACGACATGACGCAGGGCGGGCAACCGCACTCCGGCCGCGGTCGCTTCGGCCACCAGGTTGCCGAAGGCGGACGGCACCTGGTTGAGCACGGTCACCTCCTCGGCCGCCAGCAACGCCGCGAAGGCGTCGGGGTCGGCGGCGGTGTCGCGGTCGACCACCACCGCCCGGCCTCCGCACAGCAGGGCGCCCCAGATCTCCCAGACGCTGAAGTCGAAGCTCCAGGAGTGGAACAGCGTCCATGCGTCGTCGGCTCCGACGTCGAACAGCGGCAGCGCGGCGTCGAGCAGGGCCAGCACCTGCCCGTGCCCGACGACGCACCCCTTGGGGGCGCCGGTGGAGCCCGAGGTGTAGATGGTGTAGGCGGTGTCGGGCGGGAGCACGGGGGCGCCGGGCGCGGCCGGACGGGCGGCGAGGACGAGCGGCCCCACCCCGGCGAGAGGCGTCTCGCCCGGCGCCGCCGCGTTCTCGGACAGGACCAGCGCGGTCCCGGAGTCGTCGAGCAGATAGCGCTGCCGCTCGGACGGATACCCGGGGTCGACCGGCAGGTAGGAGGCACCGGCGCCGAGGATGCCGAGGAGGGCGGCAAGGGCGTGCCGGGACCGTCCGGCGCGCAGCGCGACGGGCTGTCCGGGGGCGACGCGGCCCCGCAGGGCGCGGGTGACGGCGTCGGCCTGTTCGGCGAGCCACCCGTAGCTGACGGAGCCCTGCGGATCGGTGACGGCCGTACGGCCGGGTGCCCGGGCGGCGACCGCACGGAACCGCGCGTCGAGCCGGCTGCCGGCAGCGGGCGCGCTCACCGTCGGCGTCGGCGCGGCGGGCAGGGAACGGGCGGGCGCGTGCGTGGTGTTCATACGGCGCTCCCGTGGGTGGCGGAGGGCCTGGTGTCGTCGGCCCGTGCGGTGGCGTCGGCCGGGTCCCGGCGCGGGCGGGACCCTCCGCCGGTCAGGGCATGGACGAGGTAGCTGGCCACGTCGTCGGGGGTGGTGCCGCGCCCGAAGACGCGGTCGGCGCCCAGTTCGGCCGCCGTGCCCGGGTCGAACCGCGGTCCGCCGACGACCAGCAGGGGCCTGCTGCGCCCGGCGAACGCCAGGTCGAGTTCGGCACTGAGCTCCCGTACGTTGGCCAGATGGACGTCGCGCTGGGTGACGGCCTGCGAGACCAGGACCGCGTCGGCGCCGTCGTCCACGGCTCGGCGCACCAGGTCGGACACGCAGACCTGGGCGCCGAGGTTGACCACCCGCATCGAGTGGTAGTACTCCAGCCCCTTCTGTCCGGCGAAGCCCTTGATGTTGAGGATGGCGTCGATGCCCACCGTGTGCGCGTCCGTTCCGATGCAGGCGCCGACCACCACCAGGTCGCGCCCCAGACCGGCGTGGACGGCCTCGTCCACCTCCTGCGCGGACAGCAGCGGGTACTCCCGTTCCACGACGTCCACCGAGTCGAGCGCCACCGTGTGCACGACCGCGCCGTACACCACGAAGAAACTGAACTCCGTTCCCACCGGCCGGGCGTGCACCAGCAGGGGGCGGTCCACGCCCATCTGCCGGGCCAGTTGCAGGGCCGTGCCCTCGGCCAGCCGGCCGTGCGGCAGCGGGAGCGTGAACGAGATCTGCACCATGCCGTCGTCGGTGGTGTCGCCATAGGGACGGACCGTGGACGGCGGTCCGGCAGGGGTGTTCATCGCCGGTCTTCTCCTTCGGGGTCGGGGTCCGGGGACGCTTCCAGAAGCTCGGAGGCGGGGTTGCGGTAGCCCGGGGCGCGCTCGACCACCCCGTCCTGGCCGCGGCCGCCGTCGACGGGACGGCGCATGCCGCCGAAGGTGCCGTCGGCGATGGCGTCGAGCAGGCCGCCCTCGCAGATCCGCTCCAGCAGGCCGACGGCCTCCCGCAGCACCACCTCCGCGCGCCGGGCGATCACGCCCCCCTGAGCGGGGCGGAAGTCCTCTTCCAGGGATCCGGCGGCGTCCATCACGTACCGGACGTTCTGCAGCGCGAGGTCGCGGTCGGACAGGAAGGGGGTGACGACGGCCTCCGTCATCATGCCGACGAGCAGGATGTTCTGCCGGGTCAGTGCCCCGGCCAGGTTGAAGAACCCGTTGAGCAGATAGCCGCGGAAGATGTCCCCGGTCATGTGCCGGGTCGGCGGCATCCACTTCAGCGGGGCGTCGGGGAACAGTTCGCGGGCGAGCAGCGCGTGAGCGAGCTCCATCCGGAACGAGTCGGGCAGGTCCGGGTCGATCTCGAAGGCGTGCCCGAGACCGAGCTGGCCGTCGGTGAGCCCGGCCTCCTTGCCGAAGTACTCGTTCAGCAGCTGACTGGCCGTCACCGTGTGGGCGGCCTGCATCGCGTCGGCGGTGGTGAGGTAGTTGTCCTCGCCGGTGTTGATCACGATGCCGGCCCGGGCGTGGAGCTGCCGGGAGAACCGCTGGTCGACGAAGGTGCGGACGGGGTTGATGTCGCGGAAGAGAATGCCGTACATGGAGTCGTTGAGCATCATGTCGAGCCGCTCCAGGCCGGCCATGACGGCGATCTCCGGCATGCACAGGCCCGACGCGTAGTTGGTGAGGCGCACATACCGGCCGAGTTCCGCCGACACCCCGTCCAGGGCGGCGCGCATCAGGCGGAAGTTCTCCTGCGTGGCGTAGGTGCCCGCGTAGCCCTCGTGGGTCGCGCCGTGTGGCACGTAGTCGAGCAGGGACTGGCCGGTCGAGCGGATGACCGCGATGACGTCGGCGCCGCCCCGGGCCGCGGCGACGGCCTGCCGGACGTCCTCGTGGATGTCGCCGGTGGCCACGATCAGGTAGATCAGCGGCCCGGCGGGCTCGCCCCACCGCGCTGTCAGGCGCTCGCGTTCCCGGCGCCGTGCGTCGATCTTCGCGAGCCCCCCGGCCATGGCCCGGCGCGCGACGGCCGCCGCCGCCTGCGCCGCCGCCCCTTCGGGCAGCCGGAACGACACCTCCCGGGCGGTTGCGCGGGCGGCGAGTTCGGTGAGGTCGCGGCTCGCGCCGGCCCGCAGCGCGTCCCAGACCGGCAGGGCCACCCCGTGCTCCAGTCCGACCTGGTCCCGTACCGCGTCCACCAGGCGGTTGGCCCACGGGATGCCCTCGGCGTCCGCGCCGGACAGCCCGGCCAGGCGCAGCGCCGCCCGCTCGACGGCGACGGTGGTGTGGGAGCGGGCGAGGTCCACCACCGGACGGCCCGCCCGGGCGGCGAGTTCCCGGGCCCGGCGGACCAGCTGCGGATCGAGGCCCAGCTTTCCGCCTGGTGCGGTGGTGGCCCGCGCAGGGGCACCGGCGGGCGCAGCGAGGGCGGGCCGGACCGTGGCACCGGTGGCACGGGGGGCCGTTCCGCCGTCGTGCGTGAGGGACGACGGGGTGAGCCGGTGGGCGAACAGCTCGCGCACCCCGGGCTCGGTGCGCACCAGGTCCAGTGCCTGCTCGGCGTGGCCGGGCTGATAGCCGTTGCCGATCAGCATGGTGACGTCGGCTCCCAGCCCCTCCGCGCCGAGCGCGGCCGACGGGAACGAGGTGGCCATCGAGAAGAAGACCACGGTGCCGCCGTCCCGGGTCGCCAGCACCGCGGCGTGCTCGCAGCCGGGCACGTCGGTGCAGACCACGGTGATGTCGACCGGTCCGCCGTGCGCCGCCAGGCCGTCGCTCAGCGCGACCGCGTCGCGGGCATCGGTCCGCAGCACCGTGCCGGCCAGGCCGGAGGCGGTCAGCGCGGCCTCCTCCGCCGCGTTCGGTACGACTCCCACCAGGCGTCCGGCGCCGGCCCGGCGGGCGGCGGCCAGCGCCAGAGTGCCCGACTTGCCGGCCGCTCCCAGGACGGCCACCGACGGTGCCGAAGCCGCCTTGGCGGCGTACTGCGCCACGGTGCGCGCCGTGAGCGCGGGCGCCCCGCACACGTCCAGAACGGCGAGGGACAGCTCGTCGGGCAGGTCGGCGGGGAGGACCGCGGCCACCGACCGCCCGAAGAGGATGGCGTGGCCGCGGGCCGGCACCCGCTCCCCCAGGCCGTCCCAGTCCCGCAGTCCGTCCGTCAGCGTCAGCGGGGTCAGCGTGAGGGAGACCAGACTCGCCACCCGGTCGCCGGGCTTGAGGCCGAGCGGGGTGCGCGGCCCGGCCTCCGCCACGGTGCCGATCAGCATGCCGCCGGAGCCGGTCACCGGGTTGTGCATCTTGCCGCGTTCACGCACGATCCTGCACACCGCCTCCCGGATCGCGTCACCGTCGCCGCCGTGCTGCTCGTGCAGCTGGCGGTAGGACGCGGCGTCCAGGTTGAGGTACTCCACGTCGATGCGCACTTCGTCGTCGCGCAGCCGGGGGTCGGCATCGAGCCGGGTGGCCGCCTGCGGCAGCGCCCCGGCCGGCGCGAGCACCCGGTGCAGCCCGAGCGGCGAACCGTCCGCCCGCGTCACCGCTCCTCCCCCGGCCGCCACTGCGCCCAGTGGGCCTGCCCGGCGTCGGGCAGGGTGTGCAGCGGGTCGTAGTAGTGGTGGGTGCGTCGCAGCGCCCGCGGATCGTCGTGCTCGATCGAGGTCAGGTAGTTCTTGGACCAGTCGGAGACGCCCAGTTCACGGTCGTAGGCATCGGCCTGGTGCACCCATCGCTTGCCGACGTAGGGGACGTCGCACACCAGGCGGGGCGTGGCGAATCCGGGCAGATAGCCCATGATGGCGTGCTGCAGCCGCTGGGCCTCCGCGAGCGGCAGCCGCCAGTGCTCGGCACCGGGCACGATGTCGCAGAGGTAGAAGTAGTACGGCATGATCCCGGCGGTGTCCAGCAGGGCGAAGCACAGGTCGAGCAGTGCCTCGGACGTGTGGTTGACGCCGTGCAGGAGCACGCCCTGATTGCGTACGTCGCGCAGTCCCGCGGCCAGCAGCGCCCGGGACGCCTCGGCGACCAGCGGGGTTATCTGCTGCACGTTGTTGGCGTGGGTGTGCATGGCCAGGCCGACCCCGCGCGCGGACGCCTTGGCGGCGAGTTCCGCCATGCCGTCGAGCACGTCGGGGGCGAGCCAGTGCTGGGGCAGTCCGATCAGTCCCTTGCTGGCGAGCCGGATGTCGCGGACGTTGTCCAGGTCCAGGAGCCGGTCGACGAAGGAGCGCAGCCGGGGCCAGGGCACGTTGGCCACGTCTCCCCCGGAGACCACGACATCGCGCACGGTGGGGGTGGCGCGCAGGTAGGCGAGCATCCGGTCGAGGCGGTCCGCGGGCCGCAGCACGAACCGGTACTTGTCGATCTGAGGGGTGGACGTGCCGACCAGGTCCATCCGGGTGCAGTGCCCGCAGTACTGCGGGCAGGTGGTGACGAGTTCGGCGAGCACCTTGGTCGGATAGCGGTGGGTGAGGCCCTCGACCACCCACATCTCCGCCTCGTGCAGGGAGTCACGGGAGGCGAGCGGGTGGCTCGGCCACCTGGGGTGCCGGTCGCTGGCCACCGGCAGCATGTAGCGGCGGACCGGGTCGGCGTACCAGGCGGTGGTGCTGGGGGCGGCCGTCGGGGCGATGGTGTTCAGCACCTGCGGGGTGAGCAGGATCGGCATCGTCGCGTACTGCCGCTGGTCCGCGTCGAGATCGTCGTAGAAGGCGTCGTCGAGTCCGGCGCCGGCCACCTCGCGCAGCTGCCCGGTTCCTTTGACGCAGTGGGCGCGTTGCCACTGCGGGTCGCGCCACTCGGCGGCGGTGACGTGCCGCCAGGCCGGGAAGCGCCGCCAGTCGGGTTCGACGGCCTCGTGGCGTCGGTATGCGTATGGCTGGGCGGGCGCGGCGGCCGGCGCCCGGGAGGGCGGGGCGGCCGACAGGGGGGCGGTTGTCACGAGGTGCCTCGGTTTCTCCCGGCCACTGCGGCGGGTGGTTTCGGACGGGGCGTCGCGCGGAAGGACCGGGCGACGCAGCCGGGTGGAGCGGGACTGACGTCCCGTCAGCGGGTGAGGGCGTAGACGAGCAGGCCGTCGCGGTCGGGGCGGCGGGCGAAGCCGGCGCGTTCCATGACGCGCCGGGAGGGGATGTTGTCCGGTGTGGTCGTGGCGAGGACCGTGTCGACGCCGGTCTGCTCCAGCGCCCAGCGGGCGAGGGCGGCCAGGGCCTCGGTGGCGTAGCCCCGGCCGCGGGCGTCCGGATGCAGGTCGAAGCCGATCTCCGCACCTCCGCCGTCCGGCGGGCCGTGGAAGCCCATCCCGCCGACGACGCGGTCGTCCTCGGTGCGGACCAGCACGTACATGCCCCAGCCGGGGCGGTGGCCGCCGGCCGCGTGGGCGCCGAGGAGCATCCCGGCGGCCTCCCGGGAGCCCTCGCCGGGCGTCCCGCCCAGCCAGTCGAGGCCCGCGGGCCGTCCCTCGCGCAGTTCGGCGGCCTCGGCCGGCTGGACCTCGCGCAGCCGCAGCCGGTCCGTCTCCAGGACCGCCGAGGGGCGTTCGGCCACCTGCCGCCGGCAGGTGGGCTCGTCGCCGGACCAGCCGGTGTCCCGCCAGCCGTCCGGCAGGGCGGCGGAGGCGGGCAGTACGGCGTAGGCGTCCTGCGCGTCGAGGGCGATCACATGGGTCACTGGTGCTCCTGAACGGTGGTGCGGATACGGGGGTTGGAACCGGCATCGGTGGGACCGGCGTGGGTGGGACCGGCGTGGGTGGGACCGGCGTCCTCGCCGGTGCCGGGGGCGACGGCGTCGAGGGCGTCGAGGAGCCGCTCGAGCTGGGCGGCGGGGCCGACGGAGATCCGCAGGTGTCCGGGCAGGCCGAACCGGCCGGCGTCGCGGACGAGGATCCCGTGGTCGCGTTCGAGCAGCCGCTCGGCGCGTGCGGAGTCCGCCACCGGTACGGCCAGGAAGTTGGTCACCGACGGCAGCGCACGGCGTCCGCGCGCGGCGAGTTCGGCGCGCAGCCGCTCCCGGGCCGTCTCGTTGCCGCGCCGCACCCGCTCCAGGTGCTCGCGGTCGGCGAGAGCGGCGACCGCGGCGGCCTGCGCGGCGCGGTTGACGCTGAACGGCATGCTGCCCTGGACCTCACGCAGCCGGGCGACGAGGTCCCTGCTGCCGACCGCGTAGCCGATGCGCAGCCCGGCCAGGCCGTGCGCCTTGGAGAAGGTGCGCAGCGCCAGCAGGGGCGCGCCGGTGCCGAGGTAGTCGAGCACCTGTGGCGTGCCGGGCGGAGCGAAGTCCAGATAGGCCTCGTCCACCACGAGGGGCGTGCCGGTGGCCGCGGCCCGTTCGACGAGCAGATCGAACGCGGCGCGGTCCAGGGCACCGCCGGTGGGGTTGTGCGGGTTGCACACGTAGGCGACGCCCGCGCCGTCCAGGGCGCCGGCCAGCGCGGCGATGCCCGGTGCCGTGCCGTCGAGCGGGACCTCCCGGCAGCCGCGGCGCACGTTCTCCAGGCAGATCCGGTAGCCGGGGAAGGTGCCGGCGGTGGTGATGCCGGGGCGCTGCCAATCACCGAGAGACAGGGCGGTGAGCAGGACGAGTTCGTCGCTGCCGTTGGCGACGGCGACCTGGTCGGGCCCGACGCCGAGCAGGCCGGCGATGGCCTGCACGGGCGCGGTGCGGGTCGGGTCCGGATAGGTGCCGGTGTCGTCGACGGCCTCGTGGGCGGCCCGCAGGGCGCGCGGGCTGGGGCCGTAGGGGCTCTCGCTGAGATGGAGGCGCGCGGGCGCGTCCGGCCGGCTGCGCGGGACGGCGGGGGCGGTCACCGTGCACCGCCGAGCAGGAGTCCGAAGCAGTAGCTGCCGGGCTCGGCCTCCAGGGTGAGGAAGCGGTGCTCGGCGCCGGCCGGGACGCGCAGCAGGGCCGGGGAGGTCAGCTCGTGCCGGTCGCCGTCGACGAGGACCTCGATGCGGGCGCCGCCGGGGCGGGGCGACACCAGGAAGTAGATCTCGTCGACCTCATGGCGGTGCGGGTCGGCGACCGGCTTGCCGACCAGGTCGGTGACGGGGCCGCCGGCCAGTTCGACGGGGACGCCGCCGAACATGTCGGCGGTCAGGTAGAACGGGGCCGGCGCGTGGTGTCCCGCCACCGGCAGGAACCGCGGGATGTCGGTGCGGATCTCGGCGCGGGCCGGGCCGGTGGCCGGGGTCGGTGTCTCGGTGGTCATCGCGGGGCCTTTCGTCCGTCGAGCGGGGTGAAGCCGAGAGGGGGAAGGGGTGAGGGGAGGGGTTCGCCGGACCCGGCGAGGTCGCGGGCGCGCACGGTCCGCCCGGCGGGGGTGCCGACGGCGTCGGCGAAGGTGTAGGTGAGGGTGTCCAGGGCCCGGTCGAGGACGGCGAGCATGGTGTCGTGGTCGTCGGCCGTACCCCACAGCACGGCGAGTTCCCCCGTGCCGACGCCGGGGCCGACCCTGGTGCCGGGTCGCACCCGGGTCTCGTAGCCGGCGACCCCCGGCAGGGCGAGCGCGTCGGCGACGCCGTGCACGCCGGTGAGCAGTCCGCCCGCCACGGGCGTCGGCACCGCACGGGCGTACACCACGCGGTCCTCGGGCGCCCGGACGTCGGGGACGGGGCCGCCCAGGGCCAGCCGGGCGGCCAGGGCCACCGGGTCCAGTCCGCCGGCCAGCCGGCCCAGACCGCCCTGGAAGCCGCCCAGCCGGCCGTTGACCTCGATCAGCCGGGGGCCGTCCGGTGTCAGCTTCACCTCGGTGTGGGTGATCCCGGTCCGTACGCTGAGCGCCTCGACGGCGCGGGCGGCCAGGGTGAGCACGGCCTCCCGCTCGTCGGCGGCGAGCGGTGCCGGCCAGAAGTGGCCCACCTCGCGGAACGGCGGGGCCAGCGGGAACTTGCCGGTCACCGCCCAGTGCACGACCCGGCCGGCCGCCACGGAGCTCTCCACGGAGACGTGGTCGCCGAACGGTCCGCGGCCCGCGCCCGCCAGGTACTCCTCCAGCACCAGGGCGTCCTCGCCGCCCTCGGCGCCGGGCGCGGCCAGCAGGCTCCCGGCCAGTTCCGCGCCGCGGGCCGCGTCGCGTACCAGGTGGGTGCTGCGGCTGCCCTCGCCGCGCGCCGGCTTGAGGACCGCCGGCAGGCCCACGGCGGCGAGCGCGGGCGCCCAGTCCGCCGGGGTGCGCAGCAGCGCGGAGCGCACCGGGTCCACGCCCCGCTCGCGCAGCCTGCGCCGCTGCTCGTACTTGTCGGTCAGCAGCCGCACGGTGTCCGTGCCGTGGTACAGCAGCCCGAGGCGGGCGGCGAGGCCCGCCGTGGTGGCCAGTCTGCGCTCGCTGTAGGTGAGCACGGCGTCGGGGCGGTGGCCGCGCAGGCGGTCGGCGGCGGCGTCCAGCCGGTCCTCGTCGTCCCCGTCGAGGGGGACGACGAGGGCCAGGTCGGCCAGCAGCGGGGCGAGTTGCCGGGTGTGCGGGGAGTCGCACACGACGAGGACGACGTCGCCGAGCGGTTCGAGGCGGTCCACGATGTCCGCGGGCGCGACGGAGCCGAAGTCGTAGACGACGGCGATGACGGGGCGTGGCATGGCCGTTCCTCAGGCGTCGGCGTGGTCAGGGTCGGGTGCGTAGCGGACGCCGGAGAGCGTGGCGGCCTGCGCGGTGGTCGCCGGCGCGGTGCGTACGGCCCCTGCTCCAGCCTCGGCCCCTGCCCCTGCCTCGGCGCCGAACATGGCCAGCGCCGGTTCCAGGCCGTTGATCTCGGCGGGGATACGGCGGCCCGCCGCCCAGGCGTCGCGGCCGAGCCGGTACCGGTCGCTGAGGACGCGCCCGCCGCGCACGGCGTTGACCTGTGTGCCGTCGTGCAGGAAGCCGAACTTGCGGCACACCGCCTGCGAGGCCTCGTTCTCCCGGCGCACCACGGAGAACGCGTCCTGGGCACCGAGGCCGGCGAAGGCGAGCTCCAGGACGGCGGCACGGGCGTGGCCGCCCAGGCCCCGGCCCTGGTGGCGCAGGCCGAGCCAGGAGGTCAGCAGCACCTCGCGGGTCACCGCGAAGTCACGGGCACCCAGCGACTGGGAGCCCACCACCTCGCCGTCGTGCACCACCACCAGGAACAGGGTCCAGTCCTGGGGGCTCCAGCCGGCCATGGCGTTCCAGTGGCGTTGCAGGACGCGGCGGGCGACGGTGGCCGGGTCACCGTCGGTCCACTGGGAGAAGAACGGCATGAAACCGGGCGCGTGCACGCCCTCGGCACCCAGGCCCGCGAGGTCGTCGAGGTCCTGCGGCGTCGGCCAGCGCAGCTCGACGAGCGGGGTGCGCACGGTGATGTCGCTCAGCGGCCAGTTGTGCATGGCGGGTCCTTCCCTGAGGCTGCGACGGGGAGCGAGGGCGGTCACGGGGCGGCGGCCACGGGGGCCGATCCGGTATCGGCCACGGCCTGCGCGTCGGCCTGCGCGTCTGCGATGTCCTGCGCGTCCGGTTGCGGGTCGGTGGGCGCCGGCAGGTCGGCGTCCGGTGGCAGGACGCGGTGGAGTCCGGCTCCCACCAGCGCGACGGCCCCGCTGCAGGCGACGAGGGCGACGACCAGCGGCAGCCCGTCCGCGAGGGGCAGCGTGACGCCGGCCAGGAGGGGCCCGGCGACCGATCCGGTGGACACGGCCACCGAGAGCATGGCGTTGACCCGGCCGCGGATCCGCTCCTCGGCGAGGTCGTTGAGCAGTCCGGTGACGACGGGGAAGACCAGGGCCTCGCCCACCGACAGCAGCAGCACACCGCCCATGGCCGTGACCGTCGCGGCGGCGCCGTGCTGGCGTCCCGCGACCAGGATCAGCGCCCAGGCCGCCGCCCACAGACCGCCGGAGGCGGACAGCACCGTGCTGCGCCGGACCCGCTGGATCCGCTCGCCCAGCAGCACCTGGGTGAGCACGGCGACCACGATGTTCACGGCGAAGGAGCCCGACAGGCCCTCCGGACCCACCGCGCCGCCGGCCGTGAGGTAGCCGGGCAGCCCGGACCTGAGCTGTCCGTACGACACCAGCGAACACAGCGTGAGAGTGGCCAGCAGTACGGCGAGCGACCGCTGTCCGAGCACGTCGCGGTAGCCCACCGGCTTCGCGGACGGTCCGGACCCGCCGCCGTCGGCGCCGGCCCGCCGCCCGGAGCGGTCCAGGCGCGGCAGCAGGAGCAGGAAGGCGGCTCCCGCCGCCAGGAAGGTGCATCCGTCGGCGAGGTAGAGGGCCGCGAACCGGGCCGCGCGCGAGCCCGGTCCGGAGGCGGCCACCAGGCCGCCGACGAGGACGCCGAGGCCGGTCATCGCGTTGAACACGGCGTAGTCGGCGGAGAAGGCCAGCCCGCGCTCGCGTGCCGTGGCGGCACCCGCGTACAGGTAGCGCAGGACCGTGCCCACCCCGCTGATGCCGAGCCCGTAGACGACCGCGGCGGCGAGCGCGACCGGCGCCCCCGTGGCGAAGGCGTACAGGCCGGTGCCGGTGCCCGCCACGCACATCACCAGCGTGACGACCGTGCGGGGCGCGAGGCGGTCGAGGACGGCGCCCCAGGCCAGGCCGCCGACGACCGCGGTGGCCGCCTGGACGGCCAGGGTGGCGGCGGGGACCCAGGGGGCCAGGCCGCGGATCTGGCCCAGGTAGATCCACAGGAAGGGCAGGACCAGGCCGCCGCCGAAGGAGTTGACCGCGTTGACGGCGAGGACGGCCCGGGTGCGCGGCGAGAACTCCCGCACGACCGCGAACGGACGGGTGGTCACCGGGCCTCCAGGACGTACAGCCAGGAGTGCGGGGTGCCGAAGGCGACCGTGCGCACGGGGTGGAGTCCGGCGCCCGCGAAGAGCTCCTCGTAGGTCTCCTTGGTGTGCAGCGGGACGCCCATGAGCGCGTGCGCGAGTTCGTAGCCGAGGGAGAACACCGGCAGCGTGGCGGAGCCCTCGGCCTCCGGGCGCAGCATGGTGTCGGCGAGTACGAAGGTCCTGGCCGCCGGGAACGCCTCCCGCAGTCGGCTGAACAGGTGCGGCCGGGTCTCCGGATCCGCGAGCAGGTCGTGCAGCAGGAAGAAGCTCATCACCGTGTCCACCTCGGCGATGGCGTCCCGGTGGGCCTCGCGGTGGCACACGTCGAGCACGTCGGCCCGGACGGCCCGCACCCGGTCCTGGAGGCCGGCCTCGGCGATGGTGCGCCGGCCGAGTTCGGTGGCGGGACCGCTGATGTCCAGGCCCAGGCCGCGGGTGCCGGGCCGGGAGCCGACGACCCGGGTGACACGGGCGGAGATGCCGCTGCCGAGGTCGGCGAGGGTGTGGAAGTCGACGCCGGCGAGGACGTCGTCGAGGGTGGTGGACATGAAGGAGCGGTCGTTCTGCCCGGAGCCGAGGGCGACCATCGCCTCGTCGCGCACCAGGTCGGAGCCGAAGGCGGCCTCGCCGGTGGCCAGTCGGGCGGCTCCGGAGAAGAGGTCGCTGTAGCCGCCGACCGCCCACGTGAAGTAGCCCCGCATGCGGATCGTCTCGCGTCCGGCGTCGGTGAGGACGGCGGTGTCACCGCCGTCCTCCAGCCGCAGCCAGCCGCACACGGCGGCGGCCCGCAGTACCTCGCGGACGATCCGTTCGCGGACCGCGGGTCCGGCGGCGCGCACGAACTCCGGGACGTCCAGGCGGGGGTCCTCGGCCAGCCGGTCCAGCACGCCCAGCCGGTCGAGGGTGTGCACCACGGTGGCGGCGACGTAGCCGTTGAACGCCTGGTCGACGCCGATCGGGGCGGGGGCGGCGCCGTACCAGTCTGCGGGGAGGGCGGTGGGTGGTGTGTGCAGGAGTGTCATCGGGGTTCCGATCTGCGGAGGGTGTGGACGGGGCGTGGACGGGGGCGTGGTGGCGAGGCCGGCGCTGTCAGACGCGTTCGGGTTCGGGGAGCGGGGCGCCGCCGGGTCTGCCGGCGCCGACGAGTGCGACGAGTTCGTCGAGGAGCAGTCGGGGGTCCGCGGCCGCCGTCAGCGGTTCGTACATCGCGAGGGACAGGGCCCAGTGGGCGGCTCCGCTCCGGACGCAGCAGCGCACCAACGGTGTGTCGCGAAGGCTGAGCGGCTGCCGGGCGGCGCGGCGCACCGCCTCCCGCAGCTCCTGCGGTCCGCCGGCGGGGTCGGCGGCGAGGTGGTCGGGCCGGGCGGCCGGGGCCGGCAGGGTCCGGGCCCGCCAGCGGCCGCCGGGCTCACTGAAGACGGTCCGCAGCGCCGGGTGCCGCCGCTGCAGTTCGGCGAAGGCCGCGGCCAGCGTCCGGGCGACGGGAGGGGGCCCGTCGAGCACCGCCTCGGCGGTCACGATGTGGTCGCCGGACGAGCCGTGCCGGACCAGGTCGTAGAACAGCCAGCGCTGTTCGTACGGTGTCAGCGCGCGCGTCTCGGGGGCGTCGGCCGGTCCGGCGCCGCCCGGTTCGCGTCGGCGGAAGGGGTGGCCGGGCAGCCGGACACGGCGGCCCGGCCGGCCCAGGGTCGTGTCGACGTCGAAGCCGAGGCACCACAGCTCGGCCAGCAGCCGCGCGTACGAGGCGTCGTCCGCCGGGTCGAGGACGAGCACGCCGGGCTCACCGGGCGCATCGGGCCGGGACCCACCGATCCGGACCACCGTCGTGCCGGGCCGCACTGCGGCCGGCCCGGTGCCGTCGCCGCCGGCCTGGGCGCGGGCGATGGCCTCGTCCCGGGGGCGGGTTTCGCCCTCGCCCCCGGATCGGGTCACGCCCTCGACCCGTGCCGGGACGCCGGTGGCGGCGGCCCGTAGCGCGTCGGGCAGCGGGAGGTCGCCGCGCACCGCCGCGGCGGCGAGGGCGCCCGGTCCCTCGCCGCGCACCGCGGAGGGCACCACGCGGCGGGCCCGCAGCCAGGCCGCCACGCCGTACTGGACGGCGACGCTCCGGGCGGCCGCCGGATCGCCGTTGTCCCGGCAGAGGTGCTCGGCCAGGCGCAAGGCATCGGCGACCTCGGGAAGGGCACGGCCCGCCCCCGCGGTGGCCGGCGATCCGTCGAGGACCAGCACGGGTCCGTCGCCGGGCGTCCCCACCGGACCGGCGTCGGCGACGTTCCGTTCCCTGAGCAGCCGGGCGAGTTCATCGGTACGGGTGCCCACCACCGCGTCCCGGCAGGGGAAGCGTTCCCGGCCCGTCTGGAGGGTGAGGGCGACGTCGTCGGGATCGGTGTCCGGCGCGTCGTCCAGCCACGCGGCCAGGCGGCGGCGCATCTCGGCCAGGGACTCGGGGTCGTGGGCGGACAGTGCCAGCACACGGCGCGCGTCCGGGTCCGGCGGTGCGGTCGGTCGGGTCTGCGGGTCGGCCACGGCGGGTCAGGTCCTTTCGAGCTGCGGTACGGGGGCTGCCGCCGACGCGGCCCGGTGCTGCTGCACCACCACGTGGGCGTTGGTGCCGCCCACGCCGAAGGAGCTGACGCCGGCCGTGCGCGGCCGCTCCGCCTCCTCCGGCCAGGGGCGGCCCTCGCCGAGGAGCGACAGCCGGGCTGCCGAGGCGAGTTCGTCGATGGGCTCGCGGACGTTGGGCGTCGCGGGAAGGTGCCCGTGGTGCACGGCGAGGACCGCCTTGATCAGGCCGGCGATACCGGCGGCGGTGTTGCAGTGCCCCACCGAGGCCTTGACCGACCCCACCGCCACGGGCGGCCCGTCCGGCCCCAGCGCGTCGGCCAGGGCCGTGGCCTCGATGGCGTCGCCGAGGCGGGTTCCGGTGCCGTGGGCCTCGACGTATCCGACGTCGGCGCCGCTGACCCGGGCGGCGGCGAGGGCGTCCCGGATGACCCGGGTCTGACCCGCCACGCCGGGCGCGGAGTAGCCGATCCGGGCGCGCCCGTCGTTGTTGACGGCGCTCCCCCGGATCACCGCGTACACCGGGTCCCCGTCACGTTCGGCGTCCGCCAGACGCCGCAGCAGCACCGCTCCGGCGCCGAAGCCGCCCACCGTTCCCGAGGCACTGCGGTCGAAGGGCAGGCACCTGCCGTTGTCGGCGTAGAGGAGGCCCGGGCGGTAGCGGTAGCTGCCGTCGGACGCCGGATCGAGCGACACGGCACCGGCCAGGGCGTAGTCGCTGCTGCCGGTCAGCAGGCTGCGGCAGGCGAGGTGGACGGCGTACAGGCCGGTGGAGCAGGCGGTGTCCAGCAGCAGCGCCTCGCCCCACAGATCGTGCAGATAGGCGAAGCGGGAGGCGACGAAAGTGGGATCCGCGTTCACGACGTCGTCCACCCGGGCCTCGGGATCGGTGTCGACGACCTTGGCGCAGCCGGCGTACAGACTGGTGCGGGAGGCGATCTCGGACAGCCGCAGCGACGCGTCCTCCACGGCCGACCACAGCACCTCGTGCAGGATTCCCTGCTGTGGGTCGCCCGCGCGCAGGTCGTCGGCGCTGAAGCCGAGGAAGTCTGCATCGTAACGAGCGCCCTCGGCGGCCATGCCCCAGCGTGCCACCCGGAGTTGTCCGCCGGGCAGTTCGGTGATCAGCGGGCCCGGCCCCTCGGTGAAGCAGTCCCGCCCCGTGCGCAGGTTGTCCCAGAAGGCGGGCAGGTCCGCGGCTCCGGCGAACCGCGCGGCCATGCCGACGACGGCGATGGCGTCGTCGGTGGCGTCGTCGGTGATGGCCGCGGCCGGCGGCCGGCGCCGTCCCACGGGAGGATTGGTGGCCGGGCGGAGGTCGGTGCCGTCACCGCCGAGCAGCCGCGCCTGGGACCGCACCGTGGTGTGGCGCAGCAGGTCGCCGATGGAGGGCCTGGTGCCGGTGGCCCGGCGCAGCGCCGCCTGGAGCCGGACCAGGAGGAGGGAGTGCCCGCCGACGTCGAAGAAGTTGTCGTCGGCGCCGAAGGACCGGTCGCCCAGTACCTCGCGCCACGCTTCGTGGACCGCCCGGTGCGGATCCGGGTCGCCGGTGGCCGGGGCGCCCGTCGGCCCCGGGGATTCGGGCGGGGCGGGCGCGGGCACGGCGGGCACCTCGGTGTCCTCGGGCCGGGGCAGCCTGCGCCGGTCGATCTTGCCGTTGGCGGTGAGCGGCAGTGCGTCGAGGACGAGCAGGTGGGAGGGGACGGCGAAGCCCGGCAGACAGGCCCGCAGATGGCGCATGACCTCCGGGTGCGCACCGGGCCGGGCGAGCACCGCGTACCCGACGATCTCCTTCTCGTCCCGGTCGTTGCGGCGGCTGGTGACGAAGGCCGCGGTGACGTCGGGGTGGGCGCGCAGCGTGGACTCGACCTCGCCCAGTTCGACCCGCTGGCTCCTGATCTTGATCTGGTTGTCGTCCCGCCCGATGAACTCGAGTTGCCCGTCGGCGGTGCGGCGCACCCGGTCGCCGGTGCGGTAGAGCCTGCCGCCCGGCTCCGCGGTGAACGGGTCGTCCACGAACCGCTCGGCGGTGCGGACCGGGTCGCCGAGGTACCCGAGCGCCACGCCCGTGCCGCCGAGGACGAGTTCGCCCGGCATGTACGGCGGTGCGGGGACGAGGGTGCCCTCGAAGACGACATGGGCGCGGGTACCGGGGACCGGACTGCCGATGGGCAGGGTGCGGGCGCCGTCGGGCACCTCTTCGACGGGGTACCAGGTGGAGGTGAAGGAGTTCTCCGTGGGGCCGTAACTGTGCAGCAGGGTGCCCGGCCGTGCCCAGCGCAGCGCCTTGCGCAGGTGCGGGACCGAGACCAGCTCGCCGCCGAAGTACACCCGCCGCAGGGTCTGGAGCAGGTCGGGTGCGTCCTCGACGATGCGGTTGAGCAGCGGGGTGGTGACCAGCAGTGTGGTCACGCCCAGATCGCGGACGGCGGTGCGCAGCGCGGGCGGGTCGAGGACGAGTTCCCGGTCCAGGACGGCCAGCCGGGCGCCGTGGCAGAGCGCGCCCCAGATCTCGTAGGTGGCGCCGTCGAAGTTGAGCGGTGACAGGTGGGAGACGGTGTCGTCGGGGCCCAGCGGCAGGAAGCCGGGCCGGTGCATCAGCCGCAGTACCCCGCCGTGGTGCAGCAGTACGCCCTTGGGACGGCCGGTGGAGCCCGAGGTGTACAGCACGTTGAGCAGGCTGTCCGGGCCGATGTCCACGGCGGGCGGCGTGCCCGGCAGCGCCTCGGCGGCGCGGGCGATGTCCTGCGGGGTGTGCACGGGCAGGCCGCCGGGTGCCCGGCCGGTTTCGGAGGCCTCGGCGATGAGCAGCCGGGGCCGGGCGTCGTCGAGGACCAGCAGCAGCCGGGCGTCGGGGTGGGCGGGGTCGAGCGGTACATAGGCCGCCCCGGCCATGGCGACGGCCAGCATCGCGGTGACCGTGTGCGGGCCGGGCCGCAGCAGCAGCGCCACCAGGTCGCCCCGGCGGACGCCGGCCTCGGACCTGAGCCAGTGCGCGGCCCGGGCCGCCGCCTCGACCAGGGCGCCGTAGGTGAGGGTCTGCTCGCCGTGCACCACGGCGACGGCGTGCGGATCGCGCCGGGCCTCGCGCAGCACCAGTTCGGGCACACCGGCCGCCACGAAGGGAGTCGCGGCCGCGGTCTCGGCAGACCGGGCGGGCCCGGCGTCGGGCGCCGGGGCACCGGCCCGGGAGGGTCGGCCGGCCAGTTCGGCGAGCAGTTCCCGGCAGCGGGCGCCGGGGCGTTCGGCGGCCACGAGCAGCTCGTCGAGCTGGCGCACCATCAGCGCGGCCGAGGACTCGTGGTACAGGCCGGTGTCGTAGTCGATGCGCAGCACCAGCCGGTCGGGGTGTTCCAGCGCGGCCAGGGCGAGGTCGTACTTGGCCGAGGCGGTGTCGAGGTGCAGCACGCGGACGGTCGCGCCGGGCACCTCCTGGGTGGCCTCGGTGCGGGGCTGGTGCAGGAACACGGCCCGGTACGCGGGTGCGGTCGCCGCAGCCGGCGGTCCCCCGGCGGCCAGCGCCTCCATCGAGTCCAGCACCTGTTCGCCCAGGCGTCCCGCGTGGGCGCCGAACTCGTCGTCGGGGACCAGGCCGCTGCGGACCGGCAGGACCCGGGTGAACAGGCCCACGGCGTCCTCGGATCCGGGCGCGTCCCGGCCGGCGAACGGCATGCCGAGGACTCCCTCGCGCTCGCCGGACCAGGCGTGCAGCAGCAGGCTCCAGGCGGCCAGCAGCACGGTCGCGGGTGTGACCGCGTGCCGGACGGCGATGCGTCGTACGGCGGCGAGCCGTTCGGCGGGCAGGGTGCTCTCGACGTATCCGGCCGCGCCGCGGAGCTGGTCCCCGGCGCGCACCAGGTCGGGCAGTGGTCCGAGCGGCACCGGCTCGTCGGCGAGCAGTTCCCTCCAGTACGGGGCCGGGACCCGCCCGCCGTCCCCGCCGTCCCCGCCGTCCCCGCCGACGACGCCGACGACGCCGACGACGGACGACGACGGCAGCACGGGAGCGACCGGAGCGACCGGAGCGACCGGAGCGACCGGGAACGCCGTGTCCGGTGCCGTCGTTCCGCGGGTGCGGGCGCGGGCCCGGTAGGCGGCGAGCAGGTCGCCCACGATGACGTCCATCGTGCGTCCGTCGGCCACGATGTGGTGCACCGTCAGGACCACCAGGGCGCCGTCGTCGTGGAGCAGTACGTCGGCGCGCAGCAGCGGCGCGGTGCCCGGGTCCAGGGGCCGCTGTGCCTCCCGTACCGCGTCGTGCCGCGCGGCCTCCGAGCGGCAGGACCCGGCCCGCCGGGAGACACCGAGCGGGGGCGGCGCGGACGGCTCCGGGTGGAACAGCAGCTCCCCGTCCTCGCTGTCGAACCGGCCGGCCAGCTCGGGCCGCCGGACGAGCAGGTCGCCGAGGGCCAGGCGCAGGGCCGGCACGTCCAGTCCGCCGAGGAACTGCAGGGCGACGGGCACGTTGTAGCGGCCGGACTCGGGCTCGCAGCGGTCCGCGAGCCAGATCTCCGTCTGGGCTGCCGACGCCGGCAGCCCGGCATGGCGGGCGGTCACGGGCGCTCCCCGTCGGCCGCCCCGGACCGTCCGGCGGTGCCGTCCGCCGCCGCGCCCGGGTCACCGGTGAGGGCGTCGGCCAGCCCGCGCACCGTCGGGTTGCGGTAGAGCACCCGCACCGGTATCCGGCGGTCCAGCGCACCGCCGAGTTCCCTGACCACGTGCAGAGCGCCCAGGGAGTGGCCGCCGACCTGGAAGAAGTGGTCCTCGTCGGTGAATTCCTCGTGGCCGAGCGCCTCGGCCCAGGCCCGGTGCACCAGTGCGGTGAGTCCACCGGTACCGCGTGTCGCGGATTCGGTCGCCATAACGGCAGTCGTGTCCTTCCGTCGTTCGTCCTGGCGGCGGTCGGCCGTGCTTCGGCGCGGGGCCGGGGGCCGTACGCTCAGGCGGGTGTCTGCTCGTCGGGCACCAGGGCCCGGTAGGTGTCGTCCACGGAGTCCCACAGCCTCGGGAAGAGGCTGCGGTCGGACATGGCGCGCACCCCCGCCGTGGACTGGCCGCGCAGACTCCTGGGCAGGCCCTCACGGCTGTCCTCGCCGGCGGACGGGGCACCCTCGGGGTGGCCGCCGAGCTGGGACCACACCAGTCGCAGGTGGTGGTGCTTCCACGCGGCCACGGCGCCGTCGAGCCCGAGCAGTGCCTGCCGGACGAGAGCGAGGTCGGGTGCCCGGTCCTCGCGGGCCGGCGGTGTCCCGCGGCCCTGCGCGACGACGAGCTGCCGCATCTCGAGGCCTTCGCGGGTGACGGCCTCCTCCATCTCCTGCCACAGCGCCACGGCCGCGCGGCGCAGGTTGCGGGCACCGGGCGAATCGAGCCCGGTGGTGTTCTCCGGGAACGTGTCCCGCATCGTCAGCAGGCTCTCCTGGGGCAGGAAGTCCAGGAGCACCTCCAGCGCGCGCACCGCCACGTCCCCCATCGCGGACGCCCGTTGCAGGATCTGGGTGGCGAGCAGGTAGTCACGGCCGCGCAGCAGGGCGGCCGCGCGGCGCATCTCGTAGTGCATCTCGCACCAGGCGTACTCGGTGATCAGATGCGCCGTCTGGAACAGCCGCTGGTCCGGATGGACCAGGGTGTCCTCCGGCAGCAGCGCCGACAGCGCGGCCGTCAGCCGGGTGTCCTGTTCGTAGTTGCTGCCCCGGTCGTACTCGTAGACGAAGAGCCGGTTGGTCTCGTCCGGGTTCATCACCCGACGGGCTTTCCCGGGCCTTCCGATCTGGGCTCGCTTGCTCATCGTGGTGGACGCCTCCAGGCAGGGGTGTGCGGAGCGGGTCGGGGCCGGCCGGGTCAGCTGACGAGGGC
This sequence comes from Streptomyces sp. NPDC054770, assembly GCF_053611985.1. Lineage (NCBI taxonomy): Bacteria > Bacillati > Actinomycetota > Actinomycetes > Kitasatosporales > Streptomycetaceae > Streptomyces > Streptomyces sp. NPDC054770. The sequence goes on from NZ_JBSHBL010000043.1 coordinate 70,434, forward strand.
GCCCTGCCGGTCCGGAGCCGGGAACAGGCGGTTGTCGAGGACCGCCGCCAGATAGGGCACGCCCTGGGTGTATCCGGTGCCGGAGCGCTCGCCGATCATCCGTACGGCCAGGCGGTAGTGGGTCTGCTTCCACCGCTGGTGCACCGACTCCAGCCGGTCGGCGGCAGCCCTGAGCGCGGCCTCTTCCGTGGCTCCCAGGCGGTGTTCGGCGATCAGGTCGTGCCAGGTTCCCTGGACCGTGGCCCGTCCGTTCACCACCCGCTCGCGCACCGCGGGCACGGAGGTGTAGGCGGCCGAGGAGAGCCGGGCGGCACTCGGCGTGGAGCACAGCGACTCGAAGGTCTTGTAACCCGCCGACTGGATGGCGCTGGCGCCTTCGGTGAACTCCCTGAATACGCGGAAGGCTTCGGGCCGCATCGTCGCCAGCAGCGAGAACAGCGGGAGGGACTCCTTGAGCACACCGGCCACCGTGTCGACGAGGGCGGCGGCCTCCTCGGGCCGGTTCTCGTCGAGCTCGCGCACCGCCGTGGCCAGGGCGGCCGACATGAAGGTGAACGTCGTCTCGAACGACTGCAGGGTGCGGAGGAAGAGGTACTCGTCGTGCAGGACGTACACCGGCTGCACGCTCGCCGACAGCCGCAGCGCCTGCCGCGGGGCGGCCGTTCGCAGGACCTCGGCCGCCAGGGGGCCGCCGGGGGTCCGTCCCGGGACCGCGGCGACGGCCGCGGCGTCCACGGCTCCGGGGGGCAGCACGCGCAGGGCGGCCGGCTCCATCACCCGTACGGCCAACCGGGTCCGCTTCGCCACCAGTTCGGGCTCGGGCGGCATGCCGTGCGGCGCGGCCGGGTCGTCGGTCAGCGCCTGCTGCTCGAAGCGGATCAGGTCGGCGAGCAGCTGCAGCAGCGTCTCGTCCCGCGCCCGGGACGCCTCGTGCCAGTCGCCCTGGGGGGTCCGGCTCAGCAGCGACAGGGCGGTGTAACTGGGGTAGTCGTAGCGGCCGTCGTGCTTGTCCAGGACGACGTCGAGGAATTCGCGCAGGAACGAGGATCCGTCCTGCCGGTCGGGCCGATCCGGGCCGGGCCGGTCGGGCAGGGAGCCGCGGATCGTGTGCAGCCGGTCGAGCAGTTCATCCGCCAGGAAGTGCTTGCCGACCGACCGCAGGTGGTCGAGGACCACGGCGCAGGGGAACACCGCGGGGTCTCCGGACACCGCCCATGTGCCGAGTTCCCCGACAACGGCGGCAAGGGTCGGGGCCTCGGTCGGCAGCAGGATTTCCGGTGCCGATTCCGCGGAACTCATCGGGAAATCCAGGACGCGCATATACGGGGGGTGTTCAGCACCCGAAGCATAGGAAACTGAGCGAACATGGAATGGGGTCCTTCTCTCGGTGACGACTGGCGATCGGGCGTCCACGAGGGAGTTTCACCTGTTGAGCCAGGGAACCGACCGCAATCACTTTCCGGAAGAAATACTCCGCCGGTCGCCCCGAGTTCCCAAGTCACCAGTATCCGGTCACGGAAGCACGCGACTTGACTTCAGGACCGTTTCGAGAAGCACCGGAGTTTCCTGACAGGGCGACCTGTTCACGGGACGAGGACGACGGATACCGGCTCGTCCGTCATCTCTTCGGCCCCCGGCCGACCACGTCACCGTCTGGCCAGGACTGCGGGCTGATTCCGTCGCGCTCTTCCCGCGAAGCAGCCGTTCGCTCATCAGCACGACGAAGGCCGCCAGGCCCGGCAGCCCACCCAGCAGGCCGATCTCGGTCCTGCCGGGGGCGACGAGCGGCCGATGGGGCTGACTCTGCGGCGGTTGTGGACAAGGGCAGTCTGGTCCTCGGAGGGCTCATGGGCCCGCCCCTGCTCCTCGTTCTGCTGACCGTCGGTCTCCTGCTCGGCCCACCACCGGCATTGTGGCTGGACTGGGCTCATCACGCCGGACTCCTGCGCGTCGCCGGTAGGTCGTACCAAGGGCGACGTCAGCCCGCGGCTTCGCCTTCCGTCAGTTCCGCTGTCAGGGCTCGGCGGTCCAGTTTGCCGTTGATGTTCAAGGGGAGGGCGGTGCGGTGGGTGAAGCGGTGCGGGACCATGTAGCGCGGGAGGCGGGTGGCCAGGGCCTGGCGGAGGTGGGCGGGCGGCAGGGGGGTGCCGGTGTAGGCGGCTTCGAGGCGGGTTTGGCCGTCGGGGCCGCGGAGGGCGACGACGGCGGCCTGTTCGATGCCGTCCTGGTCGCGCAGTACCGCTTCTGTCTCGCCGATTTCCACTCGTTGGCCCATGATCTTGACCTGCTGGTCGATGCGTCCAAGGTGGACCAGCGTTCCGCCGTCCAGGGTCTGGACGAGGTCGCCGGTGCGGTACCAGTCCTTGTCGCCGGGGACGTAGTGCTCGCGGGGGTCGGTGGGGCGGCCCGTGGGGTCGAGGAAGCGGCCGTGGTTGTCCGCGGGGTCGAGGTAGCCCGTGAAGCGCTGTACGCCGCGTACGCACAGCTCGCCGATCTTGGCGGGGTTGCCGTCCTCGTCGAGGACGAGGTGGTCGAGGTGGGGGTGGACGGGGCCGATGGGCAGGGAGCCGTTGGCGGTGTGCGGCCAGTCGGCGACGTGCTCGGGCACCCTGTACTGGGTACAGGCGATGGTCACCTCCGTGGGGCCGTAGAGGTTTTCCAGGACGGTCTGCGGTGCGGCGGCCTGCCAGGCCCTGGCCTGCTGGGTGGTGAGCTGTTCGCCGCCGAACAGGCTCCAGCGCAGCGTCGGCATCGAGCCGGGGGCGAGGCCGCCGGTGAGGTGGGCCATGGTGATGACCGACGGTACGGAGAACCAGTGCGTGATGCCTTCGCGTGCGACGAACCGGCTCGGTTTCGCGAGGTCCCGGCGGGGCGGGACCACCAGCGTGGCACCCGAACCCCAGGCCGCGAACAGTTCGAAGACGGACGGGTCGAAGGCGAGGCCGATGTTCTGGGCCATGCGGCAGCCGGGGCCGAGTTCGTAGCGTTCGATCACGTAGCGCAGGAAGGCGTCGATGCTGCGGTGCGTCACCGGGACGCCCTTGGGTGTGCCCGTGGAGCCCGATGTGAACAGGACGTAGGCGGTGTCCTCGGGGGCGACGGTGGCGGGCGGCGGGGCGTCGTGGGGTGCTCCGGTGGATCGCAGGCGGGTCAGGAGGTCGTCCGAGAGGGTGAGGTCGAGGGCGGCTGCGTGCGCGATGACAGCCGAACGGGCCGGTGGGAAAGCCGAGTTGAGGGGGACCACGGCCGCGCCGAGGCGCAGGGCGGCGAGGTAGCCGACGTAGGTCAGCGGTTCCGGTGTCGTGGTCAGGCCCACCCGGGCCGGCACCGTACCGCCGTGGCGGGCGACGATCTCGCCGGCCAGGGCGCCCGCCCTGGCGTCGAGTTCGCGGTACGTGAATGTCTCGGCGCCCACCTGGAGCGCGGGGCGGTCGGGGTGGGCGCGGACCGATCGCGCGAACCACTCGTGGAGCCCAAGGGGTGTCATCCGAGGTTCTGCCTTTCGAGGCTGGGGCGAGCTGCTCATTCGTCGCGCCCCTTCGGCTGTGCCCGGGCGCGGAGCACGGCGGCTTCCTTGTCCGCGTCGATACCGAGCGGGACCTTCCCCTGGCGGTACGGCGCGTCGGCCGGTCCGCGTTCGCGCAGCCAGGCCCAGGCGTCGGTGACCGAGTCGGCCAGCGGGCGGCAGCGCAGGCCGGCGGTGACGGCGCGGGTCGTGGACGCCGACCAGACTCCGGCCATGGCCGGCTGGTCGGGGGCCCAGAACGGCAGCTCGGTCCAGGGTCCGACCTCGTGCTCCAGGAGGAAGTCGTCGTCGGCCCAGGCGAGTCGGGCGCCGGCGCCGGTCACGCGTGCGCAGGTGTCGAGGAGGGTGCCCAGGGTCTCGGTGCCCTGGGGTCCCGCGACGAGGTAGCGGCCCTCGTCCCCGGTCTCCAGGAGCCGGATGCCGAACGCCGCGATGTCCCGCGCGTCGATCAGCTGGACCGGGCGGTCGGGGCCGCCGGGTACGAGGACCTCGCCACCGCGCGCCATGCGTTCCAGCCACCAGAGCAGGCGGCCGGGGGCCTCCCGCGGGCCGATGACGAGGCCGGGGTTGAGAATGACGGTACGGCCCTCGAACCCGGCCTCGACGGCCCGCTCGCAGCCGGCCTTCAGGGCGTTGGCGGGTACGTCGTCGACGGCGGCGTCCGGCGCGCAGGGGTGGCGCTGCGAGTCCTCGTCGACGGGACCGGCGGGCCAGTCCGCATAGGCGTGGAAGGACGAGACGAAGAGGTAGGCGTCGGCGTGGCCGCTGAGCGCGCGGGCCGACAGGCCGACGGTGCGGGGGTGTTGACCGCTGGTGTCGATCACGGCGTCCCAGGGACCGTGCTCGGCGAGCGCGGTGAGGTCGGCCGGGTTCTCGCGATCACCGTGGATGCTGTGCGTGCGGGAAAGGTCCGGGCCCGACTTTCCGCGGTTGAACACGGTGACCTCGTGGCCGCGTTCGACGGCGTCCTCCACGAAGGCCCGTCCGAGGAAGACCGAGCCGCCGATCACGAGAATGCGCATGTTCGTTCCTTGTCCGTCGAGGGATCGGCCGCCGCGCGTGCGTCGGCCGTCGCGTTGGTCACCGCGGTCAGCTGCGCCGCGGCCGGGTCGGTGTCGATCCCCGCGCCGAAGCCCGTGCGTCCGTCGGTGGTGATCCGAACGTAGGCGACGCAGCCGGCGCCGGCGGGGTCGGGATGGGTGTGCAGGGAGTCGAGGGTGACGGTCCGGCCGGTGGTGGTGAGTGCGGCGGTGTGGGCCGCGGCCGGGGTGGGGCCGGTGCCGAGGAGGCGGGTGGCGTGGCCGGTGGGGTCGACGACGAGGGCGTCCAGGGTGACGCGGCCGTCGGCCTCTTCGACGTGGAACTCCTTGAGCTGCGGGGCCGTTTCCGGCGGGGTCAGGTAGCAGCTGTCGAAGAGGGCGCGGAGGTCGGCGGCGGTCGGTTCGGCGCCTTCGCGGTCGGCGACGCGCTGGACTCGGCGGGCGAAGTCGATGCGCGTCGGGCGCGGCAGGTCGAGTCCGTGGGCGGACTCGAGGAGGTGGGCCACACCGGGCTTACCGGACTGGCTGTCGACGCGGACCACCGACTCGTAGGACCGCCCGATGTCACGGGGGTCGGCGGGGTCGGTGGCGTCCGGGAGCGTTCTGCGGCGGTCGGTCACGGTCCTGTTCTCCTCAGGGGGCGGGTGGGGGCGTGCGGCCGGCGGCGGTGAGACGGTCGGCGAGGGCCCGTACCGTGGGGTGGCGGGCCAGTTCCGGCCAGCGCAGGCCGCCGTCGATGCGGGCGAGGCAGCGCAGTGCCGACATGGAGTCGCCGCCGAGGGCGAAGAAGTCGGCGTCGCGGCCGACGGGCCCGACGCCCAGGACGTCCGCCCATACCGCGGCGATGTGCTTCTCCCACGGTCCTGTCGGGGCGTCGCCGGCGGCTGGGAGCGGGGCTGCCGGGGTGCCTGCGGCGAGGGCACCGATCGCCTTGCGGTCGAGTTTGCCGTTGGCGTTGAGCGGCAGCGCGTCGAGGACGAGGACGGCAGCCGGGACCATGAAGGCGGGCAGGGACCTGGCGAGGTGGGCGCGGAGTTCGGCGGCTTCGGGCGCGGTGCCGGGGTGGGGCACGGCGTGGCCGACCAGGCGCTGTCCGCCGGCCTCGGACCGGGCCAGGACGACGGCTTCCTTGACGTCGGGGTGGGCGCGCAGGACGGCCTCGATCTCCCCCAGTTCGATGCGCAGGCCGTTCACCTTGACCTGGAAGTCCTTGCGGCCGAGGAGTTCCAGGACGCCGTCGGGGCGGTACCGGGCGAGATCGCCCGTGCGGTAGAGGCGGTCGTGGACGCCGGCGTACGACCAGTCGACGAAGCGTTCCGCGGTGAGGTCGGGGCGGTCGAGGTAGCCGAGGGCGAGACCGGTGCCGGCCAGGTGGAGTTCGCCGACCACGCCGGGGGGCACCGGGCGCAGGGCGTCGTCGAGTACGTAGGTGCGCTGGTTGGCCATGGGGCGTCCGTACGGGATGCTCGTCCAGGCGGGGTCGGTGGTGGTGACCTCGTAGAGGGTGGAGTGGATCGAGGCCTCGGTGGCGCCGCCCATGACGATGAAGCGGGCGCCGGGGGCGAGCGCGCGGACCCGGTCGGGCAGGGAGACGGGGACCCAGTCGCCGCCGAGCATGACGAGGCGGAGCGTGTCGAGGGCGCCGTCACCGGTGCGCTCCAGATGGTCCACGAGGAGTTCGAGGAGGGCGGGGGCGGAGTTCCACACGGTGATGCCGTGCCGGGCGCACAGGTGCGCCCAGTGGGCGATGTCCTTGGCGTGGTCGGGCTCGGGGACGATCACCGTGCCGCCGACCGCGGTGATACCGAGGAACTCGTAGACCGACATGTCGAAGCTGGGTGAGGACAGTGCCAGGACCCGGTCCTGAGGGCCCACCTGGAAGCGGGAGTTGAGGTCCGCGAGGTTGTTGACGACGCCGCGGTGGCGCAGCGCGATCGGCTTGGGTGCTCCGGTGGAGCCGGAGGTGTGGATCACGTAGCAGAGGTCGTCGGGGCCGGCCGTGGGAGCCAGGACCCCGCCGGAGACCGGGGCGGGGGCGGGGGCGTCGAGGAGGGCGTCCACGAGGAGGGCGGGGCGGGTCCGGCCGTGGGGCGGAGCGGGCAGGACGGCGGCCCGGGCGCTGTCCGTGACGACGACGGTGCAGGACGTGCCGTCCAGCATCGCGGCCAGCCGCTGCTCGGGGTAGTCGGGATCGAGCGGGACGTAGGCGGCGCCCGCCTTGAGGATGCCGAGGACGGCGGCGAGGAGTTCGGCGGAGCGCTCCAGGCACAGGCCGACGCGGGCGCCGGGGCCGGCACCGGCCGCGCGCAGCCGCTCCGCGAGGCCGGTGGCGGCGGCGTCGATGCGGGCGTAGGTCCAGGTGCGCTCCCCCTGGACGACGGCGGGGGCGTCCGGCCGTGCCGTGGCACGGGCTTCGAACGCCCGGTGCAGGCAGGTGTCGTACGGCAGGTCGGCCGCGGTGTCGTTCCATTCGACCAGGATCCGCTGGGTCTCCTCGGGGCCGAGGAGAGCGAGCCGGGAGACGGGGGTGGCCGGGTCGTGGGCCGCGTCGGCGGCGAGGGTGCGCAGTCGGGACAGGGTCCGGGTGGCGGTGTCCGCGGTGAACAGCCGTGGTTCGTAGCGGAGTTCGGCGTACCAGGTGCCGCTCTCCAGGGTGGTGGCGAGATGCAGCTCGGCGTGCGGGACGGTCGGCACCGCGGTGTTGTGGGCGAACGCGACCAGAGGGGTGCCGAGGTCGGCGGGGAGCGCGAGGGCCCCGCCGGCGAGGGCGGCCGGGGTGGTGCCGGGGTCCACGTGGTAGCCGCGGATGCCGTCGGGGACGGCGATCGCGACGCGGTCCTGACCGGTCAGCCGGTGCAGGAGCGCCGCGAAGCAGGCTGCGAGCAGTTCTCCGGTGAGGCCACCCTGGTCGGAGCAGGGCAGGGCGGCGCGGACCAGGCCGGTGGCCCGGGGACGGGCGCCCGCCCGGCGCGGCCGGTCGGCGGGGACGACGACGGGGGGCCAGTCCGTGTCGGCGGCGGCGGTCGTCACAGGGCGGCTCCTGTCCACAGGTCCTGGGCGGGGGCGGCCGCCGCGTAGCGGAGCGGGTGGCGGGCGCAGAGGGCGTGGACCCGGTCCCTCAGTCGGGCGCGCTGCTGCGGGTCGATACGGAACTCCGTCTCGTTCAGCGGTGTCGTCGCGGTGAGGACGTCGTGCAGCAGGGCGGCGCACTGGGCCATGTGCTCGGGGCCCAGGCCGCGCTGGGCGAGGATGTTGCAGCCGAGCCGGATGCCGCTGGCGACCAGGGGCGGGCGGGTGTCGTCGGGGATCCGGTTGCGGTTGACGAGGATCCCGCACGCCTCGAGGGCACGCTCCGCCACGACGCCGGTGACACCGGTGTCGCGCAGGTCGAGCAGGACCATGTGGTTGTCGGTGCCGCCGGTGAGCACGCGGTACCCGAGGCGTCCCAGTTCGGCGGCGAGGGCACGGGCTCCGGTGACGGTGCGGTGCGCGGTGCGCGCGAAGGCCGGTTCGGCGGCGAGGGCGAAGGCGCGGGCCTTGGCCGCGATCGCGGCGGGGGCGGGGGTGCCCTGGTTCTGCGGGAAGACCGCTCGCTGCATCAGCCGGAACAGCGGGGTGTGTCCGTCGGGGCCCGGCGCCCGGTGGTCTCGCCCGCTGAGGATCAGGCCGCCGCGCGGCCCGCCGAGCTGCTTGTACGTACTGGTGGTGGTCAGGTGCGCGTGGTCGACGGGGCTCGGGTGCTCCCCCGCCGCGACCAGGCCTGCGATGTGGGAGATGTCCGCGAGCAGGTAGGCGCCCACCGAGTCGGCGATCGCGCGGAACCGGGCGAAGTCGAGGGTGCGCGGGTAGGCGCTCGCCCCTGCGATGAGGACGGTGGGCCGGTGCCGCGCGGCGAGGTCGGCGACCTGGTCGTAGTCGATGCGGCCCGCGGCGTCCAGGCCGTAGGCGACCGCCCGGTAGTGGCGTCCGGTGACCGAGGCGGGGGAGCCGTGGGTGAGGTGACCGCCGGAGTCCAGGCCGAGGCCGAGCAGGGTGCCGCCGGGCGGCATGAGCGCGGCGAGGACGGCGAGGTTGGCCGAGGAGCAGGAGTGCGGCTGGACGTTGGCGTACTGGGCCGCGAACAGCTTCGTGGCGCGCCGCACCGCGAGTCGTTCGACCTCGTCGAAGTTGACGGCGCCCGGGTGGTAGCGGGCGCCCGGGTAGCCCTCGGCGGTGACGTTGGCGAGCGCGGAGCCCGCGGCGGCCAGCACCGAGGGGTCGGCGGTGCTGGCGGAGGCGACCATCGCCAGCGTGTTGTTCTGGTGGTGGACCTCGGCGTCGAGGAGACCGGACAGTTCGGGGTCCTCGCGACGCAGGTCGGTCAGGCCGGTGCGGGCCAGGGCGCTCTGGCCGCCGTCCTCGGCCTCCGGAATCGGCGGGGCGGATACGGGACTCAGGGACACAGCTGCTCCTCGATGACGCGCCACAGCTCGGGCATGTGGTCCAGCAGGTAGAGGTGGCCGCCGGGCATCTCCAGCTCGGTGTGGTCGGCGCTGGTGAAGTTCTTCCAGTCGGTGCTGGACTCGGCAGTGGCCACGGAGTCCGCCGCGCCGCGCAGCACGGTGACCGGGACGGGCAGCGGGCCGGCGACCGGGTTGCGCTCGTCCCCGTACTGCTCGAGGAGGCGGATGTCGGCGCGGATCACCGGCAGCAGCAGGGCGCGCAGTTCGGGGTTGTCGAGGGCCTCGAAGCCGCGCCGGGCGTCCTGCTTCAGCGAGGCGACGGCCTCCTCGTCGTCGTCGCTGAGGCCGGTGTAGCCGCGCTGACGGGGGCTGCGGGCGCCGCTGACCACGAGGTGCTCGGGCAGGGGGCCGCCGCTGTCGTACAGGTGCCGGGCCGCCTCGAAGGCGAGCAGCCCGCCGAAGCTGTGCCCGAAGAGCGCGAACGGCTCTCCCCGGGCTGCCTCGACGGCCCGCCCTGCGATGTCGGCGACGGCCTCGGCGAAGGACGAATAGAAGGGTTGGGAGAACTGCTCCTCGCGGCCCGGCAGTTGGAGAGGGACCGCTTGGAGGCGGCCGTCCGCGAGGCCCTTCCACGGGCGGTACAGGCCGGCTCCTGCTCCGGCGTAGGGCAGGCACATCACCCGCATCATCGAGAGCCCCTCTCGTGGGTGGCGGAAGTGGAGGTGGAGGCCGAGGCGGAGGCCGAGGCGGAGGCCGAGGTGGAGGCCGCGACGGCGGTCAGCTCGGCGAGGCGGCGCCGGACGGCGGCGGCCAGCGCGGGCAGCCGATCGGCCCACAGGCCGCCGGCGGGCGCCTGGAGGACACCGGCGAGGCGGTCCCCGGGCAGCTCGCCCAGCTGGAACTGGATCTCGGCCTGCGCGCCGAGCGGGACCACGGGCTCGGTGCGCAGCCGCAGTGGGCCGGCGTCGTGGACGGGGCGCGGCCAGCTCTCGTACGCGAACAGCGCCTGGTAGAGCGGGAGCCGGCGGCCGGGCCTGCCGCGCACGGCGCCGATCAGCCGGTCCTGCGGCAGGTCCATGTGGAGCAGCCCGTCGGCGAAGGCCTCCCAGACACGGGCGCAGGCTCCGGGGTCGGCCGGGCGGCGGACCCGCACGGGCAGGGTGGTCAGGAGGCAGCCGATCGCGTCCGCCTGGTCCGGGGTGCGGCTGGACACGGGCGTGCCGATGCAGAAGTCGTCGGCGCCGCTGAGGTCGTGCAGGGCCTGGGCGTAGGCGCTGAGCAGTACGGCGACGGGCGGGCAGGCCAGGGCTCGGCCGGCCGCCTTCACCGCCGGTGCGGCGCCGTCGGGGAAGGCGACCGGGTGGCCGACCGGGTCGGCCTCGGCGAGCTCGCGCTGCGTGGGGCCGTCGTCGGCACCGGGCAGGTCGGGCACACCGGCCAGCGCGGTGCGCCAGTACGCGGTGAGTTCGGCCTCGGCACCCGGGTCGAGCGGTAGCGGTGGCGCCGGGGACGGCGGGGCGGGCTCGGGGGCGCCGGTGGCGGCGCGCGCGTAGGCGGCGGCCAGGTCGGCGGTGAACACCTCGTGGGAGAGGCCGTCGTGGACCAGGTGGTGGGTGAGGACGTACAGGGTCGCGCTCGCGGCGTCGGCCGCGTCCGGGGACAGGCCGAGGACGACGTGGCGGCCGGCGGCGATGTCGAGCAGGCCGGTGCGGGCCAGCAGGCCGGCGGCGGTGTCGAAGCCGGCGCCGGGCGGGAGGTCGGTCAGCGGTGGGGCGACGGGCGCCACGGGGGCGCACCACAGGTCGCCGCCGGCCGGCGTGAACACCGAGTGCAGGGCCGGGTGGCGGGCGACGACGCGGCCCGCGGCTTCGGTGAGCAGCGTGCGGTCCACGGCGCCGTCGATGCGTACGGCGCTGAGGACCCGCCAGGCGGGCGAGCCGGGCGCGATGCGCTCGGCGAACCAGAACTGGCGCTCGGTGGCGGTGGCGGGGCGTCCCGGCGGGGCAGGTGCGGCGGTCATCGGGGTCACCGGACCGTGTAGCCGGCGTCGACGGTCAGGGTGGTACCGGTGACATGGCGGGAGCCGTCGCCGGCCAGCCAGAGGACGGCGTCCGCGACGTCGGCGGGGTCGACCAGGCTGTTCATCGGCTGGCCGTCGGTGAACAGTTCGGCATGCCCGGCGAGCGGGACGTCGAGGGCGCGGGCCACCTCGGAGAGCATGCGGCCGTCCATGGCGGGTTCGTCGCGGATGTTGCCGGGGCAGACCGCGTTGACGCGCACGTTGTGGGAGGCGTAGTCCAGGGCGGCGGCCTTGGTCAGTCCGACGAGGCCGTGCTTGGCGGCGACGTAGCCCGCGAAGTTGCGGTAGCCGACGAGGCCGGCGACGGAGGCGATGTTGACGACGGCTCCGGCGCGGCGTTCGACCATGGCGGGGGCGAAGACCTTGATGGCCCGCCAGGCTCCGCCGAGGTCGATGTCGACCATGAGCTGCCAGGCGGCCTCGTCGGTCTGGTCGATGGGGCGGCCGGAGGGGGCGACGACACCGGCGTTGTTGACGAGGACGTGCGGCGGTCCGAAGCGGTCGTGCGCCTCGTCGCGCAGGGCGGTGAGGGCGGCGAGGTCGCGGACGTCGGCGGCGGCGGTCAGGACGTCCGCGCCGCGTCTGCGGCAGGCGTCGGCGGTGTGGTCGAGCTGGCTGCGGGTGCCCAGCGGGTAGGGGACGCCGTCGACGGGCCCGGCCACGTCCACCAGGACGAGGTCGGCGCCGGCGTCGGCGAAGGCCAGGGCGATGGCGCGGCCGGTGCCTCGGGCGGCGCCGGTGACGACCGCGGTACGCCCCTCCAGGGCACCGGCCCGCACGGGGGACGCGGTCATCGGACGGTCGCCTCGCTTCCGGGCTCGGACCGGTCGGCGACGGGGGCGGGCCGGTCAGCGGCGGGGGCGGGCCGGTCGGCGACGGGGGCAGGCCGGTCGGCCGGCGGGTCGGGTGGGGTGAGCCGGTCCGCGGCCGGGGTGTCGCCGGAGGTGTCCGCGGGGCGCTCGTCCATCGCGTACAGGGCCGGACGGCGCCAGCTGACGGCGATGAGGACGAGGTAGACGAGGGAGAAGCAGAACATCGGCCCCCGCAGCCCGGCGACGTCGACCAGCCAGCCGGCGGTGAGCACGCCGAGCGGCGCGGAGGTGAGGGCCATCGCGCCGGTGAGGCCGAAGACACGGCCGCGCAGTTGCTCGGGGACGCGTTCCAGCATGATGGTGGAGAGCATCGGGTTGAGCGGGCCGCCCGCCACGCCGACGAGGAAGCAGATCGCGGTCACGCCGACGGCGCCGGGTTCGAAGGCGAGCATCGCGCGCAGGACGGCGACGACGGCGAAGCAGCCGAAGAGGGTCAGGCGCCGGTGGGACAGGACGGTCCGGCTGAGGGGGCCGTACAGGAGGGTGCCGACGACGGAGCCGACGCCGACGGCGCCCAGGAACCAGCCCATCGCGGCGCCGCTGTGCAGCACCCGCTGTGCGTAGACCGGCAGGAAGAGCGGGGTGAAGGCGTCGTCGAGGAAGTTGGTGACGATGACGAAGGCGGTCATGGCGCTGATCACCGGCATGGTCCGCAGGAGGGCGAAGCCCTCGCGCAACTGGCCGAAGAAGCCGGGGGCGGTCGCGTTCCCCTGCGTGGCAGGGAGGTCGGCGGGCGCGGCGGCCGGGACCCCGAGCGCGACGAGGACGGCGGCGATCAGGAAGCTCGCGGCGTCGACGTACATGCCGGCGGCGGACCCGGTGGCCGCGATCAGTACGCCGGCCAGCGGGGCACCGGCGACCAGGCCCAGGCGGGGCGCGGCCTGGTACCAGGAGTTGACGCTCTCCAGGCGGGCCCCGGCGTCCTCGACGAGCGGCTTCACCAGGGTCATGCGGGCCGCCGTGGCAGGGGTGGCGACGATCGTACGGACGAACAGCAGCGCGAACAGGAGCGGGACGGGCAGCTTCCCGAGGGTGTCCAGGAGCGGGACGAAGAAGACGAGCAGGCCGGCCAGAAGATCGGAGAGCACGCTGAGGCGACGGCCGCCGAACCGGTCCACGAGGACACCGCCGACGGCACCCGCGAAGATCATCGGCAGGGCGCTGACGAACCCGGCGGCGCCGGTGGCGGCGACGGAACCGGTGGTGTGGAGGACGAAGAGGGGGACGGTGACGATGGTGATCGCGTTGCCGAAGGCGGACAGGTACTGGGCCGTCAGGAGTGCGACGAGCGGTCCGCGTCGCCGGCCGGCGGCCGGTGCGGACTCGGCAGGGGTGGTCTCGGCGGGGGTGGTCTCGGTCATGCCCGCTCCCCCGGTGTCGTCGGCCGACCGCCGGTGCCGTGTGCGGCGGCACCCTGCCGTTCGCGTCGTTCCCGGCTGAGCCGGGCGAAGAGGCGTTCCATGCTTTCCTCAGTCACTCCTGTCACGCCCGGCACTCGGTCCGGGTCCTGGGGACGGTTCGCGTGTCCTGTGAGGCCGGCCAGTTCCCGGGCGGCCGACTCGGCCGCCGCACGGACCGCGGCCTCGTCGACGGCACCCGGGTTGAAGAGCCAGCGCAGGACGGCCCGGCCGTCCTGCACCGACACCGCCACGTCGACGTCGACCTCGCGCTCGGTCCGCGGATTGCCGGGGAACGCGGTCTGCACGGAGGCGGTGAAGGGGCCGGTGCCCGCGCCGACGGGGTCGGCCAGCTCGCCCAGGTGGTTGACGACGACGCGGGGACGCGCGGCGGCCGAGAACTCCGCGCGCAAGGCGGGATCGGCGGCGCAGCCGAGCAGGCCGAAGGTCTTGCCCGCGTCGGGGACGGCGTGCAGCGCGACGGTGGTGGCGCGCAGGTCGTCGGTGGCGTCGCGGCCGGTGAGCGGTACCCGGAAGGGGTGGGCGGCGGAGTAGAAACCGACGGCACGCTCCGGGTCCCAGTCGGGCAGCGCGGGCAGCGGGTCACGGCCCAGGCCGATCAGCCAGACCGACGGCTGCTCGTGCGGTGCCCAGGGGCGCAGCGCGCGGGCGACGGCGGTCAGCGCCGCGGCACGCAGCGTGCCGTGTGCCTGCGGCGCCAGCGGCACACCGACCTCCAGCGCCTGTTCGCCCTCGTAGGTGTTGGGGCCGTCGAGCCGCCAGCTGTACGGCCCCGTGCCGGCGAGTTGGCCGCGCCAGTAAGGGGCATGCGCAGCCGGGTCCAGCTCCCTTGTGACAGCGGCGTGTTCGGCGTATCCGGCGTTCTCCGTACGGGGTGATCCGCCCTGGTAGACGTCTGCGAGGTCGCTGATCAGGACGGCCCAGGACATGCCGTCGACGACGAAGTGGCTGGCGGTCAGCACGACGCGGTCGGGCTCGCCGGGGACGCCGGGCAGGTGGGCGACGGCGAACAGCGGCCCCGTGGCGCGGTCGAAGGCGGCACGCTGCGCCGCCATGACCTGCCCGGGGTCGGTGCCCGCGGCCTCGGCGGTCCAGAGCCAGTGCTCGCCGGGCACGAGCACCCGCCCGCGCAGGGTGTCGGTGAGTGTGGGATGGGCGCGGACGAGATCCCGGGCCGAGCGGTGCAGCCGGTCCGCGTCGAGGGGAGCCGTGGCGGTGAGGACATGGCTGTGCGTGAAGTCCTCGACCCGGGCCAGGCCCCGGCCGAGCAGCATCTCCTGCTCGGGGCCGAGCGGCCCGACGGGCGGCGCCGGCCGCGGCGCGGCCTGGGCCTGGGCCGGGTTCTGCCGGGCGCCGAGCAGTCCGGCGAGCCCGGCGGGTGTCGGCCGGGTGAAGACGTCCTTGAGGACGACGGTGAACCCGTCGGCGCGCAGCCGGTGGGCGAGGCGCACGGCGAGCATCGAGGTGCCGCCGCTGGTGAAGAAGGTGTCGTCCGGTGCGGCGGAGGTGGTGCCGAGGATCTCGCACCAGGCGGCGGTGACCCGCTCCAGCGTCCGCCCGGCCTCCGGGTCCGGCGCCGGGGGGCCGTGGTCCGCGGCGCCGAGGAGGGAGGCGACAGGGGCCGGGGGCGGGGGCAGCGGGCGGCGCAGCGGCTCGTCGGGGCGGTACGCGAACTGCTCGACGAGCTGGAGCAGCCGGTCGGCCAGGGCGGCGACGGTGGCGTGCTCGAAGAGCGCCGTGCGGTACTCGATGCGGCCGTAGACGACGTCGTCCACCCGCCACCAGGCAGTGGTGAGGTCCATGGTGGAGATGCCCTCGGGTACCGCGTTGGCGTAGACCTCGGCGCCGGGCAGCTCCAGCGGCCGGGAGCCGTCGATGTCCAGCTGCACCAGCATGGTCTGCAGCAGCGGGTACCGGTCGGCGGCCCGGTCCGGGGCGCTCGCCTCGACGATCTCGCCGAACGGCACCTCGCGGTGGTCGGCGACGGCGCCGGCCGCCGCCGCGGTGGCCGCCAGCACGTCCCGTGGCGTCGGTGCCTCGGGCAGCAGGATCCGCAGCGGGATGCTGGTCAGCAGGAACCCGATGAGCGGCTCGGCCCCGGGTTCGGACCGGGTGGACGTGGGGATGCCGATCACCAGGTCGCGCCGGCCGGTGTGTTCGTGCAGCAGCGCCGCGTAGGCCGCGGTCATGGCGGTCGCGGGGGTGGTGCGGGCCTCGCGCGCACGGTCGAAGAAGGCCTTGCCGACCGTGCTGTCGAGCGTGAAGTTGTGGTGCTCACCGGCATGGTCGTCGGTGTCCGGGCTGTGGTCGTAGGGCAGTGCGAGGTGTTCGGGTACGCCGTCCAGGAAGGTGCGCCAGAACTCCCGGTGGCGTCGGCCGTGCGGGCCTGCGAAGTGTTCCCGCTGCCAGTGGGACCAGTCTCCGAACTGCACCGGCAGATCGGCCAGGCGCGGCGCCCGGTCCTCGGCGAACGCCCGGTAGAACTCCAGGAGTTCGTCGTTGAGACGGACGTAGGAGTGCTGGTCGGTGAAGGAGTGCGGCATGGTCTCGACGATCTGGTGGTCGCCCTCGGCGATCTTGGCGACCGCGAGGCGCAGCACGGGGTCGGCTGCCAGGTCGAAGGGGCGGGCCACGTGGGCCGCGATGAACTCCTGGCGCCGGCGTTCGACCTCCTCGGGCCCTCGGGGCGCGCCGTCGGTGGTGAGGTCGGTCCAGGTCAGGTCGGCGCGGCGGTCGGGGTGGAGCCGCAGGACGGGGCGGCCGTCCTCGGACTCGGCGCCGCAGCGCAGGAGTTCGTGACGCTGCGTCAGGGCGTCCGCGGCCCGGGTGAACAGGGCCCGGTCGAAGTCGCCGCGGACGCGCAGCCCGTAGCCCAGCGTGTAGGTGGTGGTGCCGGGGGCGAGCTGGTCGAGGATCCAGAGGCGTTCCTGGTCCATGCCGAGCGGGAAACGGTCGCGGGGGCCGGGGCGGGGGCGCAGCGCCGGGCCGTCGGCGGCGGCGAGACGGCCGGCCAGCGCGGCCCGCTGCCGGGGGCTGAGGCGGGCGAGGCGGGCGGCCAGGCCCTGGTTCGCGGGGGCGCTCATGCGCGGGTCTCCAGGGCCGGGGCGGTGGGCTCCAGGGCCGGGGCGGTGGGCTCCAGGGCCGGGGCCGTGGGCGCCTCGGCCGGGGCCGTGGGCGCCTCGGCCGGGGCCGTGGGCGCCTCGGCCGGGGCGGTGAGGTGCAGCAGGGCGGGCAGGGCCTGCAGGACGTCCGCGGCGGGCAGTCCGAAGTCGATCAGGCAGCCCACCTCGTCGGCGCCGGCCGCAGCCAGCTCGGCGAGGACCGCGCGGGCCTTGGCCGGTGTGCCGAGCAGGGAGGGCCCGGTGAGGAAATCCAGGTAGGCGCTCTCCAGGAGCACCTCCTCGTCGGTGCCGGACGTCTGGTTGCGGAAGGACCTGAGGTAGGCGTGCATGGCGGGGCGGAGGTGCTCCTCCAGATCGGGGCGGTCGCTGACGTAGGCGTGGGCCATGACGACGACGTCTCCCGTTCCGGGGTGGCCGAAGTCTTGCCAGGCCCGGCGGTAGCGGGCGATGTTCTCGCGCAGGGCGGGCAGGGTCTGGCCGAGCAGGGCGGTCATCACGCCGTAGCCGGCGCGGGCGGCGTCCAGGAAGGTCTGCGGGGTGCCGGTGGCGGTGAGCCACACCGGCAGCTCCGGCTGGACGGGCCGGGGCCGGGTGGCGACCTCGGTGGTGCCGCCGGCGGTGGAGGCGAACGGAAGGGACGCGCCCCGCCACAGCGCGCGGACCTCCTCGATGGTGCGGGCCGTGGTCGCGCGGCGCTCGGCGTAGTCCTCGCGGGCCAGAGCGAAGTCGTCCGGGTGCCAGCCGCTGGCGAAGGAGATGCCGCAGCGGCCGCCGGAGAGGCCGTCGACGACGGCCCAGTCCTCGGCGATACGGGCCGCATGGTGGAGCGGGGCGGCGACGCTGCCGGCGCGGATGCGCAGGTTGCGGGTGGTGGCGGCGACGGCGGCGGCGAGCACCGCGGGGTTGGGCGAGAACCCGCCGAAGTCGACGAAGTGCCGTTCCGGCAGCCACACCGCGTGCTGTGCGGCGGCGTCCGCGGCGGCCGCCGCCCGGAGCACGAAGGCGTAGTACGCGGCGGCGTCGGCGTGGTCGGTGCTGGCGAAGAAGTAGAGGCTGCGGCGCAGCCGTTCGGGGATCCCGGGCGGCGTCGGCGGGGTCGTGAGGGCTGCGGTGCGGCGGGCCCGCAGGCCCGCGCCGAGCCGGCGCCGCTGTTCCGGGGTGAGCGCGTCGAGGCGCTTGGTGAGGTCACTCACGGTCGCTGGTTCCGTCCTCGCGCTCGATCTCCTCCAGCAGTCGCAGCAGCGCCTCGTCGTCGCGCTGGGCGACCAGTTCCTCGACGCGGGCGGTGAACCCGGCGAGGGAGGACCGCTCGTACAGGTCCTGCAGCCGGACTTCCACCAGCAGGGCGTCGTTGACGACGCTGACCAGGTTGGCGGCGTGCAGGGAGGTGCCGCCGAGGTCGAAGAAGTTGTCGTCGGGGCGCAGGTCGCGCACGCCGAAGGCGTCCTGCCAGATGGCGCGGACCTCCTCGGGGGTGGTCGGCTCCGCGTCCTGCGGGGCGACCGGTGCGCCCGGGGCCGGGTTCGGCTCGGGCGCTCCGGGGGCGTCGACCCAGTGACGGTCGTCGGCGAACGGGTAGGCGGGCAGGGGGAGGACGGCCGCGGGCGGCGGCGGGTCGGTGAGGGCGTGGCCCGCGGTCCACAGCGCGGCAAGGGCTTCGCGCCACCGGGCGTTCTCGTCGGCGGCCGGTCCGCCGGACGCGTCGACGACGAGGACGCCCTGGTCCGCGGCGCGGGAGGCGCGGCGGATCTCGGCGGTGCCGGCGCGGGCCCGGTGCAGGCCGAGGACGGTGTCCGGGGCCGCGTCGAGCAGTGTGGTCACGGCGTCGGCGAACCGGACGGTGCTGCGCAACTGGCTTCCCCAGTACGCGGGGTCGACCGCCTGGGCGTCGGTGAGCGGTGCGCCGGTGAGGCCGGAGACGATCGGCACGCCGGGTGCCCGGAGCGTCAACGTGGCCACGAACTCCTCGAACTCGGACGCGGCTCGGGCCATCGACCGGGAGTGGAAGGCGCGGCTCGCCGGCAGCCGCGTGGTGCGTACGCCGGCCCGGCGGCAGCGTTCCTCGAAGGCGGCGAGGGCGTCGGCGGGGCCTCCGCACACCGTGTTGGCGGGCCCGTTGAGGACGCAGACGTCGACCTCCAGCCCCTCGGCGAGGTGTACGGCGGTCTGCTCGTCGGCGCGTACGGCGGTCATGGCGCCGGGTGGTGCGGCGCCCATCAGACGGCCGCGGCGCACGATCGCGGCGGCCCCCTCGGCGAGGGTGAACACTCCGGCGTGCGTCGCGGCGGTCAGTTCACCGACGCTGTGCCCGAGCAGCAGCCCGGGGACGAGGCTGTGCCGGGCGGCAAGGCGCAGACCGGCCAGGCCGAGGACGAAGAGCAGGGGCTGGACGACCTCGGTGTCGAGCAGGCGTGCGTCGTCGGCGGCCCAGCCGGGGGCGTCGGCGAGGTCGGGTCCGCCCGCCGCGCGGACCGCGGCGGCCAGTTCGGCGAGGTCGGCGGCGAAGCGGTCGTCGGCGGCGGCGAGTCCCGCGCCCGCGCCTGCCAGGTCGACACCCTGGCCCGGCAGGACGGCGGCGAGCAGCGGCTGGGCGACGGCCTGGCGGCTGCTCCCGTCGGCGGCGAGCGCCGTCAGGCCCGCGAGAAGCCGCTCGCGGGCGGCACCGGGGTCGGCGGGCAGGGCGAGCGCCCAGCGTTCCGGGAGGGCCCGGCGCCGGTGCCACAGGGCGCCGGCCAGTGTCCCGGCCGGTACGTCGGCGCCGGGTCCGGTGCACCAGGCGGCGAGGTCGGCGGCCTTGGCGCGCAGGGACTTCGGGGTCGCGGCGGAGAGCACGACGGTGTGCGGCGCCGGCTCCGGGTCCGCTGCGCTGCCGAACGGGAGCGACAGCGCCTCCCGGCCTGACGCACCGTCCGCTTCGGGCGCGGCGCTGAGCAGCAGGTGACAGTTGGTGCCGCCGAGCCCGAAGGAGCTGACGGCGGCGATGCGCGGGCCCTCGGGCCAGGGCCGGGCCCGCCGCGGCACGGTGAAGTCCGGGTCACCGAGGTCGGCGTCGGGGCCGTCGCCGGGCTGGGAGGGGGTCGGCGGCAGGACGCCCGCCTCCACCGCCAGGACCGCCTTGGCGAGGCCGACGACACCGGCGGCGGTGTCGCAGTGGCCGATGTTCGGCTTGACCGAGCCGAGGGCCAGCGGGCGCCCGCCGCGCCGGCCGTAGACCTCGGCGAGCGCGGCGAGTTCCACCTGGTCGCCGAGGGCGGTGCCGGTGCCGTGCGTCTCGACGTAGGCGATGTCGCCGGGTTCGAGCCCGGCGACGGCGAGCGCCTCGCGCAGCACGTCGGCCTGGCCCTGCGGGCTGGGTGCGGTCAGGCTCATCCGGGCGGCGCCGTCGTTGTTGACGGCGCTGCCCAGGAGGTGGGCGCGGGCCCGTTCGCCGGTGCCGGGCAGATCACTCGCGCGGCGCAGGACGACGACGCCCGCCCCGCCGGCGGGCACGGTGCCGGCCGCGCCGCGGGTGAAGGCCCGGCAGCGGCCGTCGGCGGAGGTGATGCCGCCCTCGACGAACTCGTAGGTGGGCTCCGGCGCGGGGTGGACCGTGGCGCCGCCGGCGACGGCGATGTCGCACTCGTAGGTGAGCAGGCTGCGGATGGCCTGGTGCACGGCGACCAGCGAGGTGGAGCAGGCGGTCTGCACGGTGACGGCGGGGCCGGTGAGGCCGAGGCGGTAGGCGAGGCCGGTGGCGAGGAAGTCCCGCGAGTTGCCGAGGGCGAGCTGCTCGGCCCCGAGGGCCCGTACCGTCTTCTCGTCCTTCAGGACGTGATCGCGGTAGTACGTCTCGCTGCCGCAGCCGACGAAGACGCCGACGCGGCCGCCGGCGCGCGCGGGATCGATCCCGGCGTCCTCCAGGGCCTCCCAGGTAAGTTCGGTCAGGACGCGGTGCTGGGGGTCGATCGCGGCGGCCTCGGCGGGCAGCAGGCCGAAGAGACCGGCGTCGAACCGGTCGAACCGGTCGATCTGGCCGGCGCGCAGGTGCCCGCCGGGGCCGGCTCCGGGCAGGGCCACGACGCCGCCTGCGACGCCGTCCCAGAACGCCGCGGGGTCGGAGCTGCCCGTCACCCGCAGGGCCAGGCCGATGACGGCGACCGCCTCCGGGATGCCGGAATCCTCGTAGGGGCGGGGGGTGTCGTGGTCGGGGGACTCGCTCACGCTTCCTCCTGGGGGGCAGGTCGGCCGACCGGCCGGCTGATGACGGCCGCGAGGCGGCGTGGGGTCGGGTTGCGGAAAATGTGCTTGAGCTGGGAGCCGGGGAAGCCGTTGGCGCGCTGGAGGGCGTTCAGCCGTACCGCGAGCAGCGAATTGCCGCCCAGCTCGAAGAAGTTGTCGTCCCGGCCGACCGGGACGCCGAGCAGCTGGTGCCACAGCGCGGCGATGCGCTCGGGCGGATCCGGCTCGCCCGCGTCGTCGGCGGGCCGTGCGCTGGCCGTGCCGGGCTCGGGCGGCGTGCCGGTGGCGCGGGGCCGCGCGGGTTCGGGCAGGCGTGCCGTGTCGAGCTTGCCGTTGACCGTCAGCGGCAGCGCCGGGACCGGCGTGAGGGTGGCGGGGACCATGTGGTCGGGCAGCCGTTCGGCGAGCCATCGGCGCAGCTCCGGCAGGTCCGCGTCGCTGCCGGCGGGGACGAGGTAGGCGTCGATCCGGGCGGTGGCCGCGTCGTGCGCGTCGCGGACCACGGCGGCGGCGCCGCTCACCGCCGGGTTGGCGAGCAACGCGCCGCTGATCTCGCCGAGTTCGATGCGGTGGCCGCGGATCTTGACCTGGTCGTCGAGGCGGCCGAGGTGCTCGATCTGTCCGTCGGGCAGCTGCCGGCCGCGGTCGCCGGAGCGGTACAGGACCTCTTCGTCGACGCCCACGGCGGCGCCGGGCAGGAAGCGCCCGGCGGTCAGCTCGGAGCGGTCGAGGTATCCGGCGCTGACACCGGCGCCGGCCACGTGGATCTCGCCCGGCACTCCGGGCGCCACCGGGCGGCCCGCCTCGTCCAGGACGTACAGGCGCCAGCCCGGCAGGGCCCGACCGACCGAACGGGTGCCGGCGAGGGCGTCCGCGCGGGACAGGTCGCGCCAGGTGCAGTGCACCGTGGTCTCGGTGATGCCGTACATGTTGACGACCCGGCACGCCCGCTCCGGGTGGCGGTCCAGCCAGGGCAGCAGCATCCGCGCGTCGAGCGGTTCGCCGCCGAAGATCAGCAGGCGCAGGGCGAGCGGCCGCGGCGCGGCCGAGTCGGCGGCGAGCAACTGCGCGAAGGCGGAGGGTGTCTGGTTGAGGACGGTGACGCCCTCGGCGGCCAGCAGCGCGTGGAACGACTCCGGGTCGCGGGCCGTCTCCTGGGGTACGACGACGAGGTGGCCGCCGGTCAGCAGGCAGCCCCAGATCTCCCAGACGGAGAAGTCGAAGGCGAAGGAGTGGAAGAGCGACCAGACGTCGTCCTCGCCGAGACCGAAGCCGTCGGGGCCCGCGGTGGCGGCGAGCAGTGCGGCGACGTTGCGGTGCCGCACCAGCACGCCCTTGGGGGTGCCGGTGGAGCCCGAGGTGTGGATGACGTACGCCACCCGCTCCGGGTCCGGCGCCGGCAGCGGGGTGTCGGCGCTGCGGGGAACGGCGTCGACGGGGAGCAGCGTCAGGCGGTCCGGGAGCGGAGTGGGCGCGCCGTCGGTCACGGCGGCGGCGATCCGGGTGTCCTCGGCGATGAAGGCGAGCCGTTCGGCCGGATAGTCCGGGTTGAGCGGTACGTAGGCCGCGCCGGCCTTGAGGACGGCGAGCAGCGCGACGACGAGGTCGATGCCGCGGTGCAGGCTGACGCCTACCCGGTCCCCGGCGCGGACCCCGGACTCGGCCAGGGAGCGGGCCAAGGCCGTTGCCCGTTCGTCGAGTCGGCGGTACGTCAGGCGCCGCTCGGGGCCGCAGCTGACGGCCGTGCGGTCCGGCCGTCGGGCGGCCTGGGCGGCGAACAGTGCCGCGAGGTCGCTCTCGGCGGCCGCCGGGGCGGGGGCGACGGGCGCCGCACGGTCCGCGGCGGGGAGGCCGGGAAGGCCAGGAAGGTCGGGAAGGCCAGGAAGGGTGGACAGGCGGTGCACGGGGGCGTCGGGGGAATCGGCCATGGCCCGGAAGGCGGCCTCCAGTTGGCGGCAGAAGCGTTCGGCCGCGGCGGTGTCCACCTCGGTCGCGCGGTACCGGAGCAGGCCGCGCCGGTCGCCGCCGAGGTCCTCGCGCAGATAGAGGGTGAGGGGGAACTGGGCCGGCCCGAAACCGGGGTCGGGCAGCGGCCTCGCGCGCACACCGGTGCCCGCCCCGCCGTCGAGCGGTGACAGGGTGCGGCACGCGACGACGACCAGGCCGAACCCGGTGCGCTCGGTCGCGGGCAGAACGGCGGAGAGCGGCAGATCGGCGTCCCGGTAGGCGGTCATGGCCCGCCGGTGGGTGCGGCGCACGTAGTCGGCGACGCTCAGGGGTGCGCTCCTCCCGGCGTCCGCGGTGTCGACGGGGACCGGCACGGTGGCGTTGAAGTAGCCGACGGCGGTGGCGTGCCGGGGGGCACGGCGGGAGACGACGGTGCCGAGCACGGGCCGTGCGGCGCCGGTGTTGCGGCTCAGGACCAGTCCGGCGGCGGCCAGCGTCAGCGACAGGCGGGTGACGCCGAGACGGGTGGCGAGTGCGCCTGCCGCGTCCCACACCGCGTCACTGATCCGCAGCGGCACGGCCTCCGTGCTCGACGCGTCGGCCGGACTCTCTTCGGTACGCGCCCAGTCCATGGCGAGGCGGACTCCGGTGGCGAGGTCGCCGGCGAGTTCGGCGGCGCGCTCGCGGCGGGCCGCGGGCAGCTCCTGCTGGGTCCGCGCCCATGCGGCGAAGGACTGCTCGGGCAGGGCGGGGCGGTCACCGAGCAGCCACTGGGCGATGACCGCCATCGAGGTCTCGTCCACCACGAGGTGATGGGCCGTCAGGCACAGGTGGGCGATGCGGGCGGTGTGCCGTACGAGAACCACCCGCACCAGGGGGCCGTCGTCGAGGTCGAACGGGCGGGTGGCCTCGCGGCGCAGCCGGGCCCGGGCCAGCGGCCCGTCGGGATCGTAGGGGCCGTCGGTGACGAAGAGGCGGGCGGAACGGCGGGCCGGCACCAGGACCGGGCCCCGCTCGCCCTCGGCCACCCGGCAGTCGAGTACCGGGTGGGCGGCGAGCAGGGCGGCGAACCGGGCGCGCAGCACGTCAGCGTCGAGCGGCCCCTCGACGCGCAGGAAGAGCGCGCAGACGTAGGTGGCCGCGGTCTGCGCGGCGCGGTCGGCCAGGTACAGGTCGACCTGCCCCGGGGTGAGAGGCAGCGACACGGCGGCGATCACGACTCGTCGGTGCCGAGGGACCGGGCGAGGGCAGCGGCGTTCGGCGCGTCCAGAACGTCCAGGTACTCGATCTCGCGGCCGGTCAGCGCGGACAGCCGGTCCGCGAGGAGTACCGCCTTGAGGGAATCCCCGCCATTGGCGATGAAGCTCGCATGCACATCGGCGTCAGCCCCCAGGAAATCCTTCCATATTTCCTGGTGATTCATCGGGAGGTGCCCATTCGAACCACCACCGGAAGCGGTATCTGACATTTCTTCAAGGGACATCGGATTACCCCCGTAGATCGGCGCGGACCTTGGTTTCAGCACACCGAATACAGGCTCTTCAGATTCTCCGCCGAGAGCAACGGGGAAATCGTCAGACGCGGGTCAGCCAATGTCATATCCCGGATAATTCCCGGCCCGCGGGGATCGGGCCATCCATTTCCGGTGCCATCTGCTGCACAATTGGAATTCAAGGTCTCCGCACCGCAGAGGACAGGACGCCGCATGCAGAATCCCGCGACTCCCGGGCAGCTCCGCTTCTTCGTGCTGGACATGCAACAGCCCCGGCCGGCGATCGTGCACCGCCTGACGGTGTCCGGCACGGTGGACGCCGCCGGGCTGGTGGGCGCCGTCCGCGCCGTGCTCCTCGCCCAGTCCGCGCTGCGCGTCTCCCTGCACATGACTGCCGACGGTCTGGTGCAGCGCGTCCATCCGGTGGCCGACGTGCCGTTCGACATCCGGCCGCTGCCGGCCGACGACACCGCGGCCGACCGGGACCTGGCCGAGCGGCAGGCCGCATTGGGCGCCCCGTTCGACCACGCCGGGGCGCCGCTGTGCCGGGTCGTGCTCCTGCACCGCGGCGACCGCGCGCACCTGCTCTTCGCGGTCCATCACGGCGTTTTCGACGACGGTTCCGCCGCGGCCCTGCTCGCCTCGCTGACCACCGCCCACGGCCTCGGCTCCGAGCACCTGGCCGCCGTGCAGCCGCCCTCCCCCGACATGTCCGGGCAACACCTCACGGCACTGCGGGACTTCTGGACCACGACGCTCGAGGACGCGCCCGAGAACTGCACCCTGCCGCAGCTCACGCCGGGGGCGGACCGCGACCGCGCCGAGGTCGCGACCCGGCTGCCCGACGACCTCACCGACCGGATGCGGCGCCGCGCGGCGCTGACCGGGGCCAGCCCGTTCACCCAGGTCATGAGCGCCTTCGCCTGGGTCGCCGGCTGGTACGGCAGCACCGATGACGTGGTGATCGCCACGGTCAGCGGCGTGCATCGGGACGCCCAGGGCGTCTCGGTGGTCGGGTGTCTGCAGAACACCGTCCCGGTCCGCGTCGGCCTCGCCGGCGCCACCACCGAGGACCTTCTCGAGCGCACCCTGGACGCGCTCTGCGACGCCGTCGACCACGCCGAGCTGCCCATCGAGGACATCCTGGCGGCGACCGGAGCGCCGCGGCACCCCGGCCTCAAGCCGTTCACCCAGCTGATCTGCACTCAGGGCGAGCTGGCCACCGAGGTGGTGGACGCGAGCGGGCTGCGCTGGCTGCTGGAGCAGCCGGTGTCGGACAAGGTCGAGTACGACCTGAGCGTCACCCTGCTGCACGCCCCCGACGGGGCGCAGCACCTCGTCGTCGCCCATCCCGAGCGCGCGCTCGACGCCCGTGCGGCCGAGCGTCTCCTCGCGCATCTCGTCGCCGCCCTCGATGCGCTCGCCGCCGACGAGCCCCGGCCGCTGACCGAGCACGACCTCCTCACCCCCGCGGAACGCGCCGAGTTGGCCGGCCTGTCCGCCGCCGCCCCGGCCGCCGCCGGGACACCGGTGCACCGCCTGGTCGAGGCCCGCGCCGCCGCCTGCCCGTCCGCCGTCGCCGTGCGCACCGCCGGACGGGAGCTGGACCATGCCGAGGTGACCGTCCGCGCCCAGGGCCTCGCCGCCGCGCTCATCGAGGCCGGCGTCCGGCCCGGCGACCGCGTCGGGATCCACCTCGACCGCTCCCCCGACCTGGTGACCGCGATCCTGGCGACCTGGTGGGCGGGCGCCGCCTACGTCCCGCTCGACCCGGACCACCCCGCCGAGCGGCTGCGCTACGTCCTCCAGGACGCCGACCCCGCCGCGCTCATCGCCACCGCCCCGCTGCTGCCCGGCATCCCCACCGTGGCACCCGGCGCCCGTGCGGCGGCGCCCGCCGCCTGGCCGCGGACCGCGCCCGACGCACCCGCGTACGTCATGTACACCTCGGGGTCGACCGGCCGCCCGAAGGGTGCCGTGGTCCGCCACGACAGCCTGTGCGCCCTCTTCGCCGCGTTCGACGCGCGGTTCGCCGGTGGACCGTCCGTCGTCCTGGCCGGCACCGGGTACGCGTTCGACATCAGCCTCATCGAGCTGGTGTGGCCCCTGACCTGCGGCCGCACCCTTCACCTGACCAGCCACCGCACCGTGGTCCAGGACCTCCCGGACCCGGCCGGCGCGTTCTACCAGTGCACCCCCTCGGCAGCCCGCCTCCACACCGCGTCCCCGCAGGGCCGCCGCTTCCTCTCCCGCCTCGGGGCGCTGCTGGTCGGCGGCGAGCCCTTGGACCCGGACCTCGCGGCCGACCTGGCCGGCCTCGTCCCGGGCCCCGTCCTCAACGGCTACGGACCGACCGAGGCGACCGTCTACACGACGCTGTGGCAGGTGGTGCCGGACACGCCCGTCCACATCGGCCTGCCGCTGCCCGGCGTGTGCTGCCACGTCGTCGACCGGCACGGGCGCGACCTGCCGCCCGGCTGCCCCGGCGAACTGCTGATATCGGGCAGCGGTGTCGGCGACGGCTACTGGCGCCGCCCGGACCTGACCGCCGAGCGCTTCCCCGCACTGCCGGGGTCCACGGGCGCCACCGGCTACCGCAGCGGCGACCTGGTCGCCTTCTCCCCCGGCGTCGGCCTGGCCTTCCTGCACCGCGCCGACCAGCAGGTCAAGATCCTCGGCCAGCGCGTCGAGACCGGCGAGATCGAGGCGACGCTGCGCCGTGCGGCCGGCGTGCGGGACGCCGCCGTCGCCCTGCTCCCGGACCGTACGGGGGTGGTGGCCTTCGTCGTCCTCGAGGCGGCCGAAGATGCCGAAGGCCGCGTCGGCCCCCGCGCCCTGCCCGCCGAGACCGCGGCCGGCCTACGGCGGGACACCGCGCGGTGGCTGACCGGGGCCATGCTGCCCACCGCCTGGTTCGGCGTGCCGGAGCTGCCCCGCTCCCCCAACGGCAAGCTCGACCGGCAGGCCCTCACCGGGTGGGCCGCGGACCTCGCCCCCGCCCCGCACCCGGCGGCACCGGTGACGGGCAGCTCCGCACAGGCCGTGACCGAGGTGTGGGAGCGGATCCTCGGCACCCCGGTCACCGACGCCGCGGCCACCTTCTTCGCGCTCGGCGGCAGCTCCTCCGGCGTCCTGCGCGCCCTTGCCCAACTCCGGCCCCGCTACCCGAAGTTGCACGTCGCCGATCTCTTCCGGCACACGACCGTGCGCGGTCTCGCGGACTTCCTCGACCGCCTGGACGCCCCGGCCGAGGTCCCGTCGGCCGACACCGCCCGGGGAGCCCGCCGGGCCCGCGCGCTCAACCGGTGGGGAAGGACCGCCCACCGCTGATTCCCGGCCCGCGCACCCGCGCCACTTCTTCCGTCCCCCACGAGGAGCACCATGCCCCTGTCCCTGATGTGCCTGCCCTACGCCGGAGCGGGGGCCGGCGTCTTCCGGCCCTGGCAGGACTCCCCCGACCTGCCGTTCCGGGTCGTCCCGGTCCAGCTCCCGGGGCGCGACGAGCGGTTCGTCGAAGACCCCTGCACCTCCATGCGGGACGCGGCCCAGGTGTGCGCCGACCAGATACGCCGGTTCGCCGGCACCGAGCCGTACGCCGTCTTCGGGCACAGCTTCGGTGCCCTGCTCGCCTACGAGACGGTCCGGCTGCTGTCGGACGGGGGCGGACCGCTCCCCGAACGGCTCGTCGTCAGCGGCGCCGCGGCGCCGGGGCTGCCGCGTCCCCGGATGGACGGCGCGCTCCTGGACGACGAGGCCTTCGTCGCCAGACTGCGTGACCTGGTCGGCTACGACCACGACGCCTGGCACGAACCGGAACTGCGCGAGCTGCTGCTGCCCGCCCTCCGCGCCGACCTGGAGATCCAGGACGGCTACGTCCCCGCCCACGGCCCGGCCCTGGAGGTCCCGGTGACGGTGCTGCGGGGCACCGAGGACTCCCTGGTCGGGCGCGTGGACGCGGCTCGCTGGGCGGAGTGCGCCGCCGCGGGCGCCGGCCTCGTGGACGTACCGGGCGGGCACATGTACTTCACCGAGAACTGGGCGCTGCTGTGGAAGACGCTGGAGTCGGTGCTGGAGTAAGGCGGCGGATCTTCTCCGAGAACGCCGAAAGCGCCCCACCCGGAGGTGGGGCGCTTTCGGTTTCCGCAGGGGCTCAGTAGCGGTAGTGGTCCGGCTTGTACGGGCCTTCGGCCTTCACGCCGATGTAGTCGGCCTGCTCCGGGCGCAGGGTCGTCAGCTTCACGCCGAGCGAGTCCAGGTGCAGGCGGGCGACCTTCTCGTCGAGGTGCTTGGGCAGCGTGTGGACACCCACCGGGTACTCGTCCGGCTTGGTGAACAGCTCGATCTGGGCCAGGGTCTGGTCCGCGAACGAGTTGGACATCACGAACGAGGGGTGACCGGTGGCGTTGCCCAGGTTCAGCAGACGGCCCTCGGACAGAACGATGAGCACCTTCCCGTCCGGGAAGGTCCAGGTGTGGACCTGCGGCTTGACCTCGTCCTT
>NZ_JBSHBL010000044.1:0-97604 GCF_053611985.1 Streptomyces sp. NPDC054770
GCCACGCTCCGCGGGCACGACGCGCCGGCCCTACGGGCCGGAAGACACCGGCCGCTACGCGGCCTAACTTCCTTGCTCCGCAAGGAAGTTGATGCGGTGTCACTCCGTGACACCGAAGGAATTCGCTCCGCGAATTCCTAAAAGACGCACCTACACAAGGGCCCTGACCCGTCCTGCTTCCAGTCTGACGTTCCGTCAGTTAATTTCCAAATAACACATTTAAATAATTCCCTTTAGGGTTCTCAAGACTCGCATTTCTCGGAGAGAATTAATTCCCCGTCAATTGCCTTACAGGGTTTAACACAATGAGGTGAATCAGCTCTGGTTGTCTTGTCTGACGCGGGAGTTGCGCGTTCGGTCTGGTGTGGGGATGCCGCCATGGATCGTGTCGGATGAGTTGTGGGATCACCTGGAGCCGCTGCTGCCAGGGCTTGAGCGCAGGTTTCGGTATCCGGGCCGCAAAACCGTCGCCGGATCGGGAGCTGCTGTGCGGGATCTTGTACGTGCTGCACACCGGGATCCAGTGGGAGTACCTGCCACAGGACCTCGGTTTCGGCTCAGGCATCACGTGCTGGCGGCGGCTTCGGGACTGGAACGAGGCCAGCATGTGGCAGCGGCTGCCCGAGGTTCTGCTGGCCGAGCTCAACGCTGCCTCACGGCTGGACTGGTCCCGTTGCGTAGTCAACTCCTCCCGTGTCAGAGCCCTAAAAGGGGGGGCAGCACACGAGCCCCTCGCCGGTCGACCGAGGCCGGGCCAGCTCCAAACATCAGGTGATCACCGACGGGAACGGCACACCACTCGCGGTTCTGCTGAGCTTGTTCTTTAAGGTCTGAGTCGGTTTCGTTCGGTGATGCTCTCGGGTCGTTTCGCGGTCTTGCCCACGTCGTAGCGGGTGGCGGGCCGCCGGTTTTTCGAGCCAAATGGCCTGCCAGGGCCGGGAGTTGAGGGTTTCGGTGCACGGGCCGGACAGTCCAGGTGCGGGCGGAGGTTCCGAAACCCTCGGCGGACTCGGGCCGGGGTGAGCCGGCCGGGCTCGGCGGGCTTCTCCCACGGCCGCCGCAAGTCGGCGGTGGCGTCGCGCAGAAGACGGATCTGGGTGTGCGCGGCGATGATCAGCCAGGTCCAGCGCTCGCCAGCCTCGGGGGTTCGCAGCTTCGGACGGGTCCACCCGAGAGTCTGTTTCATCATCCTGAAGAGGTGTTCGATGTCGAACCTGCGCAGGAACGCCTGCCAGCGCACGTCGACGTCCTCGCTGTTCAGGCCGGTGGCCGACGACCACAGCCAGAGGGGCAGCGGGTCGCCTCCGCCGGGCAGGCGGTCGACCTGGAGGCGGATCAGCGTGCCTTCGATGATGGGGAGTTCGCCGGTGTGGTCGATCCATGCGGAGCGGGTAGTCAGGCGGGGGTGGATGCGGTCCCAGGCCATCGCGCGGGCGGTGCCGTACCGGTCGGTGACCTGCACGGTTGCCGCATCCGGATCGCCCCAGGTCTCAGGCTTGGCGAAGCGGAACTCCTTGCCGTGCTTCGGCGGTCGCCCGCCTTGGGGATAGGCCAGGGCGTACTCCTTGAGCGAGGGCGTCGGCCGTCGCAATCACCCGGTCCGAGCGCATGCGTCCAAGGACCTCGACGGGGAGCCCGTCAAGGAGGTGGGCCATGCGTGGGGCGTCGTAGCCGACGTCGAAGACAATGAGGATGTTGCGGTCGCCGACATGCCAGCGGCCCATCTCAATGAGGTCGGTGACCACCCGGCGGAGCTGGGCAGCGGTGACCTCGGCGACGTCGTCCTCGGGTCCAAGACGGACGGCGTCCAGGAGCTGGCACCAGGACGTCCGGCCCGATTCGAGGGCGGCGACGAACGAGTACGGCCAGCCAGGGATGAACTGGTCCGAGGACCGTCCGCTGCGACCGTAGACATGTCAGAACAGGCGGTCCGCGCTGGTCGGCGCGTCGGGGCGGAGCCAGTTGCTGACGTCGACGGCCAGGACCAGGCGCCCGTCGGCGGCCCGCGGCATCGGCAGACCAGCCAGCACCTGCCGCAGCCGGGGCACGTCCACGTTCCCACTGTTCAACGCCTCGTACATTGCGCCGTGCCCACGCCGGTGCTCGGCCACCAGCGTCAGGTCCACCGGCGACATCACCGGGCCATCCGCGCACAGCAACGCGTCCACCAGCTCAAACAGTTCATCCCCGCGCGTGGTCAGGCAGTCGAACAAGTCCTTCCGGAAGTGTGACGCGAAGCCAAACGCGTCTCGGCGGGCATCGTGTTGCAGCAGACTCACCCCTGCGGCCTTTGAGTGATCGCGGTTCTGTGACGGAACGCATGATCATGCGGGGGCCGTCTGCCTGCCCGGTCAATGCCCAGATGAGTGACGGCGTACGACTCACCGTTCGAGCGCGGCACCTGTTGCCCAGCTCAGATGCTCAGCGGCTGCTCGGGTTGTGCCAGCACCTCATCCCACACATTGCCTCCGTCCGCCCAGGTCCACAGCCACTGGCGCAACGACGGCGCCGCGTACCGCAGTCCGTCGTGAGGGTCCTGGCCCCAGTCCGGCTCCCAGCCATCGGCGTCCCAGAGCAAGACCGGGTGATCGACCGCTATCAGCGAGACGTACCACTCCATGGTGCAGCCGCCGCCCGTCAAGAAGAACCACGACGCCGCCGGCCCCCACCCCGGGCGCTCGGCATGGATGGTTGTCGCGCAAGGCCAGTCCGCCACATGCCAGTGCGGAATGCGGCGCGGCGTCAGCGACGCGAGGCCGCCTTCTGGCCCGAACCCCCCGTCACCGATTTCGGTGTAGATGCGCCGGAGCAATGAGGGGAGCCGATACCCGAGCTTCCGTTCCACGCGCTCGACCTCGGCCATCGCAAGTGGCGGAAAGGGTTCGTCCGGAAGACAGCCAGGAGAGGGCACCACCCCCGCCCCGCCCCACGCGAGGGCGTGCAGCCTATCCAGAAGCGCATCGTCATCCGCAGCATTGCGGCGGGCAGCATCGATCACGAACCGGACTGTAGTACGGGAGAACGACACCCCTTCCCCGAAGGACCCGCCAGGCTCAGACCTTAAAGAACAAGCTTAGCGAGCATGCCAAATGAGATGGCCTGTTAAAGAGGTCCTAACGGAACGACCTGTTCAGCGTCTGGTTTCCATTGTCCGACAGTGACCTTGACGGATCCCAGCACTGGTTTTCGTGACGATGAGCAGCGATGGCGTGTCCAGTCCGCTACCCATGATCGCCTTGCAGACGACCGCGAGCCGCAGGAGCGCCGCTACCTCATGCGGGTTTGATGGCAGCTGCGCATGTCGTACCAAGAGGTGTCGATGGGGCAGCTCAGCCTGAATGTCCGCAAGCCGAAGCTGGCCGTGCTCGAAGAGCCGATCAGTGCCATCAGGACGTCCCATGACGAGATTGATGCATGGGTTGCCACCGCGCAGGAAGCCTCCCCGGTAATCCAAGATCGCGGCTTTAGGGCTGCTACGGAAAGGCAGTAGCTAACGCAGCAAGCCGAGTTGTTGGTGGGAGATGAGGCAGCAGGCGAGCCTGAGGAACGCTTCGTGGATGTCGGCTCGTCGTTCCCAGCGGATGCGTAGGCGTCGGAAGCCGTGAAGCCAGGCAAAGGTGCGCTCGACCACCCACCGGTAGATGCCGAGGCCGGTGCCGTGGCGGGCAATGGCCGGCACGATGCCGCGACCACGGACCGGCTTGCGGTAGATATCGCGGTCGTAGCCGCGGTCGGCGAAGAGTGAGTCGGGTCTGTGACGCGGGCGGCCGACGCGACCACGGACCGGTGGGATTGCGTCGAGCAGGGGCAGGAGCTGGGTGACGTCGTCGAGGGTTGCCGCCAGTCAGCTTGTCGTTTAACTTCAGGCGCTCGGTGGGGACGCGGCAACGGTGACCTGAGCTGTCCAGGACCCGGGTTCCCTGGGCGGATCCCAGGTCACATCGACGTCAGCTTCGTGGAAGCCGCGTGCGAGTCCCACCACCATGGCAGCCACGGCGGCCTGTGCCTCGGCTGGATCGGTGTTGGCCGCCACGTCGGCAAGGCGTCCGCAGAGCATCCCGCCTTCCTCGGTGAGGACACTATGGCGCCAGCCTTCCGGCGTCGCCCCCATAGCCCCGGGGCCAGGGGATTCACCCCGATACCGAAACGGTGGGCGGTCGAACGGACCTACGGATGGCTCATGCTCCACCGCCGCCTGGCCCGAGACTACGAAACCCTGCCCGCCCGATCCGAAGCCATGATCCACCTGGCGATGACCGACCTCATGGCCCGCCGCCTCACAGGCGAAGCCACCATCTCCTGGCGTGACCCGACACCAACGGATCAAATCTGCATTGCGGGATGAAACGTTGGGAGAAAACGACCTCTAAGGAGGGAGGGGTGGTTGGTGTGCCGCCCGCCGGTGGTTCACATTGGTGTTCATGACGACGAGGGGAACACCGCGGCCAGGAGCGCGTCGCGCGCAACTCCAGCGCATCGCCGGGCGGAGGCGGCAGCCGCGGGGCACGCGAGCTCGGGCACCGTTGGGAGCGCGGCGGCCGGGCCAGCGCGCCGGAGCCGCTGAGCGGCACCGCGCGCTCACCGGCTCGGCCGCGGGCGGCGGTTCCCGCTCTGCCGAGGCCGGCGGTGGCGCCGAGGGCGCGAGCTGGTGGGCCCGTCTGGAGCGCTCCGTCGGGCTGTTGGCCACAACTGCCTCCCTCGCCGTTGCCGCCTTCGCCTGGGTGTCGATCAGGCAGGTCGACAGCGAGCAGCACATCACGCGGGAAGGACAGATAGCCGACCGGTTCAACGCGGCCGTCGAACACATCGGCGACGACTCCGAGGATGTGCGCCTGGGCGGCGTCTACGCTCTCCAGCGCATCATGCAGGACTCCCCGCGCGACCAGCCCACCGTGATCGACGTCCTGTCCGCCTATATACGCGCGCACGCCCCGAAACCGACGAAGGAAGTACCCGCCCCGGCGTCTCCGCACCGGGATGTCGCGGCGGCCCTGTCGGTGTTGGGCGCCAGGGACGGTCGGCATGACGGTACGGCCGTCGTGGACCTCCGGGGGGCCTATCTGCGTCATGTCAATCTCAGTCACGCCGACCTGACGGGAGCGGATCTCCGCCACACCGACCTGCGCGACACGGTCCTCGACGGCACGGACCTGAGTGAGGCCAACCTGACCGAGGCCAACCTGAGTGACGCGAGGCTCGCCGACATGGTGATGCACCGAGCGAATTTGACCGGTGCGGAGCTGCGGGATGTCGACGTGATCGGCTCGGACTGGAGCGGGGCGACGCTCACGCTCGCGCATATGCGCGCCGCGTCCCTGGACGGTACGGACCTGAGTGGCGCCAAACTGTCGTTCGCGGATCTGCGCGAGGCCGTCATGCCTGTGGTGGATCTCCAGAAGGCCGAGCTCGGACTCACCGATCTGCGGGACGCGACCCTGACGGGTGCGGACCTGCGCAACGCACGGATGAACAAGGCGGACCTGCGTCGTGCGACGCTGGGTGCCGCCGACTTCACTGGAGCGGACACCTCCGAGGTTGATCTGCGGGGGGCGGATCTGGTAGACGCCTCCACGGTGGGCCGTTACAAAGACATGCCGGACAGAAGCGTCAACATCACCGTGCAACAACTCCTGTTCGCGAAGCTCGACAAGGACACCCGACTGCCGAAGCGTCTCGCCGCGGACCCAGATGTGAAGAAGGCGACGGCAGGCCCCTAGTGAGCCGGTTTTGAGTTCGCCCATCGCCACTTGAGTCGTCTTCCGTTTCGGACCGCGGCTTGGGCGGTGACGGGGCTGATGGTTGGCGGTCTGCTGTGGGGATGGGCGACAGCAGGCTTGCGCCGCTGGTGTTATCCGATGATCTGACCTGGCGTCAGTTGGCGAACACCGCCAACTGACACGCACAGTCACAGTGGGACGCCCGGTCTGTTCGCGTGCACACGCTAACCCGTCCCAAACACGGCGAGGCGCTCAACTATGACCCGGAGATGGTCGGCTATGTGCTGCGGGAGATCGTGGAGGTGCCGACCGGCGACTTCCAGGACCTTCGGCTCTGGCGACGCCAGGTCGCCGACCTGGCGGTAGGACTTGTCGAGGAGTATCGCCGCCCGGTCCTGACCCCCATGACCTTGGTCAACCCTGGCTATGTCGGCGAGATCTTCGGCGCGTTGAGGGATGCGGGCATAGACGTCCACCACTTCTTCCTCAGCTTGTTCTATTTCTTCCGGCCTCGAACGGTGTCTCGTACTGAGTCGCTCACCTGGGGATTCGCCGGACGTGGGGGCGGCCTTCGTCTGATCCTGTGCTCCGGCCAAGGTGCACGTGACCACGACGAAGGCCGTGAGGGTGAGTGTGCTGCCAGTTGCTGTCCGGAGGAAAGCGTTCGCGGAAGCGTCACGCTTCCGAGGCGAGTTCTACGAGTGTCTGACCGCTCGGCGCGACGAATTGTTCGAGCTGGCCGATGCGGTGCTGTGTGCGGACGGCGCGGTGAAGTCCCTGGTGGACTTGACGCTGTTGCCCGAGCATCGTCGTGGGCACGGAGCGATGTACGGCGGTCTCAATCACGGCCGGATCGACATGGATCGGCTGCGGACGGTGCTGTGCGGGCTGTCGCTGCCGCGTTTCGACGGCGGGTGCCTGGTGCTGGCGGTCGACGTGTCGCCGTGGCTTCGCTCGGACGCGCCGTGCTCGGCCGAGCGGTTGTTCTGCCACGTCTACGGCCGTGCGAAGACGGCGTCACAGTTCATTCCGGGCTGGCCCTACTCCTTCGTGGCCGTGCTGGAGCCTGGCGCCACGTCCTGGACCGCGATCCTGGACGTGGTCCGGCTCGGACCGGTGGACGACGCCACCGCGGTCACCGCCGCCCAGCTGCGGGGTGTCGTCGAGCGGCTCATCGCCGCGGGCCAGTGGCAGGCCGGGGACCCGCATATCGTGATCGTCAGCGACGCTGGCTACGACGTCACCCGTCTGGCCTGGGTCCTGCGCGACCTGCCCGTCGAGATGGTCGGCCGAGTCCGCTCCGACCGCGTCATGCGTCTGCCGAAACCACCGCGGATGCACGGAGTCAACGGCCGGCCGCCCAAGCACGGCCCGGAATTCCGTTTCACCAAGCCGGAGACCTGGCCCGAGCCCGCGATCACCACCGTCACCGACACCGCCAACTACGGCAAGGCCGAGACCCAGGCGTGGGACCGAGTCCACCCAAGGCTCACCCACCGCTCGTCCTGGCTCGACCACGACGGTGAACTACCCCTGGTTGAGGGCACGTTGATCCGGCTGAAGGTCGAGCACCTGTCGAAGGAACGAGACGCTCCGCCGGTGTGGTTATGGTCCTCGAAGACCGGTGCCACCCCGGACGACGTGGACCGTTTCTGGCAGGCATTTCTCCGCCGCTTTGATCTGGAGCACACCTTCCGCTTCGCGAAACAGACCCTCGGCTGGACCACACCGAAACTCCGTACCCCCGAAGCCGCGGACCGCTGGACCTGGATCCTGATCGTCGCCCACACCCAGCTCCGGCTCGCCCGGCCCCTCGCCGAAGATCTCCGCCACCCCTGGGAGAAACCTGCCACACCCGACCGGCTCACCCCGGCCCGAGTCCGCCGCGGGTTCAGGAACATCCGCGCTCACCTCGCCTGCCCGACCGGGGTTCCCAAACTCCGAGGTGCCGGCCCCGGACGGCCACCCGGCGCCAAGAACAGACACCGGGCACCCCGCTACGACGTCGGCAAGACTGTCAAACGCCCCGAAACCCTCAAGGCCATCGGCCGACCTGGCAGATCCTGGTAGATAAAGAACAAGCTAAGGGTTGTCCTGTAAACGATCTCTGTCTCAAGCTCGTCGGGGGTAGTCAGGATGATCGGCGTAGGGGGCGGCGAGGTCGAGCAGGTCGTCGCATGGCCAGGTCTCGCCGTCGTACTGACAGTCAACGCGGTTGTCCCACGGTAGTTCGGGGTCGTCCGTGGCTGGACTGAGCACGTGGCGGGTGAGCACGCGGTACTTGGCCTTGACCTCCCGCAGCACGCGGGCTGGGTCATGCAGCGCCACGTGCAGGGCGGCGGTGGGATGGAAACCTGGCAGCTCTCCTTGCCCGAAGTCCACCGTGTGTCCATGGGCGGTCCACTCCCCGCGCCCGTCACCCTTGCAGCGCCGAGCCAAGTCGGCCTCCTCATCCAGCCGTGCGTTGAGGAACGCCACCAGGTCCTGATTCATGGGGTCATCCTGAACGATGCGCCGGGCGCGGTCGTCTGATTTCCATAGTGCGGGCCCGCTCTGGCTGGCCACTCGACAGTGGAATGATCTTGCTGTGGCTGGTGTGATCACGGCGTCGGAGCCGTCCTGGATAGCCCCCTTCACCGGGCTGAGCTCGCGCACCTTTGGCAAGTTGGTGGTGCAGCTGCATGCGAGCCCTGAAGGGGGTACCTGACAGGCTCGAATCCTGTGGACCGAGGCAAGTACGGCTTAAAGATCTACTTGATCACCGAGCGGACCGGTCTGCCCTTGTCCGTCGGCGGCGCCAGCCCGGCGAGCTCTATGGCTGGGCCGGCACCGCTGGACCGTCGAACGCACCATGGCCTGGCTCGTTTTCGGCGGTGGGGCCCGGGGACCAGTTGTGGGTACTGGCTTGCGGCGGGCGTTGTCAGAGGCATCGGGCACACTGCGCGGTATGAACCTGGTGACCGCACATGACTATGCCTGGATCCGCACTTCGCCGCTCTTCCGTCACATGATGGACAGCGGATACACCCTGACACTGATACGGGGGCGGAGCGTGCGCGAGGTGCTGCGCGCGATGGAGGCGGAAGCACGCGGCACCGGGGAGGGAACGGCCGGGCTGATCGAGGCGGACGACGCCCACCGTGCCGAGGTGGGCTACGACTACTGGGACGAGTCCTATGTCGCGGGCGCCTTCAGTGCTCCGGGCGAGAACGGCGACTGGACGCTCGTCCTCGGCTTCGACGGCGGCCTGGGGATCGCGGGCGCGTGTGTGGAGGCGCTGTCGAAGGGCGGCCGGGTCGTGGCGCACTCAAGCAATGGCGGCAAGCCTATGCACTTCTTCCACTGGTTCGAGGACGGTGAGCTTCGTACGACGTTCGAGGGTCCCTCGTCGCGTGCTGGCAGCACCCCCGATGAGCTGGTTCCTCTGTTGCGGGAGGTCGGCTTCCCTCTGACTCTTGAGGGAGAGCACGACGAGAGCGTCCCGGATGTCGACGGGAAGGCGGCGGTCCTCGCTCTGGCTGAGAGGCTCACGGGCATACGCGTCACCGAATCTCTCCTCCGGGACGCTACGTACGAGCTGGGGCTCGTCCCCGAGCAGCCTGCCGAGGAGTGGACCGGCTTGGTCATCGACATCACCGATGCCTATGGGGAGCGCCTGTACAGGGAATGGACCTACGAGGAGATCGCGGCGGCGTCGGACCGCGCACGGGCGGAGGCAGATGCGCCGGTCGTGATTACCTACGACGGGCCGCCGGCTGTGGATTGTTCGGAGCGCGAGACAGGTGAGTAGCGAGGCGAGGGCCCTCTGCGGGCCGCTCTACGGCGGTCCTGCCCGGCCTGCCTGCAACGCTCCAGCCAGGTCCTGCGCCGCATCGAGCACCAGATTTCAGGCCCAACTCCCCTATCTGTATGCGTATTCCGTCTTTCTGTTGGTGTGCTAGTTGTTCGTGCACCATTGTCAGTGCTCTGCCGGATGGTCCGGGCATGAGTCTGATCAGTGAGCTCAGTAATCCGGACTCGACCCCGGTCTCGCGTGGCCCCAGCCGACGATGGGACGGCGGCCCCCTGTTACGAGTCACACCGCGTCAGGTCTGTGACTGACCGTGGCGGTACTCCTCAGAAGGCATCGAGTCCCATTCGGTATTCGCCCCGTCGCGTGTCACCATGAACAACGGACGCGACCGCAGGACTTGCCCGGCGGGTTGCCCGCACATGACGACCCCGGGATCATCCGGCCCTGCGCAACCGTCGACGTTGTAGCGAAAGTACACGTCCTTTGCCTCGGCATACGCGATCATGTCGTTCTCCAGCTCCGACAGGTCCCTCCCGACCAGCGGGATTCCGTCGTATTTGACCTGAGGACCGGTCACGGCGTCTGCAGCGATACAGAACAGTCCCGCGGCTTGGCTCACGTAGGCCGTGACGGCCAGCAGACAAGAAGCCGCCCCCTGACGGTGGACTTCGATCTTCCACGTCGGCGAGAAGGCTTTGTGGTGTCGAGCGCAATCACTGACCTTCGTCTGGCCGAGAACCTGAGCTGCCTCGACCACTTCGTCGACGGTCATACCGAACCGGAGCGGTCCAGCGCCAACTGTCGGTGCATAGGACCACTCGTCACCATCGGCGACTCCGGAATCCCCTGCGGTCGTGAACGTCATAGTCGCCCCCTGGAGACACCTGAGATCTTGCCGGCGCCCATCATGTCAATCGGCGACCAGCAGCAAGCCATGCACAAGCTCCCCAGTCTGCCGGGGACGGCAGTGATCTCCACGCGATCGCTGGCCTCGCTGCTGCTTTGCTCTGGTCTGGGCGAGTCGGTAGGACTCGGTGCCCGTCTCGATGATGGTGCCGTTGAAGGTGAGACGATCGACGATGGCCGCGCAGAGCCGGGGGTCGGTGAAGGGTCGCGGCAGGGGCAACTGATCGGCTGGGCGGCTGAGGAGTTCCTCGGTCTCTTGGGTGCTCGTCAGCCGCTGTCCGGGCTCAGGGCTGCGTTTCCGTCGTGCGTTGGCCGGGGCCGTCGGCCCCGGAGCCGGATGGCAGGCCTGGTCTCACGCACGGTACCCAGGCGGGTCTCTTTGACGGGGACGGGGACGGCGACGGGTGGGGCTGATCGGCAGCGGGTCGCGGATACTCACGCTCTGCCCTGCTGGCGCAGGGGGTGGTGTGGGTAGAGGGTGCTGTCGGCGTCCGGTCGGGCGCCGGCGGGACGCGGGCAGACTCCGGGTGTGCACGTGTGCAGCGGCGGCATGCTGTGCGGAGCGCAGTCAGGTGGTCTGGGGCCAGGTGCGCAGGAGGGCGGCGATTGTCGCTGCGGTGCATGTGGGGTCGCGCAGGAGGTCGCGCAGGGCGACGGCGTCTTTGTGGGTGGGTTTGACGGAGATGCCGGATGCTTCCAGGTACATCACGCCGGTTGCGGCGGCGACGGCCGTGTTGGAGTGCTCCAGCCAGCGGCAGCGGCCGAGGATGTGCACGAGGGCGGCGGCCCGGGCGTAAGGGCCGTCGTAGACGGGCTGTTCCAGCAGTTCGGCGCGGTGGGCGGCGACTGCGGCGACCGGTACGCCGTAGTCGTCGGGGGCGGGGTCCTGTGCGCCGGCGAGCTCGGCGACCTGGAGGATCCAGGGGACGTCGATGTGCAGTTCCATCAGGCGGCGTGCGCTCCGGGGGTGTGCTGGTCTGCGTCTTCGGCTTCGTCGAAGACGGCCTGGTGCTCGTCGAGGAAGCGCCGTGCGGCGTCCATGCCTCGCTGCCGTAGCCCGTCGGCGTCGTCCCGTACGAGGGAGGCGATGTAGTCGCCGACGCTCAGGCCCCGGTCCTTGGCGCGGGCTCTGGCCAGTCAGCGCTGTATGCGCCTGGGTTTCGAGGCGGCGTCCAGGCGGGTTGTCAGGCGGCGAATCCCACGGAGGTGACGTACTCGTATTTTCCCCACTGGGAGCCGAGGCCCACGATCTGGTCGATCCAGGCGTCGTCGAGGGCCCGGGCGTCTGTTTTGGTCCAGGCGTCGATGATGGCGTCCCAGGTGCGGATGTTCAGTCGGCGGTATTCCAGGACGCGTTGGTGGGGAATGGGGACGTGGCTCTGGTCGAGGGGGTGGATTTCCACCCGGGTTCCGCCGCCCGCGTTGAGGCGCTTGAGGAGGTAGCGGGCGACGTTGTGGCGGCGCAGCGTCCGGTAGGCGGCGTCGATTTTTGCCAGGTTGGCCTTGTTGGGGCGCTGTTTGCCGGCGAGCCAGGCCTTGAGGGTGCGGGGGGTGACGGTGATGCCGGCCTGGCGTATGGCGTCGTGGCCGGCGGCTGAGCGGGTGAGGTAGCGCAGGCGGGCGGACAGGCCGCGGGTGGAGGTGACGGGGGTGGCGATGTAGCCGGCGAGGGAGTCGAGTACGCGGGCTGCGGCTTCGCTGCCGCGTTGGCCTGCGGCGCCGTAGTGTCCGAAGTCGTGTGTCCTGTCGGGCATGTAGGGCTCTTACCGCCGGCCGGTGGGGAGGGTGTAGACGTCTTTCACTTTTACCTGTGCCACGTCGCGCCCTTCCGTGAATACCTGCCGCCAGTCGCCGGCGATGTGGAGTTCGTCGGTTCCCATGACCCGCATGACGGCGAGTCCGGCTGTGTGTGCTTTATGGGCTTTGAGCCACAGGTTGACGAATGCCTGCGAGCGGATGATGTGCATCCAGTCGGGGCGGTAGAGTTCCCGGTTGTAGTTCGACTCTCCCATGGTGGACACGAACTTAGAATACATGGATTTCACGTATTCCAGGGTGACTTCGTCGTCTTCGGTGATGGCTTTTTCGCGGGCGTCGCGCAGGGTCTGGCGGAATTTCTCGAAGAGTTGTTCCGTCGATCCGGACGTGAAGGATTCATGGATGACCGGGGGGTCGCACAGGGGGCCGTACGGTTCGGTGGCGAGGCGCTGGAGGAGGCGGAGGGTGGGTTCGGTGACCCAGACGGGGCCCGGTTCCTCGCGGTTGCCCAGGGGGTTGGGGAGGTAGGGGTGGTGGTCCCATTCCGGTGGGGTGATGAGGTGGATTCCCGAGCGGCGGCGGGAGTGGACGTTCCCGGTGGAGTATTCGAGGGCGCCGAGCGGGAGATGGGTCTTGAGGGCGGAGAGGTAGGCGCCGTTGATGTCGAGGGCGGTCACCTCGCTTGCCGTGCCGGGCGGCGCCTCGAGGCGCGTCCAGTGGGGGCGGGCCTCCCATACCTCGTCGGCGCCGTGGGCGGACTTCTTGCGGAGGATGCCGGGCAGCGGCGGATGGCCGACGATGTCGTAGCGGGCGCCGGTGCGGCAGGCGTCCAGCAGGGCCATGGCGTCCGGGATCGCGCGGCGCTGCAGTTCGGCGGCGGCCGCCCCCAGGTCGCCGCCGTGCGCGGCGAGGGCTTCGTGGACGGCCCGTGCGATCAGGTCGTGGGTGCGGCCCCGGTGCGGGGGGGTGCGGGGGCGGGCGGGGGCCCGGGGGTGGCCGTGGGGCGCTGCGGCGGGGGCGGGGGTCTGGGGGTGGGGTGTGTCGGGGGGGTTCGGGGGCGGGGGTGTGCAGTCGGCGGGGTGGAGGTGCTGCGGGTAGCCCTCGACCTGGTCGGTGGCGGGTGCTCCGCACAGGACGCAGGGCTGGGGGGCGGGCAGGGGTTCGTCTTCGTCCGCCGGGGCGGTGCTGTGCCGGCCGGAGGGGCCGGTGGCGGGGCGGGGTGGTGTTTCGGCCTGGGTGTGCAGTCTTTCCTGGGCGCCGGCGAGGAAGTAGGCGTACTTCTCGCGGATCCCGCCGCTGGGATCGCGTCCCTGTTCCCAGCCGCC
The DNA here is from genome assembly GCF_053611985.1 of Streptomyces sp. NPDC054770. NCBI lineage: Bacteria > Bacillati > Actinomycetota > Actinomycetes > Kitasatosporales > Streptomycetaceae > Streptomyces > Streptomyces sp. NPDC054770. The sequence continues at coordinate 13,500 of NZ_JBSHBL010000044.1, forward strand.
GACCGTGGAGGGGCTCACTCCCAGTGCCCGGGCCACCTGGGTGCGCGAGAGGTTCAGCGCCTGGCGCAGGGCGCGCCGCTGCTCGGCGGGGGGCAGGCCGGCCGGTTGGCGGGCGCCGGCCAGGAGTGCGTCGATCGCGTCGAAGTCGGTCATCGTGGTGTTCCCTGGGCGGCGGGGGCGGGGGTGGTGCGGCGGGGTGCGGGGGGCGGGGTGCGCCGCCGGTGAGGGGGCAGGGTGTCGCAGGCCCGGGTGGGGCCGGCGAGCAGGTCCAGGGCGTCGATCCCGTAGTGCGCGGCGAGGGCTTCGCAGTCGTTCAGGCTCCATGCCGCGCTGCCGGACTGGCGGCGGCTGATCTGCGTCTGGCTGACGCCCAGGGCGGCGGCGAGGTCTGCCTGGGACTCCCCCGTGATCTGCATGAGGGCGGCTGCGGCTGCCCGCACGCGCTCGCCGAGCGTCATCTTCATGACGCCACCCTAGACGATCTATGCATTTTGGGCATGAAAATTGGTGAAAGCGCGTGGCCTTCCGCATCGGCACCGGGGGGGCACGTCCCGCACGGGAGCAGCACGGACCGGTTCGGTGGCACGGCTCTTCGGGTCAGGGCGGTGGGTGCACGGTGGCGACGGACTGTTTGCTGCGACCGGGGCGGGGCGGGGACGCAGGTGCCAGGTCCTGCCGGCTCGGTGACGGCCGGGCTGCGGAACGCACGACGGTGAGCAGACGTCCGTCGAGGCGGGCGTCGAAGCGGCCTCCGGCCCGTGCGAGGCGCTCCCGGACACCGGCCTGGGGCGCGGGCTGTTCGGCCAGGATGGCCGGCAGCACCCCGTGCCGGGCAGGTCCCGGCGCGCCGGCGGGCACGTCCGGCCGCGGCACCGCACTTTGACGGGCTGTCACAGCGGTCGGCTGCCGACCCGGGCGCCGCCCTGCGCGAACGCCATCTCCGCCTGCTGCACACCGAGCGGCCCGCCCCGTTAGCCGGCCCCTCACGGACCACGGCCGGCCACCTGCCCGCACCGCTGACCGGCTTCGCCGGACGCCACGACGACCTCGCCCGGATCGACACACTCCTCGCCGCAGGCCGCCTGGTCACCGTTGCCGGTCCCGGTGGGGCCGGCAAGACCCCGCTCGCCGTCGAGGCCGCCCGCCACCGGCGCCAGGCCTACCGCGACGGAGCCCGGATGACCGACCTCGCCCCGGTCACCGAACCGGCCAAGGTGGGCGCCGCCCTGCTCACCGGGACCGGGCTGCACGCCGGCACGACGCCAGAGACCCGCACCCGGAGCGACAGCGACGAAACCGAGGTACTCCTCGACCGGCTCGACGGCCGGGAAAGCCTGCTGCTCATCGACCACTGCGAGCACCTGACCGACGCCGCGGCCCACCTGGTCACGGCACTGCTGCCCCGCTGCCCCGGACTGAGCATGCTCGCCACCAGCCACGAGCCACACACACGCTGCCACTCGCACTCGAGCCGTCCCGCGGTCCCGCTCCCGCCTCCCGGTGCCGCTGCACATGCCGCCCTGACCGCGCAGGCGGCCGCCCCGAGTCCGTACGCCGCATGCCCCCCCCCCGCAGCTCCCAGGCCGCCCCCATCCGGTTCGCCGGGTCCGCGGTGTGACTGCGGCAACTCGCGTAGCGATCCGGAAAGGTGGAAGAGGCCCGACTGCGGCCAGGGGCTGTGGCTGCTGCCCTGGCCGAGTGCCACTGGTGTCCGAGACAGCCAAGACGCGTGCTGCCGGATCCGGTTACGGCCTGCGAGTGCTGTGATCCTCTCGTGGCACGAGACCACCCGGAGGACAAGTTGTCGTGCCTTCCCCGCCGTCCTCGAGAGGAACTCGGCAGCCTCGTTTCCAAGCTCGACTCCGCATTCGACCACCGGACTGTTCCCGTCAGTCCTCACCTCATGGTGGCGAGTCCGTGGGGTGCGTGCGGGCGGTGGCGTCGGCGTCTCCTGGAGAACTGAGCGGCCCGGTTGCCTGCGTGACTCTCAACGAGTCTTGTCTGTCACTGAGTTCGGATGTCGTCGGAAGGTCTGCTTGGCCTCTGAATGCCGGTGGGTTTCGATGTCACTCAGGTGTGCAGGCCGGGCGTCGCCAGTGTGTTGCCATGCCGTATCCGCCGATGCCGCCCCGACTCGAAACCGCTCGGCTGACGCTGCGTCCGTGGACCGAGTCCGATGTCGAGGCCCACCGCATGCTTGTTGCCGAACGGGGCGACGGTATGCCGTCGACCGAGCACAACCGGCGGATGATCGAGGAGCAGCGCTCCGCATCGGCGCTGACCGGGATTGCTCTGCTGGCCGTCGTCCGCCGCGATGCCGGCGACTTCATCGGGTACTGCGGGCTCACCGTCGGTCGGGCTTGTGCCGACGAGCCGGAGATCGCGTACGAGTTGTTCCGGCGAGTGCACGGACAGGGCTACGCAGCCGAGGCAGCCTTCGCCGTGCTCGACGCCGCGACCACGACCGGGCGGAAGCGGCTGTGGGCGACCGTGCGCCCCTGGAACGTGCCGTCGTTCCGTGTCCTCGAAAAGCTCGGGTTCGAGCGCGACCATGTGTCGGCGGATGACCGTGACGAACTGGTGTGGCTCACTCGCTCTCTGCCGTAGGGGAGGGCGTTCCGGCCGTCTGAACTCGTCGGGCACGTAACCCTGGCAGGCCGGATCGCCTGGGGCCAGAGGCGAATCGGGCCAGGCCGCTGCACCGGGACCGCAGGTCGTTGGAGCAATCCCCGGCGTGCAGCGCCTGAGCGGGACGAGTGCCGCTTGCGGCCCGACAGTCACGGGCCGCGGGCACAGTCCGTGATCACCGGTGGGGTGCGTTCGACCCCGGTGGCCTGGCAGGGCGTTCCACGAAGGCCGTTGTCAGTGCCTCCGCCTACGGTTCGATCAGTGGGATCCGCGGGACAGACGGCGGATCCGTTACGGGGAGGGGTTTGGTCTGCCATGTCCATCGGTTCCGCCGCGGTGTCGACGACGTATCTGGAGCTGTCCCAGGAGGACGGTGCCGCGCACAAGTTCTACGAGGTGACCGTCGCCGACCTGGTCGTGACGGTGCGGTACGGCCGGATCGGCGCCGAGGGACAGACGCAGACGACGACGTTCGCGACGGCGGAGAAGGCACGGGCCGCTGCCGCGAAGAAGGTCGGCGAGAAGGTCCGCAAGGGGTACGCCCCCGCTGTACAGGGACAACGCGCGCCGCGTTCGGTGACCCGGCGTCAGGTCGCCTCGGCCCCCTCCACCGCGCGTTCCGCCGCGCCCGTGCTCTGGCGTTTTCGCACCGGCTCCGCGGCGTTCGGCATCCATGTCGACGACGACCGCTGCTGGGTCGGCAACCAGTCGGGCGATGTGTACACCCTGGACCACGAGGGCGGCGTGCTGGCCCGCTTCAGTCTGCCGGACGGCGTGAAGTGCCTGGTCGCCGACGACTTCTGGATCTACGCGGGCTGTGACGACGGCAGGGTGTACGACCTGTCCTCGAAACTGCCGTTCGTGGCCTACGACATCGCGGCGGACGTCGACATCTTCTGGCTGGACATCCACGAGGGCGTGCTGGACGTGTCCGACCGCGACGGCCGGCTCACCGTCATCGACCACGAGGACGAGCACCAGTGGGCCCGTCGCAGCCAGGGCGAGCAGGCCTGGATGGTCCGCGCCGACGAACGGGCCGTCTACCACGGCCACACCAGAGGCGTCACGGCCTACGCCCCCGACGGCGGCCGGGAGCTGTGGCACACGCCCACCAAGGGAGGGGTGCTGTTCGGCTGGCAGGACGGCGACGTGGTGTATGCGGGTACCGCCCACAAGGCGGTCCAGCGGCTGTCGAAGGCGACCGGTGCGATCGAGGTGACGTACACCTGCGACAGCGCCGTGTACTCGTGCGCGGCCTCGCCCGGCGGGCGGTTCGTGTTCGCCGGTGACGCGTCCTCGTCCGTCTACTGCTTCGCGCAGGACGGCACCCGGCTGTGGAAGCTGGGCACGGGCGGCGGCTCGGCGCTGTCGATGCAGTACCACGACGAGCGGCTCTACCTGGTGACCACCGACGGCTCGCTGGTCTGCGTGGACGCGAGCGAGGCGGCCGTCACCGCGGCCCAGCAGGGCACGGTGCCGGTGGCTCGGGACATCAAGCTGGCCGCGGCGATGCCGGCCTACGCACCGGCCACGGCCGTAGGCGCGGTGGCAACCATCGCGCAGGCGCCCACCGGGGCGATCGTCGTGGAGTGCGTCCAGGAGCCGGGCCGAATCCGGGTGCACGTCGTGTCCGACGGCTACGACCAGTCGCTGAACGTCCAGTTCCCACGGGCGATACGCGAGCCCGGGGCCCGCTATGTCGTGGACTCCCTGCACACGGCGGCCGGCGGCTTCTACCGGGTACGCGGTGACATCCGGCGACTGCTCTGACCGAACCCAGTCGACGAGATGCTCGATGGGGTGGTGGCGCTGAGCGGCTCGCTCAGTCGGTCCCGGTCCGCTGACGCTGTTCGGGGGGCCTCCCGGTCTTCAGGGGGCGAAGCCGTGCTCCGCAGGGGCGCGTCCGGCGGCGGGGACCCGGTTGGTCTCCTTCTGTGCGGGGTGAGCTTGCGGGTGCGGGGTGCTTTGAAGCCAGTGACGAGGCCGCGGTGCCGCGCTGACGGCCGCTCACCTGGGCCTGGCCTACTGCCAGGACGGCGTCCAGGGCGGGCCGCGGTTCGCCGGGCGCGGCCGAGGCTCGCCTCCGCACGTGTGCCGTCCTGCGGCTGCTGCCGCCCCGGTTCCCGGCGCCTTGGAGGTCGGCGTCCGCCCCGTGTCTCTCCCGTGGGGCGCCTACGCAGTGGTTTCCTCGCGCCCGACCGGGTAGCCTGCCGCGTTCCCCGCCCGGCCGCTGCGGCGCCCGTCCCAGAGACCACCTCGCCGGCCGCGCAGCCGTCCCACGCGCGGGTGACAGCGGCGTCCTGCCGGAGGCGATCAAGGTCGAGCCGGCGGCCGGGGTTCTGGGCGGATCAGCGGCCGGGGATGAAGCAGGTGAACGGACTCGTGCAGCCCCCTAGGCGTACCGACTAGTCGGTACTAGCCTCTGGCCACGCTCTCGGAGCCGGGCCGCCGCGCACTCCCGCCGCATCCACGCGAGCACCTGGTTTCCGGGTATCCCTGGGAGGAGCCGTATGTCCGCCGCTACGACGCCGTTCGACGCCGACAGACCCGCGCCCGATGCACCGTCCACAGGCGCCCGCGGCCCGCTGGCCCGGCTGTTCCGCCGCGAACTGGCGGACTATCCGCCCACCGGTCGCCGCATGGCGTATCTCGCGATCGTGGTCGTCACCACTGTCGTCCTGTACTACATGCTGTACATCCAGTACGCGGTGGCGACATCGATCATCACGCACTTCGGCATGACGTACCGCTACTTCATCTGGGTCTCGGTGATCGGCAATGCGATCGGGGCCTTCGCCTCGCTCGTGGCCGGTCTGGCGGACCGCTGGGGCCGGGCGAATCTGGTGGTCTACGGGCTGCTGATCGCCGCGCTGCTGGTCTTCTTCGGGCTGCCGAACTCGGCGAACAAGACCACCTATCTGGTGCTCTTCGCACTCGTCAGCTTCATCGAGGGCATCGTGCTGGTCGCCACTCCCGCGCTGATCAGGGACTTCTCCCCGCAACTCGGCCGGGCCACCGCGATGGGGTACTGGACGATGGGCCCGGTCATCGGCTCCCTGGTCGTCACCACCGTCACCAGCAACACCCTCGACCGCGCCACCTGGCAGGACGAACTGCGCTATGCGGCGACCGCCGGGGCCGTCGTCTTCGTCGTCGCGGTCTTCGCGCTGCGCGAGCTGTCCCCGGCGCTGCGCGACCAGATCATGGTGACGCTGCGGGACCGGGCACTGGTCGAGGCGCGCGCCAAGGGGCTGGACACCGAGGCGGTACGCCGTGGCGAGTGGCGGCAGATGATGCGCCTGGACGTGCTGGGCTCGGCCTTCGCCATCGCTGTGTTCCTGCTGCTGTACTACGCGGCGGTCGGCAACTTCGTCGTCTACTTCGCGACCCTCTTCGGCTACAGCGAGCAGCGCACCAACGCCCTGGCCAACTGGTACTGGGCGGCCAACGCCATCGCCCTGGTCCTGGTCGGCCTGCTCTCGGACCGGCTGAAGGTCCGCAAGCCCTTCATGATCGTCGGCGCGGCCGGCTCCGTCGTGGTGACCGCGGTCTTCGCCACCCGTGCCACCCACCCGGCCACCGACTACCACACCTTCGCCTGGCTGTTCGCCGGCATCGGCGTCTTCAGCGGCATCGCCTACGCGCCCTGGATGGCGAGCTTCACCGAGACGGTGGAGAAGCACAACCCGGCGGCGACCGCGGCGGGCCTGGCCGTGTGGGGCTGGACGGTGCGCATCGTGGTCGCCGTCTCCGCGGCCTTCATCCCGGTACTGGTCACCTCCGTGACCCCGCTCGTGGAGCACGGCGCCGAGGTCACCGCCGCCTCGGCCAAGGCGGCGCCCGCGCTGGCCGTCGTCGACGCGCACCCGGAGCTCTTCGCCGAGCTGGACAAGTACACCCCGGCCACCGTGCCGCCCGCGCTCAGCGCCCGTGCCGTCCGGGAGGTCGGCGCGCAGAACCTCGCCGTCGTGCAGAAGGCGGCGCCGCAGCTGAAGGTGCTGCAGGAGTACGGCGCCGAGGTCCAGAAGGCGTCGAAGGACGGGCCCGGCGAATGGCGCAACTGGTGGTGGATCTGCGTCGGCGGCCAGGTGCTGTTCCTGCCCTTCGTCTTCGTGATGGCGGGCCGCTGGAGCCCGAAGAAGGCGCGCATGGACGCGGAGGCGCACCAAGCTGCGGTCAACCGCGAGCTGGCCCTCCTCGCCGCCGCCGAGGAGTGAGCAAGGGCAGCGGGCGCAGGACCTGGCCGCCTGCGGCACGAATGCGGTCGGCGGGTGGGGCGCATACCGCGCTCGGGCGGTCGTCCGTGCGCGGGAGAAGAGCTCAGCCGGTGAGGAACATGCCGCGCCGCAGGCCCAGTTCGGACTCGGCCACGGTACGCGGCATGTCCGCCACAGGCGTCCTGCGCCGGCCGGCGCTGGTGTTGATGTAGGCGCTGGCGCCGTCGATCGCGACGAGAATGCGGGTGGCGGCGCCCCAGGGATCCGCGCAGGCGAAGACCCCGGCCGCCGCCCCGGCGGTGATGAGCTCCTCCAGGCGCCGGCACCACAGCAGTTCCTGCTTCACGGCATGGTCGCGCAGCACCGGACGGTAGCGCGCCAGGTGCCGCGCGTTGAGCCAGAGCTTGCTGACGTCGTCGAAGTCGGCGCTCGAGGTCAGGCCGAAGAACCTCCGGAAGGTGCGCAGGGGGTCGTCCGGCTCCGGCGGCACCAGCGTGTCGAGCTCCGCCATCGTGGCGTGGGTGAACGCCTCGGCGACCAGCTCGTCCGCAGCGGGGAAGTAATGGCCCACGAGTCCGGGCCGGACGCCCAGCTCGTCGGCGACCCGGCGCAGGGTGACGCACTCCAGGCCCTCGGTGAGCCCGATCCGCGCCGCCGTGGCGACGATCTCGCTGCGGCGTTCGGCAGGCGCCTTGCGGACGCGCCTGCCCGGGGCTCTTGACGTCATACGGCGAATGCTATTGAGTGGGCGACCAATAAAGCAATTGGTTGACCGCCCAATAAGCGGGATCGGCCAAAAACCGCCGCTCACAGCCGTGCGGCGAGGCAGCGGCCGGTGGGCGACGGGCCTCGTCGGCCGTGCCGGGCCGCGCCTTCTTGGGCCGGGCCGTCGGCGCAGCACCGTCAGGAGACCCACGTGAACGACTCCCCCACCGAGGCCGGTGAGCCCGCCGGATACGGCTGCCGGAAGGCGCCGGGACCGACCGTGCCGACCCGGGCCGCGGGCGGTGGCCGTCGCCATCCCCGGGCAGCTGCTCGCCGCCGTGGCCCACGCGGGGCTGCCGTCCCGGTTCGCGGCCGCCGGAGGTGTCTGCCTGCGGGTACGACGGCCGGCCGGGCCCTCGCCGGGCCGGCCGGCCGGCTCTGCCTCGCCTCGACGGTCGCGTCGCCGGCCACGGTCGCCCGCCCCGGCGAGAGCCGGCCGCACCTGGGGACCAACCTGCTCGAAGGCGACCCGGTCAAGCCCTTCCGGCCCCGCACCAGGCCCGCCGGCCCGGCACCCACGCCCCGCACGGAAGAAAGGAAGGCCTCCTGATGTCGTCCCCACCCTCCCCGGCCGCCGTTCCCGGCCCCGGGACGGGCCCGGACATGCGTGAGGTCGCGGTGTGGTCCGCCGGCCCGAACCCCGACCCCCGGCTTCCCCTTCGTCCCCCGCCCCTTGGAGGCACCATGTACGCCGTCACCGACCCCACCACCGGCGAGGTCGTCGAGACCTACCCGACCGCCACCGACGCCGAGGTCACCGCAGCCGTCGACGCCGCCCATGCCGCCGGCACCTGGGGCCGGACCAGCTCCGTGGCCGAACGCGCCGCGCTGCTGCGCCGCCTGGGCGACCTGCACGCCGAGCACAGCGCCGAACTCGCCGCGAGCATCGTGCGGGAGATGGGCAAACCGCTCACCGAGGCGGAGGGCGAGATCGGCTTCTGCGCCGACATCTACCACTACTACGCCGACCACGCCGAGGAGTTCCTCGCCGACGAGCCCCTCCACGTCACCTCCGGAGCCGGCACCGCCGTGGTGCGGCGCGGTCCCGTGGGCGTCCTGCTCGGCATCATGCCGTGGAACTTCCCGGCCTACCAGGTCGCCCGGTTCGCCGCCCCCAACCTCGCCGCCGGCAACACCATCGTCCTCAAGCACGCCCCGCAGTGTCCCGGTACGGCGGCGCTGCTGGAGCGGCTCTTCGCCGAGGCGGGCTTCCCGGCGGGCGCGTACGTCAACGTGTACGCCACCAACGAGCAGATCGCCGACGTGATCGCCGACCCCCGGGTGCACGGGGTCTCGCTCACCGGCTCCGAGCGGGCCGGGGCCGCCGTCGCCGAGATCGCCGGACGGCACCTGAAGAAGATCGTCCTGGAACTCGGCGGCTCCGACCCGTTCGTGGTGCTGTCCACCGACGACCTGGACGCCGTGGTCGACTCCGCAGTGGCCGCCCGCCTCGACAACACCGGCCAGGCATGCAACGCCGCCAAGCGGTTCGTGGTCGTGGCGGACCTGTACGACACGTTCGTGGAGCGGTTCACCGCCCGGCTGCTCGACTCCGCCACCGGGGCGCCGCTCTCCTCGGCGGCCGCCGCCGAGACCCTGGCCCGGCAGGTCCGCGAGGCCGTGGCGCAGGGCGCCACCCTGCACGGCTCCGGCGAACGGCAGGGCGCGTTCTTCCCGGCGGGCGTGCTCACCGGGCTGACCACCGAGCACGCGGCCGCCCGCCAGGAGCTGTTCGGACCGGTCGCGATGGTCTTCCCCGCCGCCGACGAGGACGACGCCGTACGGATCGCCAACGACACCCCCTACGGCCTCGGCTCCTACGTCTTCACCACCGACCCCGAACAGGCCGCCCGGGTCGCCGACCGCATCGAGGCCGGCATGGTCTTCGTGAACGGTGTCGGCGCGGAGGGCGCCGAGCTGCCCTTCGGCGGGGTGAAACGCTCCGGCTTCGGCCGGGAACTCGGCCGGCTCGGCATCGAGGAGTTCACCAACAAGAAGCTGATCCGCACGGTGGCCTGAGCCCCTGCGGTGGCAGGCCCTCCTCCTAACCCCCTCCCCCGGGCCGGCCTGCCGCGGTCATGCGCAGGCAACACCGTCGCCGACGCCGACGCCGTCCCGGCCGAGATACGAGCCGTACCCGACGCCGCCCCGGCCGAGATACGAGCCGTACCCCGGGGTCGCCCCCGCAGACGGGAGCAACCCCGCCAGCGCGGGCGGCGGTGCAGCCGGCGTAGCAGGTACAGCCGCCACCGCCGCCGTCGGAGCTCACCAAGTCTCCACCAGCCGAATCCGCCGTGACGGTCACCTTGACCCTGACCGTCTTCATCTCCGTGAGGTGGGCACCGGCCCGGGTACAGCCCTCTCCGCACCGGCAGCGATACCGGCAGCGATACCGGCGGAGATACCGGCGGAGATACCGGCGGAGATACCGGCGGAGAAGGCCACGACCAGAGCGGACCACACAACCCTTTCGCGAGCCCACTCGGATATGCAGTCACTCGTTCGTCACGGACGCCCGCCACGCCGTGCACCAGGACACCTGCCCGAGTACCACCCCGGCCGCCCCAACGCCGGTCGGCCTTCGGCCGTCGATGGTCATCAGGCCGGAACGTCCCAGAGCACGTGGAGGGCGGCCGGCTTGCGGAAGACCAGGCCGTACGGGGCCGCGGGCCGCTGCGGGTCGAGACGGAGTCCGGGGAGGCGCTCGAGCAGGCGCTGCACAGCGATGCGGGTCTCCAGGCGGGCCAGGTGGGCGGCGAGGCAGTGGTGCGGGCCGTGGGCGAAGGCCAGTTGAAGGCGGGCTTCGGCGCGCCGGACGTCGAATCGGTCCGGGTCCGCGAAGACGGCCGGGTCACGGTTGACGCCTGTCAGAGAGACGCTGACCAGGTCGCCGCGGCGGATGGCGGCCGGGCCGAGCACGGTGTCGCGAGTGGCGTAGCGGTCCACCACCGCCGCGCCGGGCTCCAGCCGCAGGGACTCCTCGACGGCTCCGTCCAGCAGGCCGGAATCAGCCTCCACCAAGGCGAGTTGAGCGGGATTCTGCAGCAGATGGAGCAGCGCGTTGGTGATCATCGCTTCGGTCGTCTCGATGCCGCCGAACATCAGCACCGCCGCATTGGAGGCCACCTCGGGCACATCCAGCTGCCCGGCTGCGGAGACGAGGAGCGACGAGGCGTGCGGGTCGGCGACGGTTGCCTCGACAGCGGCCCGTAGCTGCGCGTACGCGGCGAAACCCGCCGGGCCCGCCTCCAGGCCCTCGGTGATGTCCGAGACCGACCGCACGATCGCGTCGTACCAGGAAAGCACCGTGCCGGTGGTCGCCCCGACCAGCCCGAGAGCGTCGGTGACGACGGCCACCGCCAGCGGACCGGCGAAGGCGCGGCGCAGCTCGACGGCGCCCGCCGGTTCCAGTGCGGTGATGAGACGGTCGGTCTCCCGTTCTATGAACGCCGCGAAGCTGTCGTGCACCCTTCGAGGCCGGAAGGGGGCCGCGAAAGGCTCCCGGTGGCGGGTGTGCGCCGCGCCGTCCAGGGACAGCATGCTCGGTCCCACGACCCGGGCGGTGGTGAAACGCGGGTCGTCGACGGTGAAGGTGGCGGAGTCCCTCATCACATCCAGCCCGAGATCACGGCGGGTGACCAGCCAGCCGTTCAGCTCGGGCAGCCACGACACCGGCTCATGGGCACGGAGCAACGCCAGGCGCGGGTGCGGATCCCGGGCGAGTTCGGCGAGCGTGGTCGAGGCCCCGAGGGGGAACGAGACCGCGGTACTCATCGCCGTGTCCGGCCGGAAGGAGGGAAACGGTTCACGGAGCATCGTAACCACGGCGCCCTGTCCGCCCGTTCACCGGCCCCGGCGCGTGGACCCGGCCCCGGCGCGTGGACCCGGCCCCGGCGCGTGGACCCGGCCGCGCCGGGTGGCCCGGCCGCGAGCGTCGGCGCGGGAGCGGGAGCGGGAGCGGGCGGCCGGAGCGGGCGGCCGGAGTCGGTGGTAGGGCCACGGAGATGAGCGGGGCGCGTCCTCGCGAAAGCATGGGGTGGACCGGGACCGGGACCGGCACCCGGGCACGGAGACGAAGGGGTCGGCACATGGGCCCGCTACACGAGGCGCACCGCAAGGTCACCCTGGCCTCCTGGCCGACACCGCTCGAACCCGCCCCTCGGCTCGCACGGGCCCTGGGACTCGGGCCGGACGACCTGTGGATCAAACGGGACGACCTCATCGGGCTCGGCGGCGGAGGGAACAAGGTCCGCAAGCTCGAGTGGACCTGCGGACAAGCCCTCGCCGAGGGTGCGCGCACCCTCGTCACCAGCGGGGCGCCGCAGAGCAACCACGCCCGCCTCACCGCGGCGGCCGGGGCCCGGCCCGGCATGGACGTCGTACTCGTCCTCGCGGGCGGGCCCACCGGCACGGCCACGGGCAATCTGGCACTCGACGGCCTCCTCGGCGCGAGGGTCGTATGGGCCGGCGCGGTCGACGGGGCCGAACTCGCCGCCGTCCTCGACCGTGCCGCCGCGGGACTGCGCGACCAGGACGCGGCTCCGGCACTCATTCCCTTCGGTGGCTCGAGCCCCGTCGGCGCCCTCGGCCACGTCGACGGCGGGCGTGAACTCCTCGCGCAGGCTCCCGACCTGGCTACCGCCGTGGTCGCGCTGGGCAGCGGTGGGACGACGGCCGGGCCGGCGCGCGCCCTGGGCGAGGACCGCGTCCTGGGCGTGCACTGCGGCGCCGTGACGGATCCGGGACACACACTCGGCCTGCTCCTGACGGAGCTGTACACGCCCTCCCCCGCGCCGCGGCGGCCACGGCTGCGGCTCGACCAGGTCGGGGCCGGATACTCCCGCCTCACCGAACCGGTGGCGGAGGCCGTCCTCCTCGCCGCCCGGACCGAGGGACCCGTCCTGGACCCCGTCTACACCGGACGGGCCATGGCCGGGCTCGTCGCAGCCGTACGCGAGGGGGACATCCGCCCGGATGACCGCACCGTCTTCGTCCACACCGGAGGACTCCCCGGGCTCTTCCGCCACCAAGAGGCACTACGACAGGCCGGAGAGGTTCTCGCGGCCCGTGTCATGTGACCGGACAGCGTGGAGCATGCCACACGGGTAACAGACCCGGCATGACGGACTCACAGCGTGGAGATCTTCCTTGCGTCGATGAGCCACCGGTCCTGACGCCGGCCGGGACAGGAAGGCATCACTCCGCCTCGATCGCCGTGCTGACCCGGGTGAGAGCGGGTCGGCACGGCACCGAGCCGAACCCGAACCGCACGGGAGGCTCGATCGGTACGAGCGCACCCAGGTCCGCACCGTCCCAGGCGCCCGCCAGCCGGCGGACCGCCCGCAGATCCCGCAGGCCCTACCGCTCCCTGCGGCCTCCGCCCGTGCTGCCGCGGGTCCGTACGCCGGGCAGCAGCACCCGGGCAACGCCGTCTGCGACGACGGACCACGCCGCGCGGCAGGCAAGGGAGCCCGGGACGCCATGCAGCAGGCGGCCGAGGAACGTGCGGGGACCGGTGGCAAAGCCCAGGTCACACCCGGCCGGACCTCGGTGGTCGGGACAGTTCGACCGCACAGAGGACGCGCAGACGAAGCCACCGCGCCGCGCAGCCGTCACGTCACGAGCCCCACGATGCGGGTGGACCGCAGCTTCAGGCGCTGTGGACCCCGACCCCGCACAGCGAATACCCCCACTCGATACCACCGTCGAGACCACGGCACCGAGGCCTGGTGCCGTTCCGTGACCCGCCAGATGTCGAGGCAGAACTCGGCGCCCCCGAACAAGTCATTCACCACGTCCGACTCGCCACCGACTTCCGAGACCGTGACACCATCCACGGCCAGGAACGCGCCATCGGCCGACGAAGGGACAGCCGATGACTGGACGGTACGCCGAGGACCGAGCAGCCCGCCCTCGCCTCCGACCCCGCAGGAAACCTCACCCCGCGTGACGCGCACGTCCGCCCCCGGCCGACACTGTCCCACTTCTTCGTTCCCCCGCCCGGAGGCGGTTGGCTGACAGCACTGCCCTGAGGAGGAACGGCCTGATTCCTGACGCGAGGGACTGCGGTGTCCGGTCCCCTCTCTCGATGACGGCAAGCGCCTCGGCCGAGCCACATCCCCGTGAAGGGCAGAGGCAGAAGCAGCAAGTCCCCGTGGGCGAAGTCCCGGCCGATGACGCGGATCCGCAGTCCAATCCGGCGTCCCTCCTCAGCCCGTTCGAACTCGGCGGACGCCGGCCTTTGCCGTCTGAGTGGGCATTTCCTGCGACTGCCTGACCGAGCACCCCGATGCCGGCCAGGCGTCGGCGGTGACCGGTCGCTGCTCGCGGAGGGGACGGCGGGCTCGCCCTACGAGGGTGGGGTGGGCCGAGAGCATGACCGCGAAACCTGTTCACACCGTATAGAACAGATTCAGTACGGCTCGGGTGTCCAGGAGGGGTCACGGCCGAGCAGGGCGAGCAGCCGGCCGGCCGGCGGGGCGTCGTCGGGGACGGCGAGCCGTCGGCGGAAGGGCGCACCGGGCCCGCGGCCTTCGTCCGGGACCAGGGCGGCGACACGCAGTGCGGCGGCGGTGAGTTCGGCGGCGGGTTCCCATGGGGCGCCGATCGTCACCGCGATGTCCCAGGCGTGCACCACGTAGTCGAGCAGGTGGAAGCCGATCGCTGTCCTTCCGGGGACTGCGAAGCCTTCGCCCACTTCCGGCAGTGCGAACTGCCGCTCGAGTACGTCGTCTTCCGCGAACGCCGCGGTGGCCTCGTCCGCCGACGCCTCATATGCACCGGCCGGGTCGTCGCCGAGGTCGCCTTCTCGCCATACGGCCCACGGCTGACCCGCACCGTGGGCGGAGGCGGTGAACCCCCTGTTCTGGGTGACCAGATGGCGGAGCAGCCCGTACAGGGTCCAGTCCACGCACGGTGTCGCCCGCGTCAAGTGACCGGGTTTCACCCGGGAGACGAGCTGCCCGGTCAACAGCAGTGCCTGGCGGTCGAGTTGCCGCATGTCCATGGCCAGAGCGTAGGATCACCCAGCGGTCCGGCTCCAGGTCCAATAAGGTGTCAGATGACTGAGCCAATTGCCGTACTGAAGGCTGGCAACAGCCGAGCCGCCGGCGGAAGGCCGAGATGGACGTGTACGTCAGGCTCGACGGGCAGAGCGATCTGTCGGGCCAGATCTACCGCCAGCTGCGCACCGCGATCCACGACGGACTGCTGCGGCCCGGCGATCCGCTGCCAGCGACCCGGGAGCTGAGCCGCCGTCTCGCGGTGGCCCGCAACACCGTCGGTGTCGCCTATGAACGGCTCGTCGCCGAAGGCTACGCCGACAGCAGGGTCGGCTCCGGTACCTACGTGCGGACGGCGGGCCTGCCCGCGCGCGAGGCCGCGGCCGCCACCAACGCCACCGGCCCAGGACTGCGCCCCCGTGCCCTGTGGGCGGGTCTGTCCCCGTGGGCCGCTCCGGAGGCCACGGGGCCCGTGGCGGCGGCCTATGACTTCCGGGTCGGTCTGCCGGACGCCCGGCTCTTCCCGTACGACGCCTGGCGTCCCCTGATCGCCCGGGAACTGCGCCTGTCAGGGGCCGGGGCCGTCGGGTACGGCGATCCTGCCGGCCATGCCGGGCTGCGGGCCGCGCTCGCCCGGCACATCGGGCTCTCCCGCGGGGTGCGGGCCGGCCCGGACGACCTGCTGGTGACCACCGGCACGCAGCAGGCCCTGGACCTCATCGGGCGGGTGCTACTGGAACCGGGCGACCGGGTGGCTGTCGAACAGCCCGGCTACCCGCCGGCCCGGCTGCCGTTCCTGGCGCAGGGTGCCGTGGTCACGGGCGTGGCGGTGGACGCCGAGGGCTTGCTGGTGGACGCCATCCCCCCGGACACCCGTGCGGTGTACGTCACCCCTGCCCATCAGTTCCCGCTCGGCATGCCGATGTCACTGCGACGCAGAACAGCACTGCTGCGGTGGGCGCGGCGCCACGGCGCGGCAGTGATCGAGGACGACTACGACAGCGAGTTCCGGTTCGGCGGACGGCCCGTCGAGACGCTGCAGAGTCTGGACCGGAGCGGCCATGTCATCTACGTAGGGTCGTTCTCCAAGGTGATGATGCCCTCATTACGAGTCGGATTCCTGGTGGCGCCCGCTGCGCTGCGCACGGCGTTGCGCACCGCCAAGTACGCCGCCGACTGGCATACGGCGGTCGCCACACAGGCGGCGCTCGCACGTTTCGTCGACGACGGGCTGCTCGCCCGGCACATCCGCCGGATGCAGCACACATACGCGGCCCGCCACCAGGTCGTTGTCGGTACGCTCACCGACCGCTTCGCAGACCTGGCAGAGCCGGTGCCGACCGCCGCGGGCCTGCACGTGACCGCGTTCACCCGGGGCCCCCTCGCCGACCCCGGTAACCTCGCAGCAAGGACACGCCGGGCCCGCGCATCCGGCGTGGCCGTCCACACCCTGGCAGAGGTGACTGCAGACCGTTCTGCACGCCCTGGCCTCGTCTTCGGCTACGGCTCGATCAGCACCCCGGACATCGAGCCAGGCCTCCAGCGCACACTCGGCGAGCCAAGAGAGCCCTGAACAGCTGCAGAGGCCTGGCTGCGGCCCGAGCCCGGTACTGGACAGCCGAGCCCGGACGGCCGGCTCTGCACGACCTCTCCGGCCCTGACGAAACCGAACAGGGCACTCTCAACGGAACACCGGCCAACAGGAACAGACCCCGAGCCAGGGTCCATGTGCGTGAGTGTTCCGCAAACCGCCCTAGGCCGTATCCGCAAGATCAAGAAAGCCAGAACCGGAGACAGGCGACAGTGACGGAGCCGGCAACGGCCCGATCACCGCCCACGCCTGATCAGTCAGCTCATGACGACGCACCACGAACCGACCAACTACCAACCCACTTCGCGGACACGACCTGGGGCCTGTCCGGCGGATCATGTTGCTCGCCCTGCGTCGGGATCATTGTTCTGGGCGTGGGGCGCGGCGATCTGACGAACGATGAGTGGGCGCGGTTGGTGCCACATCTGCCGAAGTCCGGTCGCCGGGGCGGTCGGTGGAGTGATCACCGTACGGTGATCAACGGGATCTTGTTCCGGGTCGCACCGAGGTACCGTGGCGGGACCTGCCGGAGCGGTTCGGTAGCTGGAAGACGGTCTATGAGCGGCACCGCCGGTGGTCGGCAGACGGAACCTGGGATCGGATTCTCCGGGCCGTCCTTGCCGACGCGGATGCCCAAGAACGCATCGACTGGAGCATGGTGAGTGTGGACTCCACCTCTTGCCGGGCTCATCAGCATGCGGCCGGGGCGCCTCGCCGGGTGCCGCGAATCCCCAAGAGGCGCTCGGTCCCGCGCCAGCACCACCCCGACGAAGGTCTCGGCCGTTCCCGCGGCGGCCTCACCAGCAAGATCCACCTCGCTGGTGAGGGCGGCCGACGACCGTTGGCCCTGCCGACTACTCCCGGCCACTGGGGCGACAGCCTCACGCAGGAATCGCCGCTACCTGCGGAGGCGACAGATCAAGCACACCATTCCCGAGCCGAGAGATCAGGGTGCCAACCGCCAACGTCGAGGCAGAGACGGTGGTCGACCCACTGGTATCAACCCGGAGATGTACCGGCGCCGCAATGAGGTGGAGCGCACGATCAACAGGCTCAAGCACTCACGGGCTTCTGGCCACACGCTGCGACGAGCGATCCTACGTCTTCCAGGGAACGGTCACAGCGGCCTCGATCCGCCTGTGGCTCCGCCTTTGATCAGCCCGCTTCCCCAGGCGGAGCCAGGCGATTCTTGTCATAGAAGCTGTTGAGCCACCTGGCGGCGGAAACCTGCCTCTCGGTAGCGTCTGGCTGCATGGCGCCGGCGATCCAGAAGAGCTGACCGAGCGGCGGCGTGACCCCGTTGACCCAGGAAGCGAGTCTGTACAAGTTGCCACCGCTCAAGGCGATTACAGCTCGATGCACTTGGTCCGTTTCCTCCCCGTCGTATGTCTTCAGGACCCGCAGTGCGAGATCCACCTCTTCAGGGGAAAACGACGTGAAACACATTGCTCGCACTTCATCGGACACAGCCACTTCGTCAGCATGCGGCTGGGGCTCCTGGTGCACAAGGCAGCGGGAGATCGAACGAGCAGCCCACGAAGCTCCCTCCCATGATCCGCCGGACAGACCCTGGCCACTCCTTCTGAGGGTTGACCTTGCCCCTGGGACAAGTCCCACAGTGGCGCTATGAACACCGGATCAACTCAGGAACGGCTCCTGGCCGAACAGCGTGCCTACTACAGCGCCCTTGCGCCGGACTATCTTGACCAGCTACTCGATCTTCCCGGTGGCGCTGAACTGGCGGAGGCGCTCGACGCGTTCCGGCCGGCGGGCAGCGTGCTGGAACTGGCCTGTGGTCCCGGTACCTGGACCCCTCAGCTGCTCCGCCACGCCAGCGACGTCACTGCCGTCGATGCGTCCCCGGAAATGCTCGCGATCGCCGCGGGCCGCGTCTCTGATGGTGCCCAGGTGAGATTCGTCGAGGCTGACCTGTTCGCCTGGGAACCTGACCGCCGTTATGACGTCGTCTTCATGGGATGCTGGCTCTCGCACGTGCCGGCCAGGCGATTCCAGTCATTCTGGTCTCTGGTGGCCGCTGCCCTCACGCCGCAGGGCCGGGTGTTCTTCGTCGATGACCACTACCGAACGCCACAGGAGCTCGTCGGGGGCCCGGCATCGTCCACCATCCAGCGGCGCACCCCTGATGGGACGGCCTACCGCATCGTAAAAGTTCCGTATGAGCCGGCAGAGCTGGAAAGACAGCTTCGCGAACTCGGCTGGGACATCACAGTTACGCCGACAGCCGGCCCGTTCTTCTGGGGCGCCGGCAACCGGGCTGGGCAGTCTTGATCACGACCGGAGCCAGATCATGACTGCGGCAGCGGTAACGGTGCCCAGGTAGACGTATCCGCGCTTGTCGTAGCGGGTGGCGCGGTTGCTGTACGCCTTGTCGGCACTCACGCTGTCAGGCGTGCGACGCGGACGCCTCAACCCAGTTCTGGGCACCCGGATCTTCTCCTTCACCGCCAAAAAACTGGGTGCAGTCCGCCCGCTGGCCTGGCGTGATGACCAGCGACAACGGACGACGCCTGGCGTCCGAGGCGAGGTGGACCTTGGTGGTCAGCCCCCCACGGGAGCGGCCGAGCCCTTCACCTGCCGCACCGCCTCCGCCGGCAGGCCAGCCCAGTGCACGCGTACGTGCCGTCCCCAGTGTCTCGCGCAGCGCAGTGGCCTCGCTGCCGAAGCCGGACAGCTGGCACGCTTCTTCCGCGACCCGCCCTCCAAAGCAGTTCGACCACACCGGTCCGCAGTTCCTGCTCAGCCTGGTCCGGACCGTGCGGCCGCTGTCAGTGGCCTCTGTCAGGATTCCCCGGTCAACGCCATGATCGGGAGACTCTATGGGAACTTGGGACGCCGGCCCTTTCGACAACGACACCGCGGCGGACTTCTGCGGCGACCTTGACGAGGCACTCGCAGGCGAACGCGAGGGCATCGTTCGCAGTGCTTTCACATGTGCGATCGACACTGCGGACTACCTCGAAGCGCCCGCATCAGATGTAGCGGTGGCCGCGGCCGCCCTCGTCGCGGCGCAGTGTCCGGGGGGTGAGCCTGCCGATCCGGTTTATGGGCCGAAAGAGCCCCTTCCCGATCTCACCGGCCTGCGCGATCTCGCCCTCCGGGCCCTCGACCGTGTCATGACCGAGCCGTCCGAGCTGATGGAGCTATGGGCCGAGCCGGATGGCGGCACCTGGCATGCGAACATGCGCCAGTTGCGGAACGTGCTTTTGCCACGGCCTCCCGGAGAACAGCTCGGCGTGATCTGACCCACCGCAACTGCTGCTTGAGTCCTGCCTGAAAGGCCACCATGAGCTGGGACCTGCTCCTCCTCCGCCTGCCCGACGACATCACCTCGATCCACGAGCTTCCTGCCGACTGCCCTGCGGACCCGTTGGGCCGGCGACGCGACGTGCTCGCGGCTGTCGCCCAGGCCGTTCCCGGCGTTGATATCTCGGACCCCACGTGGGGCGAACGTTCCGGTCCCACGTGGTCGATCGAACTCGACATCGGCTCGGAAGACCCAGTGGATTCGATCATGCTCCACGTCCAGGGCTCCGGCGACGACATGCTCACGCCCGTCTTCCGTCTGGCCGAAGCACTGCAGTGCAAAGTCCTCGACTGCGCAGACGGCGACCTGATCACGCCGGGGCAAGCATCAGGCCGGCATGCCTTCCAGCAGTTCCGTGACCGCCTGATCGGAGCCGCTCAGTGATGCCTCCCGGCCGGATGATCACACCCGATGAAGGCGACGGGGATCCCCAACCCCTATGGCTCAGCGACAGGCCGGCCACCTCCGAGCTGCGGGTTCGGATGCACGCCGAGCACATCAATGCGTAAAAGACCGACACGGCCGTAGCGGGCGCTCGTCCTCGACAGCTGCTTCTCGTCGGCGGCTTCGACCAGCTCGTTGACGAGCTTGGCGGCCTGCACGTAGCGGACGCGGAAGCCATGCATCGCAGCCCCCGTGCCCAGGGCGATCAGCAGGTGGGACTTGCCGGTGCCGGAATCGCCGATCAGGCAGAACGGCTTGCCCTTCTTGGCCCATTCGCGGCGAGCCGTGTCCGCGGGACAAGCCGATTCGGCCGCCCCCAGCCCCAACAGGCCCCAACAGGAGTCGGCAGGACGTCTGGAGCCCCCTGTGTGCGGAGATGAAGGCGGGGATCGGGGATCGGGGATCGGGGATCGGGGATTGGGTGTGACGGCCGTGGGGCCCCGCCCCGGTCACCGCCACCGCCACCGGCGTCGATGAGGTCACCCGGACCCTGGCCCTGGCCAAAGGGTTCCGCCGGCTGCCGGGAAGCCCGGTCGGCCCGACGCCTTGCTCGGCGACGGGAGATATGACGCCAGCCGCAACCGCCAGGAGCTGTGCGGGCGCCGGATCCTGCCGGTGATCTCCCGCAACGCCGCCCAGGGCGTCAAAGGCCTGGGCAGGCTCCGTCACGTCGTCGGCCAGGCGTTCTCGCGCCAGCACCGTTCAGATGCCTGGCCGTACGCCGGGAACGACGCCCCGACCTGCACGAGCCCTTGGCCTGCCCAGCCTGCGGCCTTGTCGGTGGGAAACGGCTGAAGAGGAGCCGCCCATGGCCGTGGTGCGGGTCTGCGTCCCCGGCCGCGACGCCGCCACCGGATCCTCAGGTGGAGCGGTCGTCCAGCCTGACCGCCCAGAGCGATTCGTCGTAGCTGCCGCAGGCGTCCAGGCCGAACTCCGCCTCCCCCGACGCCTCGGCACCCGATCCGTCGTAAAGGACCACGGGCAGAGGCGGGTTGAGGAGAAGCTTCTGCCGGCGGATGTCAGCCAGGCTCCTGTCCTGGCAGAGGAGGACCCGGCCGATGCCGTCCCGCAGGGTGAAGTCGGCCCAGATGCGGGGCGGACAGTCACCTGCGACATACGAGATGACCGTTCCGCTCTCACCGTCCCTGTGAAGGCGCCCGCAGTTCCCGCAGACGTACAGCGACGAGAACGACGCTTCCACGGCCCGCTGCCGCTCCTGGGTGCCGAGATCGGCAGGGGCGGGCCAGGCGATCTGGTCGAAGAGCTCGTCAGGGACGAGCCGGAACTGCTGACTCGGGTTGCGGGAACCGCTGAAGACGTTGCCGCATCCGCACTTGAAGCCGCCCATGGCCCTCCCTTTCTGAAGAGTTTCTACCAGGCCGGCACGGGTTTGCCGGTAACGGGCAGGCCCAGGACCGATCCGCGCGCAGCGACGACGAAGCTGTCATGAAGGCGTGCAGGGCCGGCCCGGAGCGCTGGCCGACGAAGCCGCGGCACGTGTCGCAGCTGTGCTGTCTGCAGAGGCGGGAACGGCGTACCGGCTCCGGGGCGGGTCCCGTCTCCGAGCGAGGGGCTTTGGACTGGGTGCCAAGGGCCGGTGCGCGGGTGCGACCCCGTGCGCGCCGAGCGTCCGCCCGCTGCCCGCTGCCCACTGTCCGCGACTTGGCCCTGGCCGATGCAGCACGCCGCACGAGGCACCGTTGGGTGCGGACGGCGCCCGTGCGAGAGGACCGGCCCGGATATCCCTGAGCACGGGGACTTCACCGAGGATCGCCGTGGCGGCTCAGGGGCGGGGAGCGGCCCGGGTGTGCGGGCAGGGACCGCCTGCCGCCCGGTAAATGTGTCGCGTGGTGCCGAAGGGGGCCGGGATACTGCCTCGGTGCCCGATACCGCGCTGCCCGAGCTGCTTCGGCCCCGTGCTCTGAGGCCCGGAGATCTCGTCGTTGTCGCATCGCTGTCCGGGCCGCTCCATGCCGTGTACGAGCCCGACCTCGAGCAGGCGGTGGCCGTGCTCGAGCGGATGGGGTTCCGCGTGCGCCGGGCACCGCTGCTCGAAGCTGGGCGGGGCCGTTGGTGGAGCGCGGCCGCACCCGCGGAGATCGCCGCGGAGTTCAATGCGCTGCTGCGTGATCCCGAGGTGCGCGCGATCATCGCGCACGACGGCGGTCAGACGGCACTCGGCTACCTCGATCTGATCGACATCGAGGCGATCGCTGCCGATCCCAAGCCGATCCTCGGCTACAGCGACATCTCGCTGCTGCATCTCGTGCTCTACGCGCGCACGGGACTGGTCGGCTTCCATGCGGACCTGGCCACCCCAGGGCTCGGCGGGCACTGGCAGGCCGTACCCGCAGCGCGCAGAGCGGAACTCGAAAGGCTCTACTCGACGCTGCTCACCGGCGGCGAGGCGATCGGTTCCCTGCCGGCCGGCACGGCGTGGGAGTGCTGGCGTGCCGGCCGCGCCGAGGGCCGGCTGATCGGCGGGGTGATCAATCGCATCGTGCTGGCACAGGCGACGCGCTACGCGCTGCCGCTCGAATGGTTCGACGGCGCGGTGCTGTTCTGGGAGGAGACCGGCGGCCAGGCGCCGTATGTATGGAGCTACCTGCAGGTACTGCGGCACTCCGGCATCCTCGACCGGATCTGCGGCATGGTCGTGGGCATCCCGCACGCGATCGACGGACTCGACTCACCCGATGCGTCCCCGTCCCTGGCCGAGATCGTCCTCGACGTCCTGGGCGACCGTGACATCCCGGTCCTGGGCAACGTCGAGTTCGGACACGCCGGCCCGAACCTGCCGATGCCGGTCGGCATCCGCGCCGCCCTCGACGCGCAGCAGCGAACGTTGTCGCTGCTCGAACCGGCCGTGTGTCCGCCCGCGGCGACCGGAGCAAGCGGCTGAGCGACACATCCATGTGCGCCGGCAGCCTCGGCGGAAGGCCGGCCAGGACTGCCCATGACACCACCGGCACAGATGAGCAGCAAGCTCCTCCTGCCCACCGACGGGGCCGCTTCGAGGCGCGTGGCCAACAAGCACCGGGTCCACAGGGCACAGGGCCCTGACGGCAGCCTGTCGCCGCGCCCCCCTTCTGCCCTTCGAAGAGTGGCGCGCCCGGCAGAGGAACCGACAGCGGGTCGCAGCCCTTCTCGTCTGTCCGGGCATGGTCCGTCAGCCCTTGCCGCCGGTGCCGCCCGCGCCGCCCATGCCACCGCTCTCACAGCCGAGCCCCAGGCAGATCCCGCCGGTGCCGCCCGTGCCGCCCCGGCCGCCGTCCCCGGTACCCACCGCAGTCCCGCCCGTGCCACCGGTACCGCCGCCCGCACTGTGACCGCAGATCCCGGCGCAGATCCCGCCCGCGCCGCCGGTACCGCCTTCACGACCGGGCGCACCGGGCACGCCGGTGCCGCCGCCCCCGCTGCCGTTGCACAGTCCGGCGCAGATCCCGCCCTGGCTGCCGTTGCTTCCGTTGACGGTCCCGTTGCAGTTGCCCGCACACACCCGGTCACCGATCCGCACACTGCCCCCGCCCGCCTCGACAGCGCCGAACCCGCTGCCACCGGACAGGCTTCCGCCGCCCGGCCGGGCGCTGCCTGCGGTCAACTGCCCGGCGGCCACTGCGGCCGTACGGTCCTGCGGCGCCGCCGTCGCGGCCGGTGCCAGCGCGCCGGCCGCCATACCGACGGTGAGCGCGGCCGAGACCGTGAGACCGAGACGGACCTTCCAAGAACGCGTACCCATGGCATTCCCCTTTCCAAAGAACTGTTTTCCGTACCGCAATTCCCGCTGCATCCAATAAACCCGGTCATGGGCCGTGCCGTCACGACCCGCGAACTCGGGGCTTGACAGGAATATCCCGGCCCGCACCGGAGCGGGCCGGGATATCGGGGAAATTTCCTCAGGATCCGATGAGGGAATTCAGACCCAGCAGAGCGGTCCAGTCCCCGTCGTGGAACTGCTTGCTCCAGGTGTCGAACTCCTTCCCGGAGATCTTGTACTTCTTGACGACGTCGGCCTTCTTCGCCTGTCCGGACTCCACGGTCAGCACGATCCGTATCCTGTCCATGCCCGTCAGGTCCGACCCGGGCTTGTCGGGCAGGTCACCGAACGCGAAGCAACCAGGCTTTCCCGGTTTTCCGGGCTCTCCCGGTCGGCCGGGTGCACCGCCCTGCCCGCCTTCCCCACCCCGGCCGCCCTCGCCGCCCTGACCGCAGTGGGACGAGGCAGCCGGAGCCGTCTGACTGATGCCTGTCGTGACGCCCGGCGCCGCCTGGGCGGCACACGCAGTGCCCGCCGCCAGGGCCAGCGAAGCCACCGCCAGGACGAGCGGACGCTGCCAGCGAGTTCTGGACATGGGGATTCTCCGTATTCCTTGATCGAGGTGGTGGTTCCGCGGGCGCTGCGCCGACCGTCCGGCACCGCGCACTGGTCAATGACGCCCTCGGGGGGCCGGGGGGGTGGGACGGAGGCCGCGCGGGCCTCCGCCCCACCAGGGCGAGACGGTCAGAAGATGCTGCCGCCGCCGGAGCCGCCGGCACCGCCCAAGCCACCGAAGAGGACGCCGAGCCCGCCTGCGCCGCCCTTGCCGCCGCTGCCGCCCTGGAAGACACCGAAGCCGCCGTTGCCGCCCCTGCCTCCGTTGCCGCCCTTGACAATGCCGTCGCCGCCGGAGCCGCCGGAGCCTGCGCTGCCGCCGAACAGGCCGCCGCCGCCATTGCCGCCCGAGCCGCCGTTGCCGCCGACGACACCGTCACCGCCACCGCCGCCACCGCCGCCCCCACCGCCGGACAGGATGCCGTCGCCTCCGTTGCCGCCCCTGCCACCGTCACCGCCGGTACCCAGCACGCTGCCGCCGCCGGAGCCGCCCGAGCCCCCACCGCCACCGATCAGGCCGCCGCCACCGGCACCCCCGTCACCACCGGCCCCGCCACCCTGGACGAAGCTCACGGCATGCGCCGCGGGCATCGGGGCGGCCACCGCGGCAGACACCGGAAGAACAACACCCCCGGTGACCACCACGGCCGAGGCCGCAAGCGCCGCGAGGCCGAAGCCCCGCCGACCGGAACGGACACCACTGCTGAAGCGAAAAATACGGGTCATGGACTCTCTCCTGTCGATACATGGGATTTCTCTACCTGCCCCGGAAAACCGATTCCGGACGATAATCAGTGAACCATTCACACCGGACCATCCGGCCAGGACAGCCTGCGGTTCCAGCAGAAAAAGAAAACCCTCACCGGGATTCCCGTCCCACCGGACTACCTCACTCACACTCCGGATTTCCCATCCGGCAAGGCCCGCACTTCAAGTAAGCCCCGCCGACACCACAGAGTCACGCTCCGACAGATCGTGACTTGACCCACCGGAACAAATCAGCTATTGAACTTGATTGAGTGATGTCGGTGCCGTTCGCCTGACAGCTGGGTGTCGGTACCGGTAGCCCTGGGATGTGAGGTACGCGCAGGGTGGCGGCTTGACCGACACCGAGAGGGAAGCCCGGGAGCGAGTGCGGCTGGATGCTGTGGCTCGGTTCGAAGCAGGGGACAGGAACAAGGCCATCGCCGCCACTCTGCGGGTGTCAGAAAGATCGGTGGAACGGTGGCGGCGGCAGTGGCGTGAGGGTGGGGTGGCTGGCGTCGCCTCGAAGGGGTCGCCCGGTAGGCCGAGGCTCGGTGCTGCCCAGGTCGCCAGGTTGGAGCGGGAGTTGGAGCGCGGACCGCTCGCACACGGCTGGGCTGACCAGCGATGGACCCTGGCGCGGGTCAAGAAACTGATCGGTCGGATCTTCCGTATCTCGTACACGGTGGAGGGCACGTGGCGACTGCTCAAGCGTCACAGCTGGTCGTGGCAGCAGCCCGCTCGCCGCGCGATCGAGCGTGACGATGACGAGGTGGAGCTGCGGAAGAAACAGGTCTGGCCGCGGGTAAGAGCACCGCGCCGGCATGCAACGGCTGGATCGTCTTCGAAGACGAGGCCGGCCAGTCGCTGACGCCGCCGCACGCCAGGACCTGGGGCCGAATCGGCCAGACCCCGGTGGTGCGCGTCAGAGGCCGAGGCTCGGGCCGGGTGTCCATGGTGGGCATGACTTGCTACAAGGCGGGTAAGCGGTCGCGGCTGATCTACGCAGTCCGCGAATACCGCGGACGCAAGAACCAGCCCAAGGGCTTCGGCTCGCGAGACTTTCGTGACCTGCTGGTCCGCGCCCGGATCCAGCTGGGTGGTCCGATCGTGCTGGTCTGGGACAACGTCCGCATTCACCTGACCGCAGACTTACGCGAGTTCTTCGCGGCGAACACCGACTGGCTCACGGTGTTCCAGCTACCTGCCTACGCCCCGGACCTGAACCCGCAGGACGGCGTGCGGTCCTTGGTCAAGCACGACCTCGGCAACCTCGGCGCCGCCGACCTGGAGCAGATCACCCGGACCGTGAAACGCAAGCTCAAGATGCTGCAGTATCGGCCCCAGCTGCTCGACGGCTGTCTCACCGGCACCGGTCTGGCCCTCGACGCGTGACCAGCTGGGAACCTGCCACCCGCACGCGTGATCAGTAGCATCGCGTCGCCTGGATGAGGTTCCCGCCCGACGAATCGAGTGAGCCCATGAGCGACGACGTCCTCTCTGTCATTCCGACCGACCCGCACTGGCAGCCCGAGCAGGCCGCGGCTGACCGTACTGCGTCGATCGTGGAGGACCTGGCCCCCGGGCTCCCCGGCGGCGTCGACGTCGAGATCGACGTCACCTGGCACGACACACTCACCGTTGTCGACTGTGGTCAGAATCTGCAGAAGATCGGTTGTCCCCACTGCGGCGCGTCGATCGACACCGAGTGGTGGGGCGACCTACTCGAAGCCCACTGCGACGACGGCTTCGCAACCCTCGCCGTGGTGGTCCCCTGCTGCGGCACCGCGACCTCGCTGGACGCACTGGACTACGACTGGCCCTGTGGCTTCGCTCGATTCGAGATCGCCATCTGGAACCCCGAGCGCGCCTGGTTCAGCGACGAGGAACTGAACGCCATCGGGGACGCACTCGGACATCCAGTGCAGCAAATCAGGGCCCACATCTGACACACCTCAGCCCGCGAGGCGACATCACGAGTTCAAGTTCAGTAGTCGATGCCCGCGGCTTTCGTGGCGTCGTAGTCCGCACCGGACAAGAGCTCGGGAAGGTGACATGCCGACGACGAGTGGGGCGGCCGTCGCGGCGGCCTCGGCGGTCACCGTGAGATGAGTGCAGAGGGCGGGCCGTCGGTGCCGCGGCGAGAGACCGACGACGACCGCGTGGTCATCGATCGAGCCCCGCATGACCCGCCCACCGCGGGGCCTGAGCCAAGCCCTCAGCCGTTCAACGTGATCGACAGTTTCGCACCCACCAGTCCGGTCGCGCCCTCCGTGGCCCAGGTCTTGTGCCAGGACTGCGGGTTCGGCTTGCCGTACATCCGGAAGTACCAGAGGGGGTCGCCGCCGCTGTGCGTGGACTTGCCCTGCGGCTGCTCGCGGGCGTAGTTCTCCATCGTGACGTAGTCGCTGCCGCTTTTCGCCACCACACCGGCGAAGTGGTAGGCGTAGTGCGGATCCTCGGTGCCCGCCTCGCGCGCCGCCCGGTTGGCCTTCCTGGCCTCTTCCTCCTGCGCCTCGTCGCCCTGCCCCATCACCATCATGACGCCGCCGGCCTTCGGGATCGGCGCGTGCTGGTTGATCTCCACATGGCGCAGCGCCTCTTCCATCCGGTCCGGGTCGCTCGCCATCAGGTCCTGGAAGGCGCGAGGCATCGACGACGTCAGCCGTTTGTAGGTCTCGACGTCTTCGTTCTCCAGGGCGTTCTCCATGTCGGCCGCGTAGTTCTGGCCGGGGGTGAGCACGTCCAGCGCCTTGCCCAGGGTGACCCAGTACTTGTTGGTGCCCCTGTTCTCCAGCGCGGACTGCCCGGTCACGAACGTGGCCATGTCGTTGCAGCGTTGTGGTACCCGGACCTCCAGGCCCTTGGTCTTCGGACCGTTCTTCTGCAACCGCGCCTTCGGCTGCACCTCGAAGAGCTGCACCTTGCGGCCGCCGCCGTCGAACTTCAGCGAACGGCCGGTCTTGGTCAGCGATATGCCCCTGCCCTTCGATCTGCCCGGCAGATCCTTGTTGGCGGCGGAGATCTTCGCGTCCGTGGCGAAGAAGGTCTTCGGCTCGGCCTTCGCCTCGGCGTACGGAACGGCGAGCGTGAAGTCGTCGGACACCCGCAGCGGGACCGCGCCCTCGTACACGTAGTGCGGGGTGGGCGGGTCGTGCTCGTCGAACCAGCTGCCCTGGTCGTTCTTCGTCTGCCGGGCGAAGTCCCAGTTGTCGGGCTGCTTGGTCGGGTAGCCGCCGTCGCCCGGACTGATCTCGACATACCGCTGCACGGAAGCCGCACTCGCCTGTACGGGAGCGGAGTCCGACATGGCATCCGCGCGGTCCGTCGCCGGTGTCGCGAGGTCGGGGCCGGCGCCCCGGGCGAGTTGGCGGCCGCTCTCGCCGGCCTCACGCTCGAAGGGGTCGTCGGGGTGGGAGACCCGTGCCCCGGACCCGTCGTCGCTGCCCGCCACCGGACCGGCCGCCTGCTGCTTGACGTGGGTGAGCTCGTGGTACATCGTCTCGTCGTCCGCACCCTGCGGACCGACGATGATGTCACTGCCGGTGGTATAGGCGCGGGCGCTGAGCTGCACCGCCGAGCGCTGGGCCACCGCGTCGGAGTGCACCCGGACATGGCCGAGGTCGATGCCGAGCCCACGCTCCGCGTGCTTCTGGATGCGTGGGTCCAGCGGACGGCCCGGCGAGCGCAGGGCGTCGGCGACCGTGTCCCGCTGGACGACGTCCTCCTCCGCGCCGTGCCCGCAGCCGGCCGTGTGCTGGTGCCGGTCGCGCTGGACGGCGCGGGCGAGCGCCGCATTGCCCGCCGTCGCCTGGAGGTACGCCAGTCGGTCCACCGCGGTCGGACGCAAGGTGGCCGGACGGAGAGAAGAGCCCGATTCCCCGTCGCGTTCGGGCCCCGTGTCTGAGCGTGCGTATGACTGCATGTACCGTCCTCTCGCCTCTTGTCGTTCTACCCGGGACCACCGCTGTGACTGAAGAGCCGCAGGGGCACTCCTGACGCACCAGGTCCCGTCCTGACGGCCAACACGACCGCGCTTTCGGGCAAGTGCTCCTGCCCGCATTTGCGGTCCCGGTCGCTGACCGGCGGCACGCCCCAGCCATGGACGGCCGGTGGCATCGGGGGTGCCTGGTCCTCTCCGGCGGAGTGCCGGCGCGTTGGTCCGTGGCCTACTTGCCGGCCGAGGGATGGCGTAGCTGTGCTGTCATCAGCATCGTCCCTGGGCGGACCGTCGCGCGTGCCACCGGCTGGACGGTCTGGCCGGGGGCGAGCGAGAACCGTACGCGCCGCACGATGGTGGCCACCGCGGTGATCAGTTCGGTGGTCGCGAACCTGTCTCCCAGGCACTTGTGCTTGCCGGCCCCGAAGGGGAGGAAGGCTCCCGGCGGTGGTGACTGGGACGCGTCCAGCCACCGGTCCGGATCGAACCGCAACGGCTCAGGGTAGAGGGCCGGGTCACGGTGCAGGGCATGCTGGCAGTAGGCGAGGTCCGTGCCGGCGGGAAGCGTCCACTGCCCGAGCGTGATCTCGGTGAGGGTACGCCGGGTCACGATCCAACCGGTGTGGTGGAGCCTCAGCGCCTCGGTGATGACCCGGTTCAGATAGGGCAGCCGCGTGATGTCGTCGAAGGCGATGGGACGGTCGCCGAGGACCACGTTCAACTCGTGCAGGACGCGGTCCTCGATGTCGGGCTGACGGGCGAGTTCGTACAGCACCCACGACAGCACACTCGCCGTCGTCTCCGTTCCCGCCACCGCGAGTGTGAGGATCTCGGAGGAGATCTGCGCATCACTCAGCGGTCGGCCGGTCGCCTCGTCCTCGGCCTCCAGCAGCGTGGACAGCATGTCGCCGCCGCGCTCTCCCCCGGCCCGCAGGTCGGCGACTGCCTCGTGGACGGTGGCCCGTACGGCGTCGCGGGCCTGGGCGAACCGCCGGTTCATCGGCAGCGGCAGGCGCGCGACCCAGTCGGGAAGCATGATGTGCATGCCCACGCTGTTCATCACGATGGCCAAGTTGCGGCGCAGCTGACGGAACGTTTCTCCAACGATGCTGCCGGAGAAGACGGTTTTCGTCAGCATGTCGAGTGACAGGCCGACCATCGCCTCGCGTACGTCGACGACCTGACCGCTGCTCCAGCCGTCGACGACGGCGGCCGTCTCGGTCCGCATGACGTCGACGTAGCGGACGATCTCGGTTCGGGCGAACGCGGGTTGGAGCTGGCGGCGCCTGCGCACATGGTCCGGCCCGCAGGCGGTGACCACGGACTCGCCCATGAGACCGCCCATCTTCTCGAAGAAGCGGCCCTTGTCGAGGCGAGGAGCGAGGTCGGTGAGCATGATCCGTATGAGTGCCGGGTCCTGCACCACGATGGTCCGCGAGCCCGGTTGGAGACTGATCTCGACCAGTGGGCCGTACTGGTCACGGAGGGAGGCGATGAAAGCGAGGTTGTCCTGGAGCAGTTGTGCAGTGTGCCCCAGGAAGGGAAGTGACCGGGCTGCCCTCGGGATCGGAGGAGGCGCTACGAGCGTCACAAGCCGTTCTCCCTTCGCGATGATCACAGCGCCTGTATGACTTCCCAGGAGTTGAATCACGCCAATCAGACCTTCACGTTTCCTTCGCGGCTTCCGCTCCGGTACCCCACGTCCCATAGGCAAGCGTGGAGTTCGGTCGGAACCCTCCCGGAATCGCGCAGTACGAAGGTTCGCCGCTCGGCAGTAGGCAGGCCCTCTTCCCACCGGGCAGCCCACGGGTGCCTGAGACTGGCTTGCTGCGTCGGCTGTCTCCGGGGGCCGCAGGCATCGTTCGGCAAGGATCAGTAGGGTCCTCGCCATGCGCGATGTGCGGGTGGTCTTGGTCGGCGGGACGTCGAACGTCGGGAAATCGACCGTTGCCCAAGCGGTGGCGGAGAAACTCAGGTTCGAGTGCCTGACTACTGACGGACTGGCCAGGCACCCCGGACGACCCTGGAGAACCCCGGAGCGGGAGGTGCCGGCCCATGTCGCCGAACACTACGGATCGCTCACGGTCGACGAACTGATCACGTCCGTACTCGGCCACTACGATCGGCTGTGGCCCCGCATCGAGGAGCTGATCACGGCCCATGCGGTCGAGGGCAGCGGCAGGACGGGCCTGGTCCTGGAGGGGTCGGCACTCTGGCCCGTGCGCGTCGCGAGGCTGCGGATCCCGCACACGGCCGCCGTGTGGCTCACCGCGGACGACACCGTGATACGCGCCCGCGTTCATGCAGCGGGCCGGTATGAGGCAGCCACAGACGAGGAACAGCACCTGATGGACAAGTTCCTGGCCCGTACAGAGTGCTACCAGACACTCATGATCGATGCCCTCGACAGGTTGGACATGGATCGCATCGACGCGGGTGATGGACGGTCCGCCGCAGAGCTGGCCGACGCGGTGCTGGCGGCAGTCGACGCGCAGAAGGCGGTGGGGCGGTCATCCGCCGGTCGGTGACAACTCACTCGTGCCGGCTCACCTATACGGAAGCGGCTGGCTCGAACCCCGGAGGGGGGAGCCAGTGTGGTGGTCAGGTGGGGAGGATGGGAGGGTGATTGCCTGTGACGAATGCTGACCTTGCTCGCCGTATCCATGCCGCCTCTCATCTGACCGGCCGGTTCACGCTCCGGTCGGGACGTACCGCCACGGAGTACTTCGACAAGTACCGGTTCGAGGCGGATCCCGTCCTGCTGGACGAGATCGCCCGGCTGATGGCCCCTCTGGTTCCGTCCGGCACAGAGGTGCTGGCCGGCCTGGAGATGGGCGGCATCCCCGTCGTGACCGCGCTCGGCCGACACACGGGCCTTCCTTGCGCGTTCGTGCGCAAGCAGGCCAAGCCGTACGGCACGTGCCGTCTGGCCGAGGGTGCGGAGGTTGCGGGCCGGAAGGTGCTGGTCGTCGAGGACGTCGTCACCAGCGGTGGGCAGATCGTGCTGTCGACCACGGACCTGCGGAACCTGGGCGCGCAGGTGGATGAGGCGCTGTGCGTGATCGACCGGGAGCAAGGCGGTGCCGAGGCCCTCAAGGCAGAGGGCATCAGCCTGTTGTCATTGCTGACGGCCGAAGACCTGCGGGCTGCTGCCGCGTCCTGACGCCGGGCCGTGTCCGGTCACCGGCCTGGGTCGGCGTCCGGAGCATGACCAGGCGGGGAGATCCGCCGGACGGGCAGTGGGCACAGCTGGAGCCGCTGCTGCCGGTGAGCGACAGCCCGTGCGGTCGGTGGTGGGACCACCGGCAAGTGGCCCAGGCGGCCGCCGACGCGGACGGCGCGATCGACTGGGACACCGGTGGACTCCACCGTGATGCAGGCCCCGCCAGCACGCTGCCGGGGCCTGTAGAACCCCGCCGCCGACGCCGAATTGCCCAGGAACACCTGAGCGCGGCGTACCAGTAACGCCAGCGATTGCTGAGCGTATCGAGCAGAGATAATCTATTGCATAGCAGATAGTCGCGAGGCTGCCACTCAGAGGGGCGGCCGATTGAATCGTTCGAGTATCAGCTGGAGGATCTCATGTCTGACCTTCTCGCCAAGCTTGTGGAGTTGACCGCAGTCAAGTCCGAGGACGCTGACGGGGAGGACAAGATAGTCATGAGCAGGGTC
Source organism: Streptomyces sp. NPDC054770 (assembly GCF_053611985.1). Lineage (NCBI taxonomy): Bacteria > Bacillati > Actinomycetota > Actinomycetes > Kitasatosporales > Streptomycetaceae > Streptomyces > Streptomyces sp. NPDC054770. The sequence continues at coordinate 46,199 of NZ_JBSHBL010000044.1, forward strand.
GACGGCGTCCAGTTCTTTCCCGATCACGGAACGATATCGATCCATCAAGGAGACACGGAGGATCTGGATATCTTCCTGCCGATCTCCGACAGTGACGTCCAAGTGGCGCTGCACGCAGCACATCCGGGTTCTGGTCTGCCGCCGTCTTTCCTGGGATCAGTGTTCATCAGAGCCGACGAAGCCGGCCACGGAGAGATACAACAGCAATTCACCGGAGCCGGAGCTCTGTACAACCTGAAATACACGGTGAGCTGAGGCCGAAAAAGTTCGCGCCCCAGGGCGACCCCTTCACCCGCGTGTGTTGCCCGGCTCGATGGCCACCGCAGCAGGCGGAGGCTTCACGCTGGAGTTCCAGGTCACCGACGTGGACGCACGCCACGAACGGCTGCCGGCCCGGGGCGTTGAGATCCTCAAGCCGCCGACAACCCAGCCCTGGGGCCAGGTGGCGGTCCGGTTCACCTGGGGGGCTCGGTCGTCCTCGGGGCCTCTTCGACGATGCGGGTCAGGAGTCGGTCGAGTACCTGCAGCTCTTCCTCGCTGAGCACGCCGTACACCTCCGTCATCGTGCGCCGGACGGCGGCGTCGGCGGTCTTGAGGCGTGCGCGGCCGAGATCGGTGAGGTTGACGGCGTGGGCGCGCCGGTCGGTCTCGTTGCGGCGCCGTTCGACGAGACCCCGCTGCTCGAGGTCGTCGATCTGACGTCCCATCCCTGAGCGGTCGAGCCCGACGCGGTTCACCAGCTCGGTCTGGGTCAGCGGCTGGTCGGCGGCGAGGGACAGCAGCACGCTGTACTGCCGCGGTGTGAGCTCGTACTCGCTCAGCGCGTCGGCGAAGTTGCGGTCGGAGATGCGCCACGCGAGGAACAGCGACATCCCGACGTGGACACCGTGGGCGGTGGCCAGCGCGCGCCTGCTGCTTGCCCGGAGGTCGCTGGAATCCCTGATCACATCGCCTGATGCTACCCGGTCGCCATTTACTCCCAGATGCTACAGTCCCATCTGGGAGCAGTTAGTCAGGGTCGCGGCGTCGCGAGTCGCCGAGCCCGCCGTGAAAGGACTGAGAACGAATGGGCCGACTTGAGTCGAAGGTCGCTGTCGTCACCGGTGGAGCACTCGGGATGGGGGCCTCCCATGTGCGGACCTTCGTCGCCGAGGGCGCGCGCGTGGTGATCGCCGACATCCTGGAGACGGAGGGCCGTGCGCTCGCCGCCGAGCTCGGCGATGCCGCTCGCTTCGTCCGTCTGGATGTGACCGACCCGGAGCAGTGGGCCGCGCTGGTCGCAGAGACCGAGCGCGAGTTCGGGACGATCACTGTGCTCGTGAACAACGCCGGTGTCGCGGGGCCCTTCCTCCCCGCCGCGGAGCTCTCGATCGCCGACTACCGCCGCACGGTGGACGTCGACCTGAACGGCACCTTCTACGGAATGCACGCCGTCATTCCGGGCATGGTGGCGGCAGGCGGCGGGTCGATCGTGAACATCTCCTCCACGGCCGGGTTCCAGGGCAGGACCCCGAATGTCGCGTATTCGGCGTCGAAGTTCGGTGTGCGGGGTCTCGCGCGGGCTGCGGCCAAGGACTACGCGGCCGCGGGCGTTCGTGTGAACTGCGTCTGCCCGGGCATTGTGCGCACCCCGCTCCTGGAGGCCACGTGGGACGAGGACGCCCAGGCGCAGGAACGCCTGCGCGTGCCGATGGACCGCTTCGCGGATTCCGCGGAGCTCTCCGCCGCGGTGCTGTTCCTCGCCTCCGACGAGGCGTCGTACGTGACCGGCACCGACCTGTTGGTCGACGGTGGAATGACTGCCTGATGGCGCCGGCGCGGGGCCGTCCCCTGTTGAGGGGGCGGCCCCGTACCGGTTCTCCTCGTCCGGGACCTACTCGATGTTGATCTTGAAGGTGCTGGTCGTGTTGCGGATGTCCTGGGCGTTGCCGCTCATCCGCAGGTTGCGGAAGGTGGCTTCGCCGACCGCGGGGCCCTGGCCGGGTTCGGGGAGTTCGTTGGCCCAGATACCGAAGCCGGACTTGGCGTCGAAGGTGTCGCCGCTCTTCTTGCTGTTGGTGATGGAGATGTCGGTGAAGATCGTGTCCTTCACCGGGAACTGGGGTTGGCCTCCGACGTAGTTGGTCTGGAACATGACGCCTCCGTAGGTGGAGTCGTCGATGTCGACGTCGTTGACCCTGATGCCCTGGAAGACCTTCGAGGCGGAGAACGCCCAGATGGCGGGGAAGACCTGGGAGCCCCAGAAGTGGCCGCCCGTCCGGTCCAGGGAGACGTTCTCGATCGTGGTGGGATCGGTGCCGAAGCCGTTCATCGGGTAGCCGAAGTCCAGCGAGGAGATCGTGATGCCGGAGTAGACGAGGGTGTCGGCGACGCGGATGTTGCGGAAGGTGTTGTCGTAGCCGCCGTAGACGGCGATGCCCGCCGCGCGCCAGGTGAGGGTGGAGGTCAGGTTCTCGTAGAGGTTGTTCTTCTCGTCGGCGCCGCCGGCGTCGATGGCCGAGAAGAGGGCGAAGCTGTCGTCGCCCGTGGCGCGGGCGTCGTTGTTGACCACGTGGTTGTCCGTGGAGCCGTTCGTCATGTTGATGCCGTCGGCGAACGTGTCACGGATGCGGGAGTTCTCGATGGTCATGTTGTCGGTGTTGGCGCCCCAGTAGAGGCACACCATGTGTTCGGCCCAGATGTTGTCGATGGTGATGTTCGAGACGTTGGAGAAGTCGAACACCTTGCCCGGACCGTCGATACGGGACGTGTAGTTGCCGAAGTAGGCGAAGCCCGCGAACGTCGAGCCGTTGGCCGTGGATTCGGCGCGGAAGCCGATGTCGGTGTTCTCCTGGGAGGCGGGGGCGTGGAAGCGGGTGAACCACGGCCCGGCGCCTACGACCTTGACCGCCTTGCCGTAGACCTGGAACTTGCTGGAGGTGTCGTAGTCACCGGCGGGCAGGTAGACGCCGACGAGCTTGCCCGTGGTGTCCATGCGGACCTTGTCGAGGGCGTTCTGCACGTCCTGCTGGGTGAAGCCGGCCGGGACCGTGTACGCGGCCGGGTCCGGGTTCGGGATCGCCGTCGCCTGTTCGGTGTTGACGAAGTCGATGGCGTAGTAGGCGGCGGTGTTGGCCGCGTCCTTCTGGAGGCGGATCTTCGAGCCGGCCGGGACGGTCCTGCCGAGCAGGAGGTTCGCCTCGTCGTAGATGTGGCGTGGGGCGCCGGAGCCGGGTGAGTTGCCGGGGGCGGTCTCGTTGCCGTACAGCCAGGCGTACTTGGAGGTGAGGTCGATCGCCTTGAGGAACTGGCCGTCCACGTAGACGTCGAGGGTGGCGTCACTGCCGTCCGGGATGGAGAAGCGGGTGACCAGGGTGTCGGTCGCGGCGCGGGTGGTCCACTCGACGTACTCGCCGGTGGCGTCGAGGTTCACCGCCTTGCGGCCGCTGGCCTCGCCGGCGATGTCGCCGATGGTGCGGTTCGGTCCGACGACCTTGGCGCCGCCGCCGACCGTGCCGTCCTCGGCCTCATACATGTCGTACGGCATGTCGGCGCCGCGGCCGACGAACAGGGGCTGTGTGGTGGTGTTGTTGGTGCGCTTGACCGGCAGTTCGTTGGCGTCGTCGGCGATGACCGTCTTGACGGTGTACTTGCCGTTGACGGCCGTCCAGGAGCCGAGGCTGATCGGTGCGGTCGTCTGGCCGGCGGCGATGGTGCCGCTGTAGGAGCCGGTGAGTGTCTTGACGGTGGCGCCGTTCGCGTCCTGGACCGTCAGCGTGACGCCGTGGGCGCCGGAGGCGGAGTCCACCGTCCCCTGGTTCTTGAGGGCGACGGTGAAGGCGACATTGTCGCCGGCCGAGGCGCTGGAGGGGGTCCAGGCGACCGGTGCGGCGACCAGGTCGGAACTGGAGACGGGCTTGACGACGAGGGCGTCTGAGCGGGTGAAGGTGTTGTTGCCCTCGTTCTGCTCGATGACCTTGTTGGACGGGTCGACCTCGGCGCCGAGCGGGTAGCTGCCCGCGTCCCGGGTGCCGATGCTCGCCGTGACCGTCGCCGAGCCACCGGCGGCGAGGGCGGGGACGTCGGCCGTGGCGGCCTTGGTGCCGCCGAGGGTGAAGTTGAGGTCGGTGGCCTTGGACGCCTTGCTGCCGCTGTTGGTGACGGTCGCGGAGAGGCTGATGGCGTCCGACTCGACGGGGGCGGCGGGTGAGTTGGTGATGCCGGTGACCTTGAGGTCCGGGTTGGCGGCCGGGGTGCCGATCACCTGGAGCTCGCCGACCTGTCCGCCCGGGGCGCCGGTGTTGGAGGCGAACTTGAGCTGGATGTCGGCGGCTGCGCCGGAGACCGGGATGGTCACGGTGTTGCCGGTGGCCGGGTTGAAGGTGTAGTCCTTCGCCGCGGCGAGGCTGGTGAAGTCGGTCGCGTCCTGGTCGCGGCCGAGCACCTGGATGTTCTGGGTGCGGGTGGACCAGGCCGGGTCCGGGTTGAGTTTGACGACGACCTGGCTGAGGTCGGCGTTGGCGCCCAGCTTGGTGGTGAGGGTGGCCGGGTAGGCGCCGCCCGCGCTCTCCCAGTAGGTGCCGATCTGCCCGTCGTTGGCGTTCGCGGCGACGTAGGTGAAGGTGTACGAGGAGGCCTCGATGGGCTTGCCCTGGGCGAGGTCGGAGCCGCCGCCGGAGCCGGGCCGGGTGACGCTGTTGCTCGCGACCGACACGTTCCCGGCGGCGTCCTTCGCCTTCACGTAGTAGGTGACCGTGGCCGTCGCCGACGGGGTGTCGGTGTACGTCGTCACGTCGCCCGCCACGCTCTTGACCAGCTGGTCGTTGGCGTAGACGTCGTAGCCGGTGACCTGGACGTTGTCGCTCGACGCCTGCCACGTCAGCTTCACGTCGCTGCCGGACTGCGTGTAGGCGAGGTTGCCGGGGGCCGTGGGGGCCTGGGTGTCGCCGCTGGCTCCCTTGCGGGTGACGCTGTTGCTGTTGGCGGAGACGTTGCCCGCGGCGTCCTTGGCCCGCACGAAGTACGTGATGTCGGTGCCGGCCGGCTGGGTGTCGGTGTAGGTCAGGACGTTCCCGGCGACGCTCGCCCGCAACTGGCCGTTGGCGTAGATGTCGTAGCCGGTCACGCCCGTGTCGTCAGTGGCCGCGTTCCAGGTCAGCTTGATCTGTCCGGTGGCCGGCTCGGTGTAGGCCAGGTTGGACGGCGCGCTGGGCGCCTGGGTGTCGCCGGTGGCCGGTCCGTAGACCTCCAGCTCGGACGCCTGCCCGGCGGGCCAGCCGTCGTTGGCGGTGAACAGCGCCCGCACGTACCGCGTCGTGGTCGCGTCGAAGGAGATCGTCGTCGACTGGTCGTTGGAACTGTTGAAGGCGTACGCCTTCGACGCCGTGAGGTCGGTGAAGTTCTGGTTGTCGGTGGACCCCTGGATCTTCAGCGTCTGGTTGCGGCTCGGCCAGCCGCTGGGCAGCCGCAGCGTCACCTGGTTCACCTTGACCGATGAACCGAGGTCGACCTGGAGCCACTGCGGGAAGGCGTTGTTGGTGCTCTCCCAGTAGGTGTTGCGGTCGCCGTCACCGGCGTTGGCCGCGCCGTAGACGTCGGCGTGCCCGCTCTCGCTGAAGGGTTTGCCCAGGGCGAGGTTGGGGGTCGAGGCGGCGGTCGTGAGGACCTGCAGCTCGGCGAGCTGGGCGGTGCCGGCGACCGAGTTGGCGCTGAAGTCGGCCCGTACGTACCGGGTGAGGGTCGCCGGGACGGAGACCCTCACGGTGTTGTCGTCGGCGGGGCCGAAGACGTACTGCGCCGACGACTTGAGCGTGGCAAAGGTCTTGCCGTCGGGGCTGCCCTGGAGCGCCAGCGTCTGTTTGCGGGTCTGCCAGTGCTCGGGCAGCCGCAGCACGATCTCGCGGACCCGCTCGGTCCGTCCGAGGTCGGTCTGGACCCACTGGGCCGACTTCTTTCCGGCCTGCCAGTAGGTGTCGGTGTCGCCGTCGGTGACGTTGACGGCCGCGTGTGCGGCGCGGGCACTGCCTGCCGTGGTCCTGGCGTCCGCGGCGGCGTTGGGGCCGCCTGCCGCGTGTGCGCCGACGGCGGGCAGGCCCAGAACCATGACGGCGGAGGCGAGCGCAGCGGTCGCCGCGCGCCGTCTCCAGGATCTCGGCTTGTGTCGAGTCATGCGGGGTCACTTCCTGCGGAGGCTCGCGCGCCGGTGGGGGCGGCGAGGGCGGCTCGTTCCTGGCGGAGTGGTGCAGAAAGGTGTGGTGCAGAGAGGCGTGGTGGATGGGGAAGTCGATGCGCAGAATCTTGCACAGTTTCATCGAAATATTACAGAGCGCTGTGAGTGCGTCTACTGCCAGGACTGCACAAATTTCACCAGTAGCACCCACACCCCGACGCCGGGGGCGGCGCGAGCGCCCCTTTCGAAGCCCGCGAGCGGCCAAAGTGCGGACACCGGAGGGCACTTGAGGTGGGTACGCATGGCTGGGCCCCCGCACAGGCCATGCGACGCACTTGCGCCTCAGAGCGCAAGCAAACGCAATGAGCGCAAGTTCTTGCGTAAACGCCGAACGCCCCCCGACCTCAGTGGGTCGGGGGGCGTTCGGTTTGCTGTCGGCTGTGTGCCGGTCAGCCGCGGGGACGCTCGAAGGTCAGGAGCAGGCCCTCGACGGCTCCGGGACCTATGCGGCCCTTGACGTCGGCGGAGGTGATGGCCTTGAGGAACCAGCCGTCCTCGGCGTGCTTGTTGAGAACCTTCTCCAGTTTGTCGCTGTCCAGTGCGTCGCCGATCAGCGACTCCCGGAAGGTGACGACCTTGTATTCGTAGGCGTAGGCACTGCTCATGACTGCGGGGTCCTCCTGCCGGCGGAGCCGGGTCGGGATGGGATTGGCCAGGGTCAGACAATCATCCCCGGGGGCCTCGGCGCATCGCCGGCCTCCGTTTTGTCGTTCAGGGGCGGTCCACGCGGAAGTGGTAGCAGCCGTACTCGACGGCTCGCACGTGTACTTGGGCGGTCCGCGGGTCGGCGAAGGCCTCGGCCAGCGCGTGCGCGAAGGCCGCCTGGGCGTCGTCGGGAAGCTCCAGCATGCGACCGCCCGTGATGTGCCCTCGGTTGTCGTATCGACGCAGGACGCGCAGGGCGCCGGGGCGGGCCCATGGGTAGCCGGGGTCCCCTCCGGCCGGGCCGCCGCAGTCTTCGGCGTGGACGAAGACCGGCCCCTGTTCGTCGTAGGCCCCGGGATCGACGCCGGTCTGCGCCGCCCAACGGCGCAGCGGGGCGTAGGAGATCAGGGCGATCCGCTCTCCCGCGGTACTGGATCGCAGGCAGCAGCGCAGTGGCGCGTCGCCTTCGTCGTCGGCGTACGGCCGTGGCGGATTCCCGGCGTCGTCACGAACGCGGAGTTCCTTGAGGACCGCGGAATGGATCGGCAGCGGAGGAAAGGTGGTGGTCATGCCGTTCAGCGTGGCCCGCCACGGTCCGGGTCGCCGGCGGGTAACGGACTCCGCTGTTCGCCCGGCCCGCCCGTCACCGGGCCTGCCGGCGGAGGGCCAGGACCGCGAGCAGGGGCAGGGCGATCTGGGGGATCCGGTCCGCTAGGTGCGGGTCCTCCGTCTCGCCCGGCGTCTGCGTCTCGAACTCCCGGGTCGGGTGGCCGAAGTGGACGTACGACACCCGGCGTGCTGTGGCGGGGCGCTGTTGCGGGTGCCCGGCCCGGCTGACGTAGGGCCGGAGCAGTTCCCATGCCTTCTCGTCGAGTTCCTTGAGCTCGGCGGCGGTGACGAAGATCGTGGCGTCCCCCAGGGGCGCCGCCTCCTGCCAGTCCGCCGGTTCGTTGTGCCGGTTCTCCAGCCAGCGGGTCGCCTCGGTGAAGTAGCGCTCGACGATCGCGAGGCTGAGCGCGGTGGCGGCTTCCTGCACCTCGGGGTCCGTCGCGCAGCCGGGCCAGGAGGTGAAGGCCGCCGTCGCCCGCCAGGGCTTCTCCCGGCCCTGCCCTTCGTCCGTCGGCTCGGCGGCCCTGGTGGCCGTCACGGCGCCTTCTCCAAAGAAACCTTTGCAACGACACCCGACGTTACTAACGGTTTGTGTTCTTTTGCTCACTTTTACCCCTTCGGTGAGCAGGGTATTTGTGTTACTCATGAGGTGTGCGGTCGGGGGTTCTCGGGGCTCGACCGCATGGACTCGGGAAGATCTGCCGGTACGTGCCGGAGTCAGCGAGCTGTGTGAGCTGCATGGACCCCACACCCTCCTCTGCTTCGCCGTTCGACACGGTCAGCGGCGCCCTGGGGGACTACATCCCGAAGGGCGGAGACACGGTGGCGACCGAAGGTGCTGCCGGTCCGGCGGAGGAGTCCGAGAGCGGGGAGCAGATCCTGGGCGTGGTGGGTCTCGACCGGGATCTGAGGGTCAGCGGATCCAATCTGAACGCCGCCCCGTTCGCGAGGGTGCATGCCGCCCCGGGGTCCGCCTTCGCGGAGCTGCTACCGCCCGAGGACGTGCCGATGGTGATGAAACGGCTGCAAAGGGTCCTTGAGACGGGAGAGGCGCACGTCGCCCGGGTGCAGCGCCTTCGGCGGGACGACGGGACCGAGCTGGTGGTCTCGATGAGCATCCTGCCGGCCGCGCCTCCGCAGGACGGTCTGACCGTCTCCCTGATCGCCATGGCCAAGCGGCTGCACCTGTACGCCTCCGCCGCCGCGATCGGGACGTCCCTGGACATCGGGGAGACCGCGCAGTCCCTGGCCCAGTCCCTGCTGGCCTGGGGGGACGTGGCCGCCGTCAACCTCGACTACGCCGTGTGGACGGGCGAGGCGGTCACCGATCAGGCGCAGGAGCGCATCCGGCTGCGGCGGGCGGCCCTGGTGCCGGACCGGGCCTGGCCCGAGGGGTACCTGACTCCCGGCGACAACCTTCCCCGTGAAGCGAGCCGTCTGCTGGCCGGTGCGGTCATGCGCGACGACGTTCCGCACGCCGTCGTCCTTCCCGACCGTGCGGCGATCGAGCGGGCGCTCGACGACCCGCAGCTGGTGCGCGCCCTGGTGCCCGGCAACCGGCCGGTGAGTGTCGCCTGCATCCCGCTGGTCGTGGACGGCCCCGAAGGCATGCCGGGGCCCATCGTGCTGGGCGTGACGGAGGTCTGGCGGCGGCCGGAGTGTCTCTTCCGCGACGCCGAGCTGCTCGACCTGCAGGAGCTCGTGTCCAAGACCGCCCGGCACGTGGACCTGGCCCGCCAGCATCAGCGTGAGCACGCCCAGGTCCTGGCGTTGCAGCGGCGGCTGCTGCCGCGGGCCGGCAGCGACACCATCGAGGTCGCCAGTGTCTACGAGCCCACCACCCCGGACAGTGCGGGCGTCGGCGGTGACTGGGTGAACAGCTTTCCGCTGCCGGGCGACCGTACCGCGCTGGTCGTCGGTGACGTCGTGGGGCACGGTCTCGGGGCGGCGGCGGCCATGGGCCAGCTGAGCATGGAGGCCCGTGCGCTGCTGTCGGCGGGGCTGGGGCCCGGGGAGGTGCTGGAGCGGCTGGACGAGACGGTCACGCTCCTGGACGACACGGACGCGGGGCTGGCGGCCGGATACAGCGCGCTGGGTTCGACGTGCTGCATCGCGGTCTACGATCCGGTCGACCACCGGGTGGCGATCTCCAACGCCGGTCATCTGCCCCCGGTCCTCGTCCATCCCGACGGTTCCGTCGAGACCGTCGCGGCGCAGCCGCACCCGGCCCTGGGCGCCGAGTTCGTCGTACGGGAGCCGTTCGACGTGCACGAGTTCGCCGTGCCGCCCGGCTCGCTCCTGGTCCTCTACACCGACGGCCTGGTGGAGGATCCGGCGGCCTCGATCGACGACGGCATCGGCCGGCTGACGAACGTGGTGCGCGAGGTGCACCCCTGGGACGATCTGCAGCAGGCCGCGCGTCGCGTGGTCGCCAGGCTGGCCCCGCAGGAGCCGCTGCGCGACGACGTCACCCTGCTGCTCGCCCGGATGGCCGGCCGCCGCGGCCGGGACGCCGCCACCTGGCACCTGCCCGCCCGCGACGACACCGCCGCCCGCGCCCGCGCGCTGGCCGCTCCGCTCCTGCGCCGCTGGCACACCGGTGAGCAGGCCCGGGACGGCATGCTGCTGGTGATCAGCGAACTGGTCACCAACGCCGTCCGGTTCGGCACCGGGCCGGTCACGGTGCGGCTGGTGCGGGCCGGGAGACGTCTGACCTGCGAGGTCGGCGACACGGGCAACGGCAGGCCGCGGCAGCGCCGAGGGGATCCGCTCGACGACAGCGGGCGGGGCCTGCACGTCGTCCACAAGCTGACCACGCGCTGGGGGGTGCGGTGGACCGACACCGGCAAGGCCGTCTGGGCGGAACTGGAAACCTAGCGCCCTCACCCGACTGAGCGGGGGCGGGCCGCGGTTACAGCCACTCCCCCTCGACGGCCGTCGCCGTCAGTCCGGGTGCGGCCGCGTACAGCACCGTACGGCTGCCCGACTTCTGGCCCGCGTCGTGCGCACGGCGCAGGATGTCGAGTACGGCGGCACCGCCGCGGTTGCCCGTGGTGTAGCTGTCCCGGCTGTAGGCCAGCAGCCCTTCCGGCCAGGAGTCGGGCATCGTCTGTTCCATGTACTCCAGCACCCGCGTCCCGCCCGGGTGGGCGAGCAGCAGATCGGGATGCCAGGAGTCGCCGTCGTCCTGGTGACGCGCCCGCAGCCACCTCCACATCTCGGTCACGGTCTCCTGTACGGCGCGCGGGCCCCGGCGGTCCATCACGAAGTGCGTGCCGTCGTCCCGGGTCTCCAGCCGGTGCAGGTCCGTGGTGCCGGGCAGGGTGTGGTGCCAGACCGCGTCCAGTCGCAGGACCGACTCGGTGCGGGGGCGGCCCGTGACCACCACGGCGACGGCGGTGTCCGCGAACAGCAGCCGGACGATGAGTGATTCCAGGGTGTCGTCGGCGGGCTGGTAGGTGGTGCTCAGTGCCTCGGATATCACGACCAGGACCACCCGGTCGGGGTCGGCGGCGACCAGGTCGGCCGCCAGCGCCAGCGATCGGGTGCCGGCGATGCAGGCCCACTGGGTGGCCGGCAGGAGGAGGACGTCGCTGCGCAGTCCGAGGCGGTTGAGCAGGGAGAGGTCCAGCCCCGGCAGGGCCGGGGTGGTGGAGTGACTGGTGATCAGGCAGTCGACGTCGGCGGTGTCCAGTCCGGCGGCCCGAAGGGCCTCGCCGGCCGCGCGCTCGCCGTACGTCTGCACGGCGGCCCAGGCCGGTGCGGTGCGCTCCTGGACGGTCTGCGGCGCCGGTATCGCCTCCAGCGCGGCGAGCGCGCGGTTCACCTCGTCGTCGGTGAACCCGTGGCCGGCCAGTGCCGTACGGGCCGGGCCGGCGCCCGGAGTTCGCAGGCCCGTGCCGGTGCCGGGCGCGGCGGCCGCCTCCAGCGGAAGCATCCACCCGCGGGACTCGATTCCGGTGCTCGCCGCGATGCCGTCGATCCGGGGCAGCCACGGCGCCCGCGGATGCCGGCCGCGCACCTCCGCCAGGATCTCCTCGGTCTTCACGACATGTTCGCCTTGTACCACGACTGGAGGACACAGATAGGCGCCCATAACACGCATCTTTCGCCGAAAGCCCGTAAATGATGTGAAGTGTCCGAAACCTGCCTGTTTTTGCAGAGCGGGGTCAAGACGCTGTCATTGCAATGTACTTCGCATTCGACAACTCTTGGGGTGCCTCATGTACCAATAAACCCATGCCGGTTCCGTTCTGCGGCTGGGCGACAGGGATGCGCGACCGTCCGGCCCTGATCGTTGCCGTGCAAACTCCTTACACCTTCGGGAAGTTGGGGAAGGTGCGGATCGAGCCACCGCCCGGGACCGGCGCCGCCCATGAAGTGCGTCACAGCAGCGCCCCGCACGGGCGGGCCAACCGGCGGGCAGCCTGGGGCTCATGAGGTGTGCGACGGCGCACTTTTCGAATCAATCGCGCCACCCCGCGCTCCGCCCATGCTTCATCGCCCCCGGCAGAGATCCCGACGTCAGCCTCACGCGCCGCGGACCTCCCCCGCCCGCTCCGGCCGCACCTCTGGCGGACAACGCCCATGCCCGAGACCATGACTCCCTGCCCACCCGACCGCGACGCACGACTCGGCGTCCTGGACAGACCGGCGCATACGGCTTCCCACGACCTCCCGGCCGCACGGTGTGCGGTCGCCCGAACCGCTCTCCCCGCTCGCGGCCCCGCCACGGCCGGGCGCGGCCCCCACCGAGGAGTTGCCGAAATGTCCTATGATGTGCCTGATTTACCCTCTAATCGGCCGTCGTACGGCCCCACATACGGTCCCGTATACGGCCCCACGTACGACCGCCCGAACGACCGTCCGGACCACCCGTCTCCGACCTGGTCGACCGGTCAGGAGCCGTACGACGACCGTCCGGCGGGCCCTCGGGCCGGCGCCCACCGCACCCTGCGCCTGCTGCGGCGGGCGTACCGCTGGCACCGGCGGGTGGCGACCATCACCGCGCTCGGCTATTTCGCCGCCTTCCTCACCCTGACCGTCAAGGCGCCTTCCCTGATGGCCCGCCCCGGCCCGGGCGGCCTGCCCACCGGGCTGCTCCTGGCCCTCGCCCAGATTCCCGTCACCTGGATCGCGGTCCTCCTCTACGAGGCCGCCGCGCGCCGTTTCGTGGATCCCCTGGCACGCCGCGCCCGCCGTCAGAATCACGCGACCGGCGCCGACCGGGAGCAAGCGCCGTGACCGGGTTGGGCGGCTCCGCCCAGTCCTGGTCCCTCGTCGCGTTCTGCTCGGTCGTCGCCCTCACGCTGCTGCTGTGCGTGCTCACCGGCCCGGAGGCGGACGACCTCGCCGAGTTCTACACCGGGTACCGGTCCCTGTCGCCGTTGCGCAACGGGCTGGCCGTCGCCGGTGACTACATCTCCGCCGCCACCGTCCTGACCATCGGGGGGATCATCGCCCTGTGCGGCTACGACGGCATCGTCCTGGCCCTCAGCGCCCTGCTGTCGCTGCTGTTGCTGATGTTCCTGCTGGCCGAACCCCTCCACAACACCGGCCGCTACACGATGGGCGACGCGCTGGCCCGTCGCCACCCGGCCCGGTCGGTACGTGTCACGGCCTGCCTGGTCACCCTCGCCGCGCTGGTCCCGATGATGGTCGTCCAGCTCGCCGGGGTCGGTGAACTCCTGGCGTACGTCCTCGGGTTCTCGAACACCGGCATGCGGGACGGGTGCGTGGCCGGAGCCGGGGTCCTCATGATCAGTTATGCGGCGCTGGGCGGGATGCCCGGCACCGCGCTCGTCCAGATCATCAAGACCGTGGCGCTGCTCGGCTCCGGGCTGGTCGTGAGCGTACTGATCCTGCGTGCCTTCGACTGGCAGCCCCAGGCGCTGTTCCACGCGGCGGCCCGGCGGAGCGGGGCGGGCAACGCCTATCTCACCTGGGGGCTCCAGTACTCCAGCAGCCCGCATCCCGCTCTGGACATGGCCAGCACCCAGTGCGCCATCGTGCTGGGCGGTGCCTGCCTGCCGCACGTCACCATGCGGATGTACACGGCGGGCACGCCGCGCCAGGTCCGCCGTGCGATGTCCTGGGCGGTCTCCTCGGTGACCCTGTTCATCCTGATGCTCACGCTGATCTGCACCGGCGCGACCGCGCTGGTCGGGCACGACCGCATCGCCGCCGCCGACGCGCACGGCTCGACCGCCTACCTCCTGGGCGCCCGCGCCGCGTTCGGTACCGACCTGTCCCGGCCGGAGAGCCTGCTCTTCGCCACCGTCACCACCGCCGTCTTCCTCACCCTGCTCGCCTCCGTCGCGAGCATGACCCTGGCCTGCGCCAACACCCTGGCCCACGACCTGACGGCGTCCCGCGCCACTCCCCCGGCGCCGGCCCGGGAACTCGCTCTCGCCCGGTGCAGCGCCCTGGTCATCGGCGTCCCCACCGTCCTGCTGGCGGTGCTCGCCCAGCACCGCAGCCTTCAGCCCCTGGCGACGGTCTCCTTCACCCTCGGCGCCTCCGCGATCGCCCCCGCGCTCCTCTACACCCTGTTCTGGCGCCGGTACACACGTACGGCGCTCCTGGCCACCCTCGTCGTGGGCTCGCTGAGCGTGCTCGCCCTGACCCCCGGCACCACGCTGGTCTCCGGGACACCGCTGTCCGCCTTCCCGGACGCCGACTTCGCGTGGTTCCCCTACAACACGCCCGCGCTCGTCTCCGTGCCCGCGGGCTTCCTGACCGGCTGGCTCACCACCGTGCTGGCCGGCCGGCGGGCCACCGACCGCGAACGCAGTCGCTACGCGTCCCACGAACGCCACCTGCTCACCGGGGCGCCCCCGCGGCACTCGTCCCCGTAGGGCTTCGTCAGGCGCGGGCACGCGCCGGACAGGCCGTCCCCGCCCCGGGGCGGGGACGGGAGCGAGGTGGCAGGCCGGGCCTACTTGGCCGGGGGCCGGTCCTGGAGGCCGGTGGTCATGGAGGCCGCAGCGGCATTGAGACCCGCCACGGCGGCCTTGGGCAGCGCCCCGGCGACCTTGGTGGCGAGGTCCCGGGACGGGCCGGGGGCCGATCCGTCCGCGTGGGCAGGGGCGGCGAGCGCCAGGCCGGTCAGAGCGAGCGCGGTGGCAGTGATGATCCTCTTCATGCCCTGAGAAACGACCGTCCCCCGGCCGGGGACACGACCGGCAGCGGCTCACCTCGGAAAACGGCCCCGGTCCTCCGAGTGGCGGCTCCGGCCCGGTGGGACCACGCTGGATGCCGGAGAGCCGGGCCGGGCCGTCGTCGGCACCGGGCCCGGGCGCCGGGCGCACGGTGTTTGCCTCGCTGCCACAGGGTCACCCGCTTCGACGGAGCCGGAAGGCTCCGGACACGAAGGATGCGAGGACGCGCGGACGGGCGGACGCGCAGAAACCTGTGCGGCGCCGTCCCGGGGCGAGGCCGCGGGTGCACTTGTCCGGCATCTCGGACACCGGCGGACCCGGCAAAGGCCCGCGAGGACCCGCGAGGACCCGCGAAAACCGGCATCCCCCTGCTCCGTGCGGAGAAAGGCAGAGCCATGACGCAGAAACCACCCCTCACCACGACCGACTCCGGTGCCCCCGTCGAGAGCGACGAGCACTCGCTGACCGTGGGGCCCGGGGGTCCGGTCCTGCTGCAGGACGCCTATCTGATCGAGCAGATGGCGCAGTTCAACCGGGAGCGGATACCCGAGCGCCAGCCGCACGCCAAAGGAAGCGGCGCGTTCGGTCGCTTCGAGGTGACCGACGACGTCAGCGCGTACACCATGGCGGGCGTCTTCCAGCCCGGCACCCGTACCGACCTGGTGGTCCGCTTCTCGACGGTCGCCGGTGAGCGCGGCAGTCCCGACACCTGGCGCGACCCCCGCGGCTTCGCGGTGAAGTTCTACACCAGCCAGGGCAACTACGACATGGTCGGCAACAACACGCCGGTGTTCTTCGTGAAGGACCCGATGAAGTTCCAGCACTTCATCCGGTCCCAGAAGCGCCGCGCCGACAACAACCTGCGCGACCACGACATGCAGTGGGACTTCTGGACGCTCTCCCCGGAGTCCGCCCACCAGGTGACCTGGCTGATGGGCGACCGCGGCATCCCCCGGACCTGGCGCAACATGAACGGCTACACCTCCCACACGTACATGTGGATCAACGCCAAGGGCGAGCGGTTCTGGGTGAAGTACCACTTCAAGACCGACCAGGGCATCGAGTTCCTCACCCAGCACGAGGCCGACCGGCTGGCCGGCGTCGACACGGACTACCACGTGCGCGACCTCTTCGAGCACATCCGTGACGGCCAGTTCCCCAGCTGGACCCTGTACGTGCAGCTCATGCCGTACGCGGAGGCTGCCGGCTACCGTTTCAACCCGTTCGACCTCACCAAGGTGTGGCCGCACCGTGACTATCCGCTCGTCCCGGTCGGCCGGATGACCCTCGACCGCAATCCGACCGACAACCACGCCGAGATCGAGCAGGCGGCGTTCCAGCCCAACAACTTCGTCCCCGGGATCGGGCCCAGCCCGGACCGCATGCTGCTGGCGCGGCTGTTCTCCTACGCGGACGCCCACCGGCACCGGATCGGCGCCAACTACCAGCAGCTCCCGGTGAACGCGCCCGTCGTCGACGTCCACAGCTACTCGAAGGACGGGGCGATGGCCTACCGGAAGACCTCCGATCCGGTGTACGCCCCGAACTCCAAGGGCGGTCCGGCCGCCGACCCCGCCCGCTTCGGGCCGCCGCCCACCTGGGAGGCGGACGGCGAGATCGTCCGCGCCGCCTATGTCTCCCACCCCGAGGACGACGACTGGGGCCAGCCCGGCACGCTGGTACGGGAGGTGCTGGACGACGCCGCCCGCGACCGTCTGGTCGACAACGTCGTCGGCCATCTCCTCGACGGCGTCACCGAGCCCGTCCTCCAGCGCGCCTTCACCTACTGGTCGAACATCGACGAGACGATCGGCAAGCGCATCGCCGACGGCGTACGCGCCAAGGCCGACGGGTAGGACCGCGAGGCCGTCGGCGGCCGCACGGCACAGGTCTTCCGCCTGAGTTGAACGACGTGTCACTCCTCGGGCACCGGTCCTCCGTTCGCTCCCCAGGCCACGAGTGAGCGTGCGTCGCTCGTGGCCGCGCGTCGGAAGGTCTGGCCGTACCGCTTCAGTCCCATGCGGTGTACGAGCCTGTCCTCGCACTCGTTGCGCAGCGCGGCCATCTCCGGTGTGCCGCGTTGCGGGTGTCCGACCGTCTCCCAGAAGCGGGCCGCCGCGCCGAAGGCGTAAGCGGCGGCGGGCTCCTCTCCGGTGTCGGCGAGGGCGATGGCGAGGAGGTCCATGACCATGGCGATCCCGAAGGCGTCCCCGATCGGCCGCTTGGCGTCGAGGGCGGCCCGCGCATGGCGTACGGCGTCGGGTGCCCGCCCGGTGAGGAAGGCGATGAGGGCCAGCTGGTGTTCCGCGTAGGAGCGGGTCCAGTGCTCGTCCAGCGCGGCGCAGAGGTCGCGGAGTTCGAGTGCCTCCTGCCGGGCCTGGTCCAGGCGGCCGGATCCGGTGAGCCCGAAGACGTGGACCAGGCGGCACAGGACCGCCGGTGCGGTCAGGTGCTCCGGGTGGGAGAGGGCGGTGCCCGGTTCCATGGCCTCGACACCGTTCACCGCGGCGAGGGGGCGTCCTTCCAGCAGGTGCAGCAGCCCGTCCAGGTAGGCGGCTCGCCCCAGTCCCTCGGCGTCCAGGACGGCGGTGGCGGTGCGCCGGCAGGCGGCGGCCGTCTCGTGCGCGGCGGCCTGCTCGCCCTGGAGGGTCAGGGTCAGTCCCAGGCTCCACAGTCCCTGCACCCACGTCTCGTTCCGCACCCGGACGGCCGGCACGGTCGCCTTCTCCAGATACCGGCGGGCCTCGTACAGGTACCCGGAGCAGACCCAGAAGAAGGTGACGTTGCCGATCAGCTCCAGCGCGGCGGCCGGGTCGGCCGCCAGGAGATGATCGGCCGCCAGCCGGATGTCCGCGTGCAGGAACCCGATCCGCCGGTACCAGCCGCGCTGCGCCGGACCGAACCACTCACGATGGGCCTGCCGGGTCTGGGCGAGCACGTACTGGGCGTGGCGGTCGGCCAGTTCCCGCTCGCCGCCGAGCTCGGACAGCCACATCAGGCCGTACTCGCGTACGGCGTCCAGCATCCGGTACGTTCCGTCCCTCCGGATGACGACGGACTTGTCGCACAGCGCGACGAGAGTCCAGCCGACGTCGCTCGGCGAGAGCGGGCCGCCGCCGGCCAGCTGTCCCGCGAGGCCGTCGTCGAAGGAGGCCGGCAGGTAGGAGAGCCGCGCCCACAGCAGCCGCTCCAGGGGGGGTGCACAGTTCGTGGCTCCAGCCGATGGTGGTGCGCAGCGCCGAGTGCCGTGGCGGCCATCTGCGCGCCGGTGTCCGGGGCAGGTCCACCGCCGCGTACGGGCCCGCGCAGAGGTCCGGCAGGGACAGGCTGCGTAACTGCCCGGCCGCGAGTTCCAACGCCAGCGGCAGTCGTTCCAGCTGATCGCAGAGGCTCGCGGCCAGTTGCCGGTCGCTGTCGTCCCTGAGCGGGCTGCCCGCCGCGGCGGCCCGGTCGGCGAACAGGGCGACCGCTTCCTCCGTGGAGGCGAACGGCTCGATCCCGACGACCGTTTCGCCGCGGACGCGCAACGGTTCCCTGCTGGTGGCCAGGATGGTCAGGTTCGGGCAGGCCGTCAGCAGATCGCCGGCCAGGTCGCGGCACTCGGCCGGCAGGTGCTCGCACGAGTCGAGTACCAGCAGCGTCCGGCGGTCGCCGATCCACGCGCAGATCGCGTCCGCCGGCAGCCGCGCGGTGTGGTCGGACAGCCCCAGCGCGTCCGCGACGGTGGACGCCAGGAGGTGTGCGTTGCGCAGCGGGGAGAGGTCGGCCCA
Organism: Streptomyces sp. NPDC054770; assembly: GCF_053611985.1. NCBI lineage: Bacteria > Bacillati > Actinomycetota > Actinomycetes > Kitasatosporales > Streptomycetaceae > Streptomyces > Streptomyces sp. NPDC054770. The sequence goes on from NZ_JBSHBL010000044.1 coordinate 64,591, forward strand.
GGCGACCTCTGCGCTGCCCTCGGCCGCCTCGCCCAGGGACACGACCCGTTGCGCAAGCCGGGTCTTGCCGACCCCGCCCGCGCCGCTGAGGGTGACCAGTCTGCTCCTGCTCATCACCGAGGCGATCAGGTCGAGTTCAGCCGCCCGGCCGACGAACGAGGTCTCCGCGTCCCACATCATCCGCACCATGCCCCCATCCTCGTGGCGGGCCGATGCGCGATGAGCGGATCAAAGCATTGCCGCGTGGCCCGTGGCCCCGGCCCCTACCCTGGAACGAGCGCTGCCGTGCGTGCGCGAGGATCACCCACCCGAGTGAACCGGCCTCGGCGGGTGCGTCACTCGCCGCCGGGAGTGCGGGCACCCTCCATGCGGGAGAGCCAGCCGGCGAGGAGTGTCTCGAGCGCCTCGGCCTCGGTGGGCGTCAGCAGGTCCACCAGGTGGCGTTCGTTGCGCATGTGGTCGGTGAAGGCCCGGTCGATGAGGTCGCGCCCGGGTGCGGTGAGGGCGACGATGCGGCCGCGCTGGTCGTCGTCGGAGCGGCGGCGGGTGACGAGCCCGGCCCGTTCCAGGCGGTCGATCCGCTTCGTCATCGCGCCGGTGGTGACCATGGTGTGCGCGGCGAGCTCCCCGGGCGCCCGCTCGTACGGCTCCCCGGCGCGGCGCAAGGCGCACAGGACGTCGAACTCCCCCTCGCTGAGGCCGTAGCGGCCGTAGACGAGGCAGAGTTCCTCGGTGAGCCGGCCGGCCAGGCGGTGCAGTCTGCCGATCACTCCCTGGGGCGTGATGTCGACGTCGGGCCGCTCGCGGCGCCAGTCGGCCTGGATGCGGGCCACGCGGTCGGTCGGTTCACCGTGCTTCATGCGCCCATGATAGCTTCCCGGGAAGCTATATTAACTTCCATGGAAGCTAATTCGCGCTGGGTGGCGCTCACCGCGGTGGCACCGGTGGCCTGGGGTGCCAACTACTACGTGACACACGAGTTCCTGCCGGCCGACCACCCGCTCTACGGAGCCGCCCTGCGGGCGCTGCCCGCCGGCCTCGTCCTGCTCGCCCTGCGCAGACAGCTGCCGCGCGGCGCCTGGTGGTGGCGGTCCGCAGTGCTGGGGCTGATCAACATGAGCGTGTTCTTCGTCCTCGTCTACGCGGCCTCCCAGCTGCTTCCGACGAGCGTCGCCTCGACCGTCATGGCCATGTCCCCGCTGACGATGATGCTCGTCGCCTGGCCCCTGGTGTCCGAGCGGCCCCGCTCCGCGCAACTGGCCTGCGCCGTGGTCGGACTCGGCGGGGTGTGTCTCATGCTGCTCACGGGGGTGAAGGGCACGAGCGTGCCGGGAGTCCTCGCCTCGGCCGCCGCCATGCTGGTGTCGGCGTTCGGGCACGTCCTCACCAAACGGTGGAGCGCCGGTACCGACGTGCTCGCCTCGACCGCCTGGCAGCTCACGGCCGGAGGTCTCTTCCTGCTCCCGGTCGCCGCGGTGGTCGAGGGTGCGCCACCGGCGCTCTCCGCACCGGCGGTCCTCGCGTTCGGCTACGTCTCGCTGGTCGCCACCGCGCTGGCCTTCGTCGCCTGGTTCACCGGTCTGCGGCACCTGTCCGCGGGAACGGTCGGGCTGATAGGACTGCTCAACCCCGTCACGGGCGTGCTGCTGGGCACGGTGGTCGCCGGCGAGGTGCTGACCGTTCAGCAGCTGTGCGGACTGGTCCTGGTCCTGACCGGAGTCGTCCTCGGCCGGTCCAGGCGGGCGGGCGCGCCCTCCGCGGAGGAGAACCGGCGCCCGCCCCGCCGTGGGTCACAGAGCCGCAGTCGTCTCCTGTCCTGACGCGCTGCCCGTGAGCCACTGGTCCCAGCCCAGGTTGAAGTCGGCGTAGCCGTTGTCGGCCGGGGCCTTGCCCCGCGGCGAGCCGGTGATCGTGATGGGGTCGCCCTGCTTGACCTGGCCGTAGAACCACTTGGCGTCCGACAGGGACAGGTGCACGCAGCCGTGCGAACCGCGGGCGCTGCCGCTGCCCGGGTTGGGGTCACCGGTCGAGTAGTGCACGTACGTGCCGGACTGGGTCAGGTGGACGTCCCAGGGCAGCGTCAGATCGTAGAAGTTGGGGCTGCCCTTGTCGCAGCTGATGCCGACGCTGCAGGAGGTCATGTGGACCTTCTCCTGCTTGTCGATGACGGCCATCGTGCCGTCCCACGTCGGATACTGGGCGCTGCCCGCGTTGATCGACAGGGTGCGCACCGCCTGGCCGTTGCGGGTCACCTTCATGGTGTGGTTGGTCACCGACACGTCCGCCCGCACGTCGTCGCCGATCGTGAAGGTGTGCGTGTAGCCGTGCACACCGTAGCGTCCGTTGCCGTTACTGACGCCCGTCATGTCGGCGTCGATCTTCACCTTGGTGCCGGAGGGCCAGTACGTCTTCGGCCGCCAGTCGGCCCGCCGGTCACCCATCCAGTGCCAGGCGCCGACCACCGGCTGCGAGGTGCTGACCTTCATGTGCTTCTCGACCGTGGCCCGTGCCTTCGCCGCCACCGGGTTGGTGAAGATGACCGAGATCGGCATGGCCACGCCGACCGTGGTGCCCGTCTGCGGGGTGATGGTGTCCAGCAGCATCGGCGGACCCGCGGGCTTCGTGGGACTGGGCGAGGCGCTCGCGCTCGGCTTCCCCGACGCCTTCGCATCGTCCCCGCTCGCCTTGTCGCTGCCGCCCCCGCCGCAGGCGGTCACCCCCACCAGCATTGCGACCGTACCGACTGCGATGCCTATGCCGCCCTTGCGCCGTCCCACGCCCTGCCCCACTCATTCATCGTGCTCCGCGGCCTCGACAGGCCCCACTGTCCGTCAGACACCTTGAGCGGGGTTGGTAGTTCCGCCCGGCACGTAAAGCTTGGATCAAGACGCGGGTACGTGGCACCGTACGGGAACCGCCGAGGAACCCGAGGCGGGCCGACCGACAGCGGTCGAACAGCCCGTCGGTCTGCCTGCGCGGTGTGAACCGGTCAGCCGGCCGCGGCCGGGGTCGTGTCGGCCGACAGCACGAGCTGCCGCCCGAGGCGGCCGCGGATGATGGTCTCGGCGTCCGCCACTATGGTGCGGACCACCGTCTCGCAGCTCTCCACGCTGTCGATGAGGCCCTGGACCTGACCGGCCCACCACAGCCCGCCCTCGACATCGCCTTCACGCAGCACCCGTTGCCTGCCGCGTTTCCCGGAGGCGAGTGCGGCGACGTCGGAGAAGGCGGCCCCTGGGCGCGCGCCCAGGCGGGCGATGTCCTGCGAGACCGAGTTCCGCGCCACCCGGGCGGTGTTGCCGAACTCCCTGAACACGATCTGGGTCCCGCGCTCGTCGTTCGCGACGATCCGCGCCTTCACGTTCGGGTGGACGGGCGCCTCCTCGGTCGCCTCGAACCGGGTACCCATGTTGATCGCGCACGCCCCCAGCGCGAGGGCCGCGACGAGGCCGGCGCCGGTGCCGAAGCCGCCCGACGCGATGATCGGGATGCGCAGCCTGCGGGCGGCGGCCGGGATCAGGACGAGGCCGGGGACGTCGTCCTGGCCTGGATGCCCGGCGCACTCGAATCCGTCGATGCTGACGGCGTCGACGCCGAGCGCCTCGGCCTTGAGCGCGTGCCGGACGGCGACGGCCTTGTGCACGACCTTCACCCCGGCCTGCTGGAACGCCGGCAGGTGCGGTGCAGGGTTACTGCCGGCCGTCTCCACGACCTTCACGCCCGAGTCGATGATGACCGACCGGTAGTCGTCGTACGGCACCGGCTCGATGGTGGGCAGAATGGTGAGGTTGACGCCGAACGGCTTGTCGGTCAGTTCACGGCACCGCGCGATCTCCCGGGCGAGCGCCTCCGGGGTGGGCTGGGTCAGCGCGCTGAGGAACCCCAGGGCGCCGGCGTTCGCGACGGCCGAGATGAGCTCCGCGGTGCCGACCGCGAGCATTCCGCCGCACACGATGGGGTGTTCGACCCCGAACATCTCCGTGAACTCGTTCTGGAAAGTCATGTCACTCCTGTTGCCGGAGCCGTGTCGCTCCTGTCGCGAGAGCTGTGCCGCTCCCATTGGCAGAGCCGGCGGAGCGGGCGGCGCCGCGGGAGCGGACCGCCCGCGGTCGTGGTCAGAGACGTCGCGAGATGATCAGCCGCATGATGTCCGAGGTGCCCTCCTCGATCTCCTCGAGTTTGGCGTCGCGCATCCACTGCTCGACCGGGAATTCGCGCGAATAGCCCCATCCGCCGAGTGTCTGGACGGCCCCCCAGGTCACGGCCATCGCGGTCTCCGACGCCTGGAGCTTGGCCATGGCGGCAAGCTTGGTGGCGTCGGCTCCGGCGTCCATCCGGCGTGCCGCGTGCAGGGTGAGCAGCCAGGCGGACTCGATGCGGGTCGCCATGTCGGCCAGCCGGAACGCGACGGCCTGGTGCTCGATGATCGGCTTGCCGAACTGGTTGCGTTCCCTGGCGTACTGGAGCGCGTACTCGTAGGCCGCGCGCGCCGCTCCGGTCGCCGCGGCGGCCAGCACGATGCGCGAGATGTCGAACGTCCTCATCAGGCCGCGGAAGCCCTGCCCCTCGTCGCCGAGACGGTCGGACTCGGGGACGAAGACCTCGTCGAAGAAGATCTCGCGGCAGACGATGGCACGCTGGCCCATCTTGCGCATGGGCTCGCCGAACGTCATCCCCTCGGCACCCCTGCGCAGCAGGAAGGCGGTGACACCCGAAGACCCCCGGGCGGGGTCGGTCTTGGCGAAGACCACGTACTGGTCGGCCAGGCCGGCGTTGGAGATCCACGCCTTCTGCCCGCTGATCGAGTAGCCGCCGTCTACCCGGACGGCGGTGGTGGCGATGGACGCGGCGTCGGAACCCGCGCCCGGTTCGGTCGTCGCCAACGCGGTGTAGAGCGGGTTCGCACCGGCGAGCGGACGCAGCCACTCCGACTTCTGGCGGTCGGTGCCCAGTTCGAGCAGTGGATCGGCGAAGAAGCCGTTGGAGCAGACGAAGTTGCCGATGCCCGGGTCGCCCCAGCACATCTGCTCCTGGACCAGGCACTGGGTCACGACATCGGTGAATCCGCCCCCGCCGTACTCCTCGGGCAGCATGAAGTCGGTGATGCCGACCTTGGCCGCGGCCCGGAAGATGTCCAGGGGGGACTCGATGTCACGCTCGTCGACCTCGCGTCCACGGGGCCGGATCTCGTTCGCGGCGAACTCCCGGCACAGCTCGACGATCGCTCGCTGCTCATCGGTCAGCGGCCAGGGTTCAGTGGACATGCTCACGCGTCTTCTCCTGCTTCTCGGTGGTTTCCCGGTGGCCGGTCTCCCCGGAGACTTCCGGTGCGGCTTCTGATGCGGCTGCTGGTGCGGTTTCTGCCACGACTTCTGGTGCGGAGCGGGTGACGACGAGTGCGTCCACGGCCAGGGCGCCCTCGGGTCCGACCCGGATCGGGTTCACCTCGATGTCCGCCACACCGATGGTGGCCGCGATCGCCTCGGACACGGCGACGATCGCGTCGATCAGTGCCTCGACGTCGATCGCCGGCTGCCCCCGCCACCCGTCCAGGAGCCGGCGCGAGCGCAGCCGGTCGAGCATCCCGGCCGCGGTGTGCCGGTCGACCGGTGCCAACTCGACGCACACGTCCCGCCAGAGTTCGGCGTGGACCCCGCCATGGCCGACGGTCACGGTCGGACCGAAGTCACGGTCCCGGCGGGCGCCGATCAGCATCTCGACGACACCCGGCCGGGTGTCCTGCTCCTCCACGACGTACTCGCCCGGGCCGAGCCGCTCGTACATCTCGCGGAACGCCGCCGCGGCGGTGTCCGGCCCCAGTCCGGTTCTGACGGCCCGGTGTTCGCTCTTGTGCTCGATCCAGCCGGCCTTGAGGACCAGGGGCGGTCGCAGGCCCGCGCAGGCCTCCGCGAACCCGGCCACCTCGGTGACCCGCCTCGCCTCGGGCATCGCGATGCCGAGTGCCGTCAGGAACGCGCGGGCCGCCCAGTACCCGGGCTCCGGCACAGCCGCTCCGGTCGGCTCGACCGCAGGGGCGTGCCGGGGCTGCCCGCCCAGACGGGTCGCGCGGTCCAGCGCGCCCAGGGCCGCGTCGATGGTGTCGAAGACCGGGACGCGGTGCTCCCGTAGCCGGGCGACCGCGGGCGAAGCGGTGCTCATGCTGTGCACGATCAGGGGTACGCGCGCCGCGTCCGTCCGGTGGAGGCGGCCGAGGCGGTCCATCACGGCGGACTCGGCGCCCACGAGACTCGGCGCGTCCTCGCCGTAGCGACCGAGATATCCCGACAGGACGATCGAGTCGGCCTCTCCGGAGGCGGCCACCAGTTCGGCGACCTTCGCGTAGACCTGGAGATCCGCTTCCCCCGCGCCCGCGAGGTCCACCGGATTGGACACCGCCGCCGCGGCGGGGAGCAGAGCGCGCAGGGCGTCCTGCAGCCGGTCGGTGAAGACCTGCGCGCGGAGTCCCCGGGCGGCGGCGAGGTCGGCGGCGATCCCGCCCTGACCGCCGCTGTCGCTGATGATCGCGACTCGGCGCCCGTTCGGCGGAGCGGTCACGTCGAGCAGGCGGGCCACGTCGACGAGTTCGCGCGGCGTCGCCACCCGGAGGGCTCCGGCGGCGCGGCACGCCGCGTCGACGACGTCGAGCCGCGAGGTCATCGACCCGGTGTGGGACCGCGCGAGCCGGCGGCTGCCCTCGCTGGCACCGGTGGCGAGCACCAGCACGTGCTTGCCGGCCCGGCGGAGGGAGCGGAGGGCACTGACGATCCGGGTGCCCCCGGCAAAGCTCTCCAGGTAGAGCGCCACCGTGGTGGTGTGCTCGTCGGCCACGAGGGATTCGAGTACCTCGGCGGCTCCCACGTCGAGCTGGTTGCCGACCGAGTAGAACCGCGAGACGCCGAGACCGGCCCGGGCGCCGAGACCGGCGATCTCGGAGCCGAGCTGACCGCTCTGCGAGACGATCGCCAGGCTCCCGGGCGCGAAGTTCCCCCAGGCGAGCCGGAGGTCCGTGGCGGCGTTGAACAACCCGAGGCTGTTCGGCCCGATCATCCGTGCGCCGGCCCGGCGCAGCATCGCGGCGAGTTCGGCCTCGTCGGTGCCGAGTCCCGCGGTGATCCCGAGGAACGCTCGGCATCCCTTGGCGAGGGCGTCCCGGACGACGGGGCCGACGTGTTCCGGCGGCACGCACAGGACGACGAGGTCCGGGGGCTCCGGCAGGTTGCCCACCGTGGCGTGGCAGGGCCGGCCGAGGACCTGTGCGGCGCGGCGGTTGACCAGCCACACCTGTCGTCGGCGGGCTCCCGCGAGGGCGCCGGTGGCGAGCCAGTAACCCCATTTGGCGCGGTTCTCGGTGGCACCGACGACAGCGATGGACGAGGGGTCGACGAAGGCCTGGGGAAAGGACACAGGTGGTCTCCCGGATGCGGGGGGCACGGGTGCGGAGGTCCTGGACCCGTCCATTCCGGCCGGGTCCCGTTCGGTGTCGAGGGGTGGCTCGCGCGGCAGGCCGAGCGGAGGCGGGCCCGGTCTCACGTGTGGGCCGCGGCGGTCGGCCGGCGTTCGAAGAAGCCGGGGTACCGGCGTCGGCAGATCAGCAGGGCGAGCAGTCCCAGCAGGATCGTCCCGGTGCCGATCGCGAACGTGCCGCCGACGCGGGTGCCCGAGGAGAACGGGAGTGCCCAGCTCGTACCGCTGTTGGCGGGATCCCAGGCCTGGATCAGGCTCCAGGCACCCGCGGCGAGCAGGACCACCCCGCCGATCGCGGGGAGGACGACGCTCAGCCAGAGACCCGCCGCTGCGGCGCGCCCCTCGGTGCGGTGCACCCAGGCGGAGGTGAGGCCGGTGAGGCCGTAGTAGAACGCGATCAGGACCCCGCAGGCGGACACCGCGTCGCCGATGACGAGTCCGTGGCCGAGGAAGTTCATCGCGACGTACACCACGGCGCCGATGACCCCGACCGCGATCGTGCCCACGTGCGGGATGCGGAAGCGCGGGTGCACCCGGGCCAGTGCGCGGGGCAGCGCGCCCTGGTCCCCCATCGACAGCATGGTGCGGCTCAGGGTGAGGACGGTCGTCTCCGTCGAGGCGGCCGCCGAGGTGAGGACCATGAGGATCAGCAGGTGCCACAGCACCGAGCCGAGACCGCTCGCCCCGAACACCGCGGTACCGAAGCCGTAGAGGACGTCCCCGGAGTTGTCCGGGTTGTTCAGGCCGATCCCGGTGTCGCCGATGCCGGCGAACGAGATCGCGGCGAACGTGGCGACGAGGTACAGCGCCACCAGCAGCACTGTGGACCAGGTCGCGGCACGGCCGGGGACACGGTGCCGGTCGGCGGTCTCCTCGTTGACGGTGAGCGCCGTCTCCCATCCCCAGTAGATGAACAGCATCAGTACCAGGCCGCTGACGAACGCGCTCATGGACGCGCCCTCGAACGGGTTGAGCCAGGACAGGCTCGGCCGTCGGGTCCCGGCCGGCGCGGTGCCGGCGTACACCCGGACCAGGGCGACGACGGACAGCGCCACGAGCATGCCGAACTCCAGGAACAGCAGGGCCCGTTGTACCGCGGCCGCGATCTCGATGCCGCGGTAGCAGACGAGGGTCATCAGTGCGAGCCAGCCGAGTCCGGCCAGCAGCACGCGCCAGTCCGCCGGTGCGGAACCGATGCCGTCCGCGCCCGCCAGCAGGAACACGTACTGTCCGGCGACCTGGGCGAGGCTGCCGATCACGAGGACGAAGGAGGCGATGATCGCCCAGCCGCCCAGGAAGCCGAGGTTCGGATGCAGTGCCCGCGTGGCCCAGGTGAAGATCGTGCCGCAGTCCGGATCACGCCGGTTGAGGGCGGCATAGCCGAAGGAGACGAACAGGATCGGGACGAAGGCCAGCACCACCACGGCCGGGGCCTGGAAGCCGACGTATCCGACGACGAAGGCCAGCGTCGCGGTGAGGCTGTAGGCGGGCGCCGCGGAGGCCACGGCGAGGATCAGGCTGGTTGCCATACCGAGCGCGCCGGAGCGCAGGCCCTTGCCCGTGGACTCTCCGTCGAGGGTCTCGCCGACGCGGTGGGGCTCCGGCGCGGGTGCCGACACCCGGCCCCGTCGAGAGTCCTGTTGATGTTGCGAATCTGAGGCCATTGCAACTCCCGATCTAGTCGCCTACGGGTATCGACAACAAAACGCAATGCCTGATTGGCGAGTCAGCCTGGCCGTGGCCCGAGTTGCTGTCAAGGCCTGGATCGCAATTTCGCAAGGCATCTTGACTGAAGAGTCAGAGTTGCGACACGGTGACCGGCGTGACAACACGAGAAGCTTCTGCCGTCGACACCGAGGTCGTGGTCGTGGGCGCCGGATACGCGGGGCTGACCACCGCGTGGCGGCTCGCCGACGCCGGGGTCGACGTGGTCGTCCTGGAGGCCGCCGACCGGGTGGGCGGCCGCGTGTTCAGCCAGGTGAGCCCGTCGGGGGTGCGCCTCGACCTCGGCGGTCAGTGGATCGGGCCGAGCCAGCGACGGTTCCATGCGCTGGCGGCCCGGTTCGGCTGCCGGACGTTCCCGACCTGGGAGACCGGGCGCCACGTGGAGATCCGCGCCGACGGCACGCGCGTGGACTACGCGGGCGCCGCACCGGACGCCGGACCGGGCATCGCGGAGTACGAACGCGTCACCGCCCTGCTGGACGGACTCGCCCGTACCGTCGACCTCGAACGGCCTTGGTCCACCCCGCGGTTCGCGGAGTTCGACGCGTGGTCGGCCGAGGACTTCTTCCGCGCGGAGACCCACGACGAGGACGCCCAGCTGCGGCTGGCACTCGCGGTGCAGGGCGTCTGGTGCGCCGAACCGCGCGAGATCTCCTTCTTCCATGTGCTGTTCTACGTGGCCTCGGCCGGCGGGTACGAACAGCTGATGGAGACCAGCGGCTGCGCACAGGACGCCCGGTTCTCGGACGGGGCGGACGCGGTGGCCCGCGCGCTCGCACAGTCGCTGGGCGGAAGGATCCGGCTGGGCGATCCGGCGCTCTCGATCCGGCAGACCGCGCACGGGGTGGCGGTGACCACCGGCCACACCGAGATCCGCGCGAGGCGGGCGGTGGTCGCGGTGCCTCCGGCGGCGGTCGGGCGCATCGAGTTCGACCCGGTGCTGCCCGCCGGGCGGCGCGGCTGGGTGCGCCACTCCCCGATGGGACGGGTCGCGAAGGTGCACGCCGTCTACGAGGAACCCTTCTGGCGCGCGGCGGGACGCTCCGGGATCGCGACGCTCTACGGCGAAAGCCCGGTCGGCGTGGTGTTCGACAACTCTCCCGAGGACGCCTCGCGGGGCGTGCTCGTCGCGTTCGTCTACGGCGACCGGCTCGACCGCTGGGCCGCCGGGACCGAAACCGGGCGTCGCCGCGAGGTGCTGGCCACACTGTCCGCGGTGGCCGGAACCCGGGCGGACCGGCCGCTCGACTATGTCGAGAAGATCTGGCCGCGGACGGGCTGGACCATCGGAGGCTACGAGTGCTTCCTGACCCCGGGGGGCTGGACCCGGTACGGGAGGGACGGGTGGCGGGAGCCGTCCGGACTCGTCCACTGGGCGGGGACCGAGACCGCCTCGGTGTGGAACGGCTACATCGACGGGGCGATCTCGTCGGGTGAGCGTGCCGCGGCCGAGGTGATCGGCGCGCTCGCGGCTGTCCGGCAGCAGGGGTGAACCGCCTTGCCTGACATACTGGCCGGGTTATGACCAGCATCGAGGACCGGCCGGCTGCGGCCGCCGATCTGCCGGGGCGCGTCCGGACGGCGATCCGGGCGGCCGGCGTCTCCCAGCGCGAACTCGCCCACCGGATCGGGATGGACCCCACCGCCCTGTCCAAGGCGCTGCGCGGGACCCGGCGGCTGCGCGAGGTGGAGGTCGCCGCCATCGCCAAGGCCTGTGGAGTCTCCACGGACTATCTGGTCGAGGGAACCGGCCCGGAGCCCGTGCTCCCGCCCGAGAGCGGGCGGGACCGGGCACAGCCGGTGACGGCGCAGGAGCGGCGGGACCAGATCCTCGAGGCCGCGACCGTGCTCATCGCACGCCGCGGCTATCACAACGTGCGCGTCTCGGACATCGCCCGCTACTGCGGGACCAGTACCGCGACCGTGCACTACCACTTCCCGAGCAAGGAAGCCGCGTTGCACGCCGCGCTCGAGTACTACGCGCAGCGGTTCCGCACCCGGCTCGACGAGGAGTTCGGCCGGGCGAGTTCCGCGCGCGACAAACTGCGCCGCCTGATCGAGGTGCAACTGCCGGTCGCCTCCGACGACATCGACGAATGGTCGGTGTGGATCCAGTTCTGGAACCAGGCGATGCTCGAACCCCGGTTGCGGCCCGCGCAGCGGCGGATCTACTCGGGCTGGTACGGGGTCGTGGTGGAACTGCTGCGGGAGTGCCGGTCCGAGGGCCTGGCACCGGAGGCGGACGTCGAGGCACTCGCCGACCGGTTCACCGCGATGGTCGACGGCCTGGCGATCCAGATTCTCGCCAGCTCGACCGAGATGCAGCCGGACCGTATGCGCTCGCTCCTGCTGCGGGCCTTCGAACCGCACCTCCACCTGACCGACCGGCCTTCGCCGTCCCCTTGAGACACCCGGTGCCGGGCCGCCGGGCCCGGCAGGGCGGTCGGCTGCCGCCACGATGCGCCGCCGGCAGCCGGCAGTGCAGGAGGAGACGTCAGCCGGACGCGTGACGTTGCTTCACATTCGCAGGGGGTTCGGGAGAGTCGGCAGGCGCGCGGAGCGGAGTGCCCTCGCGCAAGATTCATGTAGCGGCCAACTTTTTTCAGCACTCGGCAACACCCGTGCAACGAGCAGGTGTTGGACGTAATGGGCGGGCCAAGTCCTTCCGCGCGTTGGCCTGGAGTTCACGAGCCGCACCTGACGCACCGCACCTCCCGGGGCCCAGAGTGAACGTCGGCCCGTGCTTGTGGCCGGGCCGGCCGTCACTCCCGCAAAGGTTCTCCTGTCGGAGATCCCGAGAATGGAGCATCCATGGCTGAACTGACCCGTCGCAGACTCCTGGGCTCCGCCGCCGGCGCGATCGGCGGCGCCGCGGCCCTTTCCCTCCTTCCGCCCAGCGTCCAGAAGGCCGTCGCCGCCGAGCCGCCGAAGAACGGCTCCCTGCACGACATCGAGCATGTCGTCATGCTGATGCAGGAGAACCGGTCCTTCGACCACTACTTCGGCACCCTCTCCGGTGTCCGCGGCTTCGCCGACCCGCACGCGCTGAAGCTGGACAACGGACGGTCCGTCTTCTACCAGCCCGACGCCGTGAACCCGAAGGGCTACCTGCTGCCCTTCCACCTCGACACCCACACGTCGTCCGCCCAGGCCATCCCCTCCACCAGCCACGCCTGGTCGGTCCAGCACCAGGCCTGGAACGGCGGCAAGATGGACCAGTGGCTGCCGGCCCATCGCGCGGCCGACGGGGTCAACGGCCCGTACGTGATGGGCTACTACACGCGCAAGGACATTCCTTTCCAGTTCGCGCTCGCGGAGACCTTCACCATCTGCGACAACTACTTCTGCTCGGTGTTCGGCCCGACCTGGCCCAACCGGCTGATGTGGATGACCGGTTCGATCGACCCGGGCGGCACGCTGGGCGGTCCGATCATCAGCAACGTGGCGCCCACGCCGTACCGCTGGACGACGTACGCCGAGCGCCTCCAGGCCGCCGGGATCAGCTGGAAGGTGTACCAGGAGGAAGACGACTACGGCACCAACATGCTGGAGCAGTTCGCGTCCTTCAAGAACGCGCAGCCCGGCTCCGACCTGTACGAGCGGGGGGTGCGCCCGCAGGCGCACGGCACCTTCGAGGACGACGCCCGCAACGACCGGCTCCCGACGGTGTCGTGGATCTGCCCCACGAGCTACCAGTCGGAGCACCCGGACTACCTGCCGGCGGCGGGTGCCGACTACGTGGCGTCGAAGATCGAGGCCATCGCGTCGAACCCGAAGGTGTGGCGCAAGACCGCCTTCATCCTCAACTACGACGAGAACGACGGGCTGTTCGACCACGTGGCGCCGCCGACACCGCCGTCGGGCACGAAGGACGAGTTCATCCAGGGCCTGCCGATCGGCGGCGGCTTCCGGGTCCCCGCCATCATCATCTCCCCCTGGACGGTCGGCGGCTGGGTCGCCTCCGAGGCCTTCGACCACACCTCCGCCCTGCAGTTCCTCGAACGCTTCACCGGCGTCGAGGAGCCCAATGTCAGCGACTGGCGCCGGCGGACCTTCGGTGACTTCACCACGGCCTTCCGCTTCCGCGACGCCCGCCCGCGCCCGCCCCGTCTCCCCCACAACACCGCCGAGCAGCTGGCGAAGGCGCAGGAGGAAGTCGCCACCCTCCCCAAGCCCACGCTTCCCCAGGCCGACCAGACCTACCCCCGCCAGGAGAAGGGCCACCGCCCGCACATCTGACCTCCGGTACCCGGGGACAGGGTCGACAGCACACCCCGCCCGCCGGTCCGCGGAGTCCGTCGGGCGGGGTGTCGCATGCCGGGAGTGCTCGGAGTGCTAGGCCTGGGCGGCCGGTTCGAGTGCCTCCACGGCCGCGGCGGCCGCGGACGAGTCCTGGCCGTAGAAGATGTCGATGTCGACCTCCTCGCCGCCCATCGTCAGCGTGTCCCAGGCGCCGCTGAGGACGAGCATGCGCAGCGTGGCGGGCTGGAGTGTGCGCAGGCGTTCCAGGATCGCCTCGTCGTCCGGCATGCCGGGCAGGCGGGGGGCCAGGCGGTCGCGGATGGCCTGCATGCGCTCCAGCAGGGTCTTGGTGTCCGCCTCGCGGTCGGGCTCCTCGGGGATCCCGTCGATGCCGTGGCCGATGATGTCCTTGATCGCCCAGGTGACGCCCCGGTCGTCGGTGGTGACCATCGCCTTCCACGCCCGGCTCTTGTGCCGGTACTGCAGCATCGACATCGCCGCCTCGTGCCTCAGGAAGTCCGCGTCCCGGAACGACCTGCCGTTCCATGCCCCGTTGAGGGAGCGGGCCAGCGAGATGGCGGAGGCGAGGCCGCTGTTGAGGCCGCGGCCGGGCCAGAAGTGGATCGCGTTCGCGGCGTCGCCGAGCAGGAAGCCGTAGGTGCCCGGCGAGGTGGTGGTGGGCGGCAGCAACTCGGCGGAGAACCGGGGGCGTTGCACCATGTCCAGGCGGAAGCTGGTGACCGCCGACAGGTCGTCGGCCTCGACGCCGAACAGCAGCAGCCCCTCCTGCACCCGCCGCCACAGGGCCGACCCCTTGACCAGGGCGGGCAGGAACAGCGTGCCGTGCGTCGAGCACTGGAAGTCGCCGAACTCGTCGCGGTCCATCAGGCACGGGCGCGAGGCAATGCACTCCTCGAACACGCGGCGGACCGGGTCCAGGCCGATCACCTCGGCCGCCTCGGCGTCGGTGAGCCGCATGTTGAGGAAGCCCTCACCGCGCAGCGAGTTGAGCAGGAAGCGGTTCTGGGCGACCGTCATCAGGACTGCCATGGGGTCGGTCAGGCCGGACTTCACGCGCAGGCCGAGGACGACGTCCTGGAGGTGGCGGCCGTCGAGGGAGTAGATCGACTCGTCGGCCTTGCCGAACCGGGCGGCGAAGTGGTCCCGGGTGCGGGACCGGCCGCCGTCGCAGATCGCGAGCACGTGCTGGCTGGCGAGCGCCTCCTGCTCCTTCGCCGCGTCGAACCGGGCGGGTATGAGGCGGATCCGGTCCCGCTTCTCGTTGGCCAGTTCCAGCAGCCGGTCCTCGATGTAGGCGATGCGCATGTTGCGCGGGCTGTGGTCGCCGACCGAGTCCGGGCCGGAGGGCCACATCTCCGTGTAGTGCTCCGGGTCGAAGAGGCGCGCCTGGACCTCCTCCGGCCACGCGAGGTACTGGCGGCTCTGTACGGTCACCACCTGCTGGCGCCGTACGTTGCCCTCGTCCTGGCTCTTCCAGACGACGCTACGGCCCTGCTTGCGCCACCTGCCGTCGTAGACGGTGATCTTCACCTGGGGCCCGAGGAAGTGCTCCAGGAGCAGGGCGAGGGACAGGCCGACGGGGCCGCCTCCGGCGACGGTGACCTGCAGTACGGGTCCCTGTTCGCTCTCCTGCCCGGCGTGCGTGACGGAGCGGGGCAGGGAGAGCGCCATCAGCGTCTCCATCGCGTCCGCCACTTCGAAGCGGAACTCCTGGTCGCCCAGGGTGATCTCGTCCCCCGGCTGGAGCAGCCGGGACTCCACCTCGTCCCCGTTGACCAGCGTGCCGTTGCTGCTGGCCAGGTCGTTCAGGACGTAGCCCTCGTCCTGGTCGAAGACGATCTCCGCATGGAAGCGGGAGACACTGAGGCTGGAGATGACGACAGTGTTCTCCGCGTTACGTCCGAAGGTGACGCGGGTGTCCAGGATCGGGATGCGCTCCCCCGCCAGCAGACCTTCGAGCCCGACGAGCACCGGTGCCACGGCACTTCCTTCCAGGAGTGGATGATCTCGACATCACTGCGGCACCACCGGACGCTGTCGACCAGTCCACGCCGGACGGCAGTCAACCGGCGGCACAGTTCCGCACGGTGGCGTACGGCTTCGTTCGCCAACCGCCCCCATGAGGGAGCATATAGTTGCTTAGCCAAGTATTTCCAGTGTGCACATCGGTACAATCCCTTCCGATCTGGGGGAACTTGGTCGACTTTCGGCCAGTGGTCCGCGGCAGCGCTCGGCGGCGCCGGCGTGGGACGGCGGCCGGTGCGCGGGAGAGCCCCCTGGGCGGTACGGGCAGATGAGCGTGGAGCGCAGGCATCGTCTCCCGGGGCCGTATCGGCCGCGCTGCCAGTCCTCGACGGGTGCCGCGGCGCCGTCCGCGATCGGGACGACGCTCCCGGTGCGGGCTGATGCGTGGGCTCGTGCGGCCTGCACGGGGCGGCGGAGAAACGAACGCTCGGGGGGCAGCGAGAAGGTTTCCGACCGGACTCGATGAGATAACGTTATCTACCCATCGGAGTGCCGCCGGCGGGCGGTGCGGGACGCCCCGGGGCGCTGTTCACCGTGGCGCACGCAGGGGGCACGGCGGGCGGGTGGCGTTCCGTACGCAGCTGCCACCGCCTCCCGAAAGGGCGTCCGTGGGGCCGTGCGGCCGTGCGTCAGGCGCGTATCTCGCCGGAGCCGCGGACCTTCAAGGTGACCGGGACGATCACGGTCTGCACCGGGCGTCCGGGGTCGGCTATTCGGGCGCGGAGCAGTTCGACGGCCGTCTGGCCGATCTCGGCGGTCTGCTGGGCGACGACGGTGAGGGCGGGTTGCAGGAGGTCGGCCAGGGGCACCTCGTCGAAACCCACGAGGGCCAGCCGGGAGGCCGCCTGCGGGCCGAGCCGCCGCAGGACCGTGAGCGTGGTGTCCATGTTGCCGGTGACCAGGGCGGTCGCCGGCTCCGGGCCGCGCAGCGCGGTGTCCAGGGCGGCGGCCACTCGTTCGGGGGTGATCTCCCCGGGGTGCACCAGCCCTTCCACGCCTTCGCCGTGGGCCCGCAGGGCGGCGCGGAAGGCGGCGGCGCGCTCCCGGCCCGAGAAGACGCGTTCGCTGTCGCCGATGTATGCGATACGGCGGTGGCCGTGCTGGTGCAGGTGGTGGAAGGCGATGCCGATGCCGGAGGCGTTGTCGGACATGACGCAGTCGACGGATATCCCGCTCATCGGGCGGTCCATGGCCACCAGCGGCATGCCCGCGTCCAGCTCCGGCTGGAGGTAGGCGTGGTTCTCGCCGAACGGCTCGACGATGATGCCGTCGAGGCGCTGCCGGCACATGGAGATCAGTATGTCGCGTTCCCTGGTCTCGTCGAAGTCCGTGGAGGCGGCGAGGAGGGTGAGCCCCGAGTCGCGGGCGGTGCGCTCGATGGCGGCCAGTTCGGGGTTGACCTCGGCGATCCGGCGGACCGCGGCGCCGATGGTTCCGGTGACGCCGGTGCGCAGCTGCCGGGCGCGCTCGTCCGGGGCGTAGTTCAGCGCGGCGATCGCGGCCTCGACCTTGGCGACGTACTCCGGCCCCACCGTGGGGTCGTTGTTAACCACCCGTGAGACGGTCCGCAGGGCCACCCCGGCCTCGCGCGCCACGTCGACCATCGTCGGGCGCTTGGGCCGTCCCGCGCTCTCACGCCGTGCTCGCGTCATCCGGCAGCTCCTCCTCGAAACATCGGACCGATATCAGACCGGCCCTTGACACATTCCCGCAACGCGCTTCTATCCTCGCGATAACGTTATCCCGAAGGATGCCGCGGCGTCGATCCTCCCCGGTCCGCCCCGTCCGCCGGGCCGCATCGTCCGTTCAGGAGACTTCCATGAGGCGCAAACGTCCTACTGTTGTCTGCCTCGCCGCAGCGCTCGCCCTCACCGGATGCTCTGCCGCGTCGACCGGGAGCGGGAAGGGCGGCGGCAGCTCCCTGACCTACCTCACCTTCGAAACCCCCAGTCTGACCGCCAAGTTCTGGGACACCTCGATCGCCAACGCCGAGAAGAAGGTGCCGGGCGTGACGGTGAAGAAGATCGTCGCGCCGAGCACGGACCGGGACGCGTACGCCAAGCAGCTGCAGGCGTCGGGCCAGTTCCCGGATCTGCTCCAGTCGATCACCCCGTCGACGTTCGCGACGGCGGGGCTGCTCAAGCCGTACGACCAGAAGTGGGTGGACGCCAACTTCCTGCTGCCGCAGGGCAACGCCTACAAGGGCAAGGTCTACATCCCGCCGACCAACTCGCAGATCATCCCCGAGGTCTTCTACAACAAGAAGCTGTTCGCCAAGGCGCACATCGGCGCGGCCCCGAAGACCTGGTCGCAGTTCATGACCGTGTGCGCCAAGCTCAAGGCCGCCGGTATCACCCCGGTGGAGCTGGGCGGCGGCGACCCGTTCGCGGCGTCCATGCCGCTGGTGGGCATCCTCTCCGCCGACGTGCTGGGCAAGGACCCGAACTGGCTGAAGAAGCGCTACGCCGGCCAGGTCCACTTCACCGACGCCAACGTCAAGGGCGCGGTGACCAAGTACCGGACGATGGTGAAGAAGGGCTACTTCGAGGACGGCGCCCTCGGCGTCAAGTACGCCGACTCCATCACGAACTTCACGTCCGGCAAGACCGGGATGTACATGATGGGCAGCTGGTTCCTCGGTTCGGTGCCCAAGGACCACGCCGACGACTTCGGCGCCTTCCTCACCCCCACCGAGGACGGGTCGCTCGTGGTGCCGTTCTCGGTGGGCGGCTCCATGGCGATCAGCGCCAAGACCCCCGACCCCGCCAAGGCGACCGCGTTCGCCGAGGCCTGGTCGCTGGACCCGGCCAACTACAAGGCGCTGATCGAGGGTGACGGCGCGTTCCCGATGCTCAAGAACAAGACCCTGGACGACTACGGCGTCAACGTCACCAAGGTCTTCAAGGACTCGTACTCCTACGTCACCCAGAAGAACACGAAGGTCTCGGCGATCGGCTGGGCGACCAACGACGACTCCATGCCCTCCGGGCTCAACAACGCCTTCTACTCGGCCAGTCAGGCGCTGTTCTCGTCGGACGACGTCGACGGCCAGCTGGCCAAGCTGGACGCCGCCTGGGACTCGGCGACCAAGTAAGCCACCTCGGCGGCCCCGGGCCCGCCCGCCGGTTCCGGGGCCGCCGATCTTCTCCGAGGAAAGAGCCATGACCACCCGAGCCGTGTCCATTCGAGTCCGCCCGCGCCGTGGCGACCCCGCCCTGGGGTCGATCGCGTTCGTCGCGCTGGGCCTGTACGTCCTGTTCATCGTGGTGCCCGTGATCATGAGCGCCTGGAAGAGCCTCACGAACGAGAACCCGCTGCTGGCGCGGGCCGACTTCGTCGGCCTGTCCAACTACAGGGAGATGGCGCACGACAGCGCGCTGGCCGGAAGTCTCGGCTTCACCCTCCTGCTGGCCGGCGCGGTGACGCTGGTGGCCAACGCCGCCGGCATCGGGTTCGCGATGCTGCTCAACAGGACGTCGCTGAGCTTCCGGCTGATGCGGACCGTCGCGTTCCTGCCGCAGGTGCTGTCCGGTGTCATCGTCGGCTACGTCTGGCGCTACATCCTGGCCCGGGACGGCATCCTCGACAACGTCCTGCTCTCGCTGGGCGTCATCGACAAGCCGATCACCTGGCTGGGCAGTCCGCACCTGGCCGTGCTGTCCGTCGGGATCGTGGCCGCCTGGGTGCTGACGGGGTTCACCACCGTCGTCCACCTGGCCGCCTTGCAGTCGATCCCCGTCGAGCTGTACCAGGCCGCGATGGTCGACGGCGCCGGCCGGTGGCAGCGGTTCAGGCGGATCACGCTCCCGATGCTGGCCCCGGGCACCACGATCAGCGTCACCATCTCGCTGATCACGATGCTCAAGCTGTACGACATCATCGCCGTGCTCACCTCGGGCGGCCCGGCCGACTCCACCCAGTCCACCGCTCTGTACATCATCCAGCTCGCCTTCACGGACGACCGCTACGGCTATGCCTCGGCGGTCGCGATGCTCCTGCTCGTCGTCTCGATCGTCATCGCGCTGTCCGTGACCGCCGTGCTGCGCCGCCGGGAGGTGGACCTGTGAGCACGTCGACTTCGCAACGGCCCGTCGTCCGGGGGCGGGCAGCCGCGCCGGGGGCCGTGCCGGTACCGGGCAGGGACCGCCGCCGTGCCTGGACCTCACGGGGACATCTGGTGGCGGCCGGGCTGCTCACGCTGGCCTTCGTCAGTCCCGTCTACCTGACGGTCGTCAACGCCTTCAAGTCGCAGGACCAGATCATCCGGAACCCGGCGGCGCCGCCCGCCCCGCCGACGACGGGCAACCTCACGGACGCCCTCGCGCGGCCCGACCGGATCGTCCAGATCGGGCTGACCAACTCCGCGGTCACCGTCGTCGCCTCGGTGCTGCTGATCATCCCGCTGGGCGCGGCCCTCAGCTTCTGGCTCTCCCGGCGCCCGGCCGGGCTGCGCCGGATCGTGCTGGCGTGCTTCGGCGCCGGCCTGATGATCCCGCCCGCGGTGGTGCTGCTGCCGACCATCCGCATCCTGGCCTTCCTGCACCTGGACCACACCTATCCGGGGCTGGTCCTCGCCAACGTCGGCGGCGGCTACCTGTCGTTCGCGGTGTTCGTCTACTCCGGCTTCCTGCGGTCGATCCCGGCCGAGATCGTCGAGGCCGCGACCGTGGACGGCGCCCGGAGCCTGCGGGTCTGGTGGACGATCGTCATGCCCCTGCTGCGCCCGGCCACCGCGACCGTCGCGATCTTCCTGTCGCTGTGGATCTGGAACGACTTCATGAATCCGCAGTTCATCCTCGGGCCGCTGCACGGCCAGACGATCACCACCGGGATCTACCAGTCGGTCGGTCAGTTCTCCACCAACTACGCCCAGTTGTTCGGCGTGATGCTGCTGGCAGCGGTCGTTCCCGTCGCCGGATACCTCGCGTTGCAGAAGCAGTTCATCGCCGGACTGACCTCGGGAGCCACCAAGTGACCGTCGAAACCGCCGCCGGACCCGTGGACATCGGCCGGACCGGAGTGCCGGACCTGGAGGATGTCGCCGGGCACTGGGTCGGCGCGGACGAGATCGCGCACCTGCCCTCCCTGCGCAACCAGCAGGGGCAGGCGCACGTGAACCACGACCTGACCTCCCTGTCCTGGCTGGCCGCGCCGCCGTTCACCTTCGGCTACCACACCGGTGAACTGCACGTGGACGGCGTGGTCCCGGCCGCGCAGCGCTTCCTGTGGAAGCCGTGGGGCGTGCTGCGCGAGCACCGTCGCCCGGACGGGCTGCTGCTGACCACCGACACCCGGATGGCGCTCTCCCGGGACCTGCTCCTGTGGCGGATCGAGGTCGCCAACGAGAGCGACGAGGCCAGGACGGTCGAGCTGGCCCAGGACCTGTTCGCGATGGCCGCCCACGCCGAGGTCGGATACGGCTGGCTGTACGACGGCCCGTGGAACCACGGCATGCACCACGACTTCATGGCGCTGGAGCGCATCCGGGCCACCACGGGCGGCGGCGAGCCGCACTACCTGCTCTCGCCGGCGGCGCGGCGGCTCAGGCTGGGCAGGCCCCGGGTGCCGGGGATCCAGCGCGACGAGGACCACGGTCCGATGCTCCTGGACGACGCGCTCCCGGCGCACGTCAGCCACGACAAGGAGCCGGAGCCGCGGGCCGGCGTGGCCGGGGCCGTACGCGGGCTCGGGGTGGCGGGGGCCGGCGGTGATGTGATCCTGCGGGCCGACGGGACGATCGCGCTGACTCCCGACGGCGAGACGAACCTGGACGCCTTCGTGCTCTCCCCCGGCCTGACGATCGAGTTCGAGCTGCGGCTCGACGCGGCGGGGCAGTCCGGGACCGTGCTGACCCATGGCAACCACCCCGACTCGCTCCAGATCGGTGTCGAGGACGGCCGGCTGTGGCTCGGCATCACCGGGGAGCGGGAGCTCACCGACACCGAACCCGCCGTCGGGAGCTGGCACCGCGTTCGTATACAGGTGGCGGCGGACGAGGTCGTGATGTTCCTCGCCGGTGTCGAGATCGCCCGTACCCGGCACTGGACCGAGTCGCGCCGCTGGGTGTCCGGCACCGGGGACGGCACGGTCGCCTTCGCGGACACCCGGTCGCCGGCCCGCGCCGCCTACGCCTTCGCCGGGCCGGCCGGCGAGCTGCGGGCGGAGGGCGCCGGGCGCCGGGCGACCTGGACCTGCCGGATCGAGCCCGGGCAGAGCGTGGTCATCGGGATCGCGTGCGCGTACGGAACCGACGCCGACGCCGTCGCGGCACAGGCCCGTACCGCCGCCGAGGACTTCGAGGCGACGCTGCGGGCCGGCCGGGACGGCTGGCAGCGGCTGTGGGCCGCCATGTTCACCCCGGGCAACTCCGACTTCTCCGGGCACCTGCCCACCTTCACCACCGAGGACGCCGGCCTCGCGCGCACCTACTACATGGGGGCCCTGCAGGCGCTGTACCTGCGCACCACCCGGATCCGGCCCGGTGAGCCGGTGTTCCTCACCGGCGGCCCCCGGCTCGGACCGACCACCACCTACTTCTGGGACCACTGCGAGTGGAGCCGCCTGTACGCCCTGCTGGAACCGGCCGGACTGCGCTCCTGGCTGCTGCGGGTCCTGGCCGGGCCCTACGGTGACTCCTTCGGCGTCGAGAATCTCAGCGGCGGGCCCCTGGGCAACGCCTACAGCTCCACCGACTACGCCCTGTTCAGGCTCATCGAGCACTACGTCTGCATCACCGGCGACCTGGCCTTCCTGGACGAGACGACCGGCGGGGCGACCGTCCTGGCGCATGCCGAGCGGCTCGGGCTGGGGTGGCGCGAGCGGCGCAGTGCGGCCACCGGGGGCGTGCTCGCCGACTTCGGTGCCGATCCGTGGCAGCTGCTGGAGTGTGTGCCCACCTACACCGGTGTCGTCGCCTCCTTCAACGCCGCCTACGTCGCCTCGACGCGCTCGCTGGCCGGGCTGTACCGGCGGCTCGGCTGGCCCGAGGACGCCGAGCGGGCCGAGGCCGAGGCCGGCAGGCTGGCCGACGCGCTGCTGGACCTGTACGCCGGTTCCGGCCGCTGGCGGATCCTCCGTCCGGACGGGACCGACACCATCGGGCACTGTCTGGACTTCGGTCTGGTCGCGGCGGCCCTGCACCGCGAACTCCCGGAGGGGGTACGGCGGGAGATGGTCGACTTCGTCACCGGCCGGCTGCTGGCGGGCGGCTGGATGCGGGCGCTGAGTCCCGACGATCCGATCGCCGCCGCCTCCGACCGTCCCGACCACGGCGCGGCCGGTGCCTTCCCGGCCTGGCCCGGCATCACCGCCCACGGCCTGGCGCGCCTCGGCCGTCGGGACCGGGCGATCGCTCTCCTGCGCGACCTGTCCTCGGCCGCCTCGGGCGGGCTGTGGGGTCAGGCCATGGAGATCGTCACCGGGCCGGACGGCCGGCTCCGGGCCCGCGTGGCCGAACGCGGTACCTCCGTCCGCGACAACATCGCGGGCGCGGCCGGAGCCGAGGCGGTGCTCTCGGCCCTGTTCGACATCAACCCGGCGTTCGGGACCGGCCGCACCGCCGGACTGCCCGCCGACCTGTCCGTCGAGGGCATTGGAACGCTCACGCATCTCGGCCCGGTCGCCTGAGCGACCCGAAACCGACCCGTCCGAGGAACCGCACCGCAGAAAGGCTGACATCGCCATGCCGGCAGTCCGTGGCCACGCACCCGAGCCCTGCCACCGCTTCACCGGGCAGGCCTGCACCGGATACCGGGACGCGCTCGCCGGCCTCGCTCCGGGGCCGGTCCTCGCCATGGGCGGCCCGGTGGCCGTCGACAAGGCGCCGGTGCGATGAGAGCCGGCGACACGGCCGTCGTATCGGTACTGGAGATCGGCGGCACCCATGTGACCGCGGCCGACGTGGACACCGTGACCCGCACGCTCGTGGCCGGCCGGGCCTTCGGCGAGGCCGTGGACGGCCAGGGCAGTGCCGAGGAGATACTGGCCGCCCTCGTACGCTGTGCCACTCCCCTGACCGGCCGGTCCGCGCACCGGTGGGCCGTGGCGCTGCCCGGACCCTTCGACTACCACAGCGGGATCGGGCACTACGAAGGAGTCGGCAAGTTCGACGCCCTGCGCGGCTTCGACCTGGGGGCCGCCCTGACAGCGGCACTGCCCGGCGCGACCGCCGTCCACTTCTGCAACGACGCCGACGCGTTCGTCCTCGGCGAATGGTGGGCCGGGGCCGCGCGCGGGCACCGCAGGGCCGCCGGGATCACCCTGGGAACCGGTGTGGGCTCCTGCTTCCTGCACGACGGCCGCATCCTGCGGCACGGGCCCGGAGTCCCGCCCGAAGGCCGCATCCACACCCTGCGGTACGCGGGCAGACCGCTGGAGGACACGGTCTCCCGACGTGCCCTGCGGCACGCCTACGGCCGGGCGTCCGGCGCGTCGCCGCCCGACGTCCGCGACATCGCCCGCCGCGCCCGCCACGGCGACCGGGCCGCGGCAAGCGTGTTCACCGGCGCCTTCACCGCCCTGGGACGCGTGCTGGGACCGATCCTCACCGCCTTCGAACCGACCGTCCTCGTGGTCGGAGGCGCCATCGCGGGCGCCTGGGACCTCATCGCCCGGCCCCTGCGCGCGGGGCTCACCGACACCGATCCGGCCCTCACCGGGCGCCTCGTCATCACTCCGGCGCACCAGCCGTCCCAGGCACCCCTGCTCGGTGCCGCCTACCTCGCCACCACCGGCGGCCGGCCGGACGGCCCAGCCAACCCCCACTGAAACACCCCCGCCCAAGCGGAGCGGGACACCGCAAGAGAAAGGTCACCACGCCGTGACAACCTCACCCCGCCACCGGAGACGCATCAGCGCCCTGATGGCCTCGGCCCTCGTGGCCCTCGGCCTGACCACCCTCCAAAGCGGCGCATCCGCCGCCGCGCAACCCCTCGGCGATCCCACCGCGGCCCAGGCCCTTTCGACCGTGGCCGGGTTCCAGGGCGTCTGGAACTCCCCGCCCACCAACCTGGCGAACGGCGAGACCGTCGACGCCCCGCTGCTGGGCAACGGCGATGTCGGCGTCGCGGTCGGCGGCTCCGTCGACGACCAGACCTTCTACCTCGGCAAGAACGACTTCTTCTCCACCGCCACCAACGGCATCGAACCGCTGGGCCGGATCGTGCTGTCCGTTCCGGGCCTGGCCGGCTCGGACTATCACGTCGTACAGAACATCGCGCAGGCGCAGGTCGAGGGCACCTACACGCTCGGCGGCGAGAAGCTGTCGTCCACGAGCTGGGTCTCGGCGACCCGGAACCTGTTCGTCACCACCCTGCGGCTGTCCGGCTCGCACACCCAGCAGGCGAGCGTCACCGTGCAGGACGGTCTCGGGAAGTCCCCGGCGACGTCGAGCAAGGACGGCGTTCTCGACGCCGACGTGCAGGCCGGCACCACGGACGCGCCGGGCAACCCGCACGCCCGGATCGCCACGAGCGTGCGCGGCACCGCCGCGAGCGTGTCGGGCAACCGGATCAGCCTGACCCTCAAGCCCGGCGTGACCTACACCGTCGCCGCGGCGATCCAGAGCAGCCACGACACCCCCCGCTATCAGTCCGTCGCCCACTCGCAGGCGACCGCGCTGACCGGCGGCTCGCTGGCCAAGCTGTACGCCGCCCACGAGTCCTGGTGGCGGGAGTACTGGTCCCGGTCGTTCGTGCAGATCCCCGACCAGGCCGTGGAGAAGAGCTGGTACGGCTCGCTCTACCTGCTGGGCTCGGTCTCGCGCGCCGGGAAGTACGCCCCGGGCCTGTGGGGCAACTGGACCACCGGGGCCATGAACTGGTACGGCGACTACCACGCCAACTACAACTACGAGGCGGCGTTCTACCCGACGCTGTCGACCAACCACGTGGCCCAGATGGGCAACTACGACGACCCGATCCTCGACTGGATGCCGAGAGGCAAGGCGAAGGCCGCCGCGGCCGGCTACCAGGGCGTCCTCTACCCCGTGGGCATATCGCCCAACGGCACCAGCGCCGCCGACGACCTGTACAACCAGAAGTCCGACGCCGTGAACTTCGCCAGCGACATGGTCATGAAGTACGAGTACACCCGTAGCGCGTCCTACGCGCGCAAGGTCCTTCCCTACCTCGAACAGGTCGGGCTGTTCTGGCAGAACTACCTCACCTGGGACGCGGCCACGGGAACGTACAACATCGAGAACGACGCGCCGCAGGAGGGCGGCGTCTACCCGCAGACCAACAGCATCCTCTCGCTCGGCCTGGTGCACCTGCTGTTCCAGGGCCTGATCGACATGAGCAAGGACCTGCACACCAACGGCTCGCTGGTGCCCACCTGGCAGCACATCGACAGCAACCTGGCGCCGCTGCCCACGATGTCAAGGAACGGGCAGACCGTCTTCCGGCAGACCTCCGAGGGCTCCGGCTGGGTCACCGACGGCAACGACGTCGCCGTCCAGGCCGTCTACCCCGGCCTCCAGGTCGGGCTGAACAGCTCCGCCGACCTGCTCCAGACCGCGCAGAACACCGTCGCGCAGCTCAACAACTGGCACAGCGACAACTCCCCGGCCACGCTGTACGCGGCCGCCGCGGCGGTCGGCTACAACCCCAGCACCCTGATGGAGGAACTGCACTCCGAGGCCACCGCCTACTCGTACCCGAACATGGCGGTGCACCACTACGGCGGCGGCGTCGAGAACCTCAACGTCACCACCTCGGGGCTCGACGAGATGCTCCTCCAGTCCTACCAGCACGACATCAAGGTGTTCCCGAACTGGCCCGCGAACTCCAACGCCAAGTTCGGCGGCCTCCTCGCCTACGACGACTTCCTGGTCTCCAGCAGCATCCGCGACAACGCCGTCGAATACGTCCGGATCACCAGCCGGTCGGGCCGGAACCTCACCTTCACCAACCCCTGGCCCGGCAAGGCCGTGGAGTACTACGCGGACGGCGTCCACAGGGGAACCCTCTCGGGCACCACGATCAAGCTGCACACCACGGTCGGCGAGACCATCGACCTCGCCCCGGCCGGAACCAGCCGGGCCACCATCCAGCACGAGCTGTCCCAGCCGGCCAAGGCCGCCACGACCAGCTCACTGACCACCGGCTTCGAGACCGGGCAGACCCAGCCGACCTGGACCGACACCGTCGACAACGTCGACACCAAGGGTGACGGCAACTACGGCATCACCGGCCTGTGCTGCGGCCTCACGGGTCCCCAGGCGGCCGTGCGCACCGGCGAGCAGGCCCATACGGGCGACGCCGCGCTGATGTACTCGGGCTACGCCAACGGCGGTTCGTACGACCACGCCTACCTTCAGGTCTACGGCTTCAACGGCGCGCCGCTCGCCGTCCGCAAGGACACCGAGCTCAGCTACTGGATCTTCCCGCAGTCCGACGCCACCACGCCATGGGTGGACGCCGGTTCGGACAACAGCACCTGTGTCGCCGTCGACCTGGTCTTCACCGACGGCAGCGACCTGCGGGACTCCGGCGCCACCGACCAGTCCGGCAACGGGATCCATCCGGCCCAGCAGTGCGGTCACCTCACGCCGGACACCTGGAATCACGTGACCGTGGACCTCGGTGCGGTCAAGGCGGGGCAGGCGGTCGCCAAGGTGCTCCTCGGCTTCGACCACTCGGGGGCCACGGGCGGTTACCGCGGTTACGTCGACGACGTGAGCATCGGCTGACACCGGGGATCCGAGGGTGGGCCGGCGGCTGCCGCCGGCCCACCTCAGCGGTGCACCGGCGGTCGGACGGCCTCGGGAAGGGTCACGTGCACGTAGGTCTTGCTCTCCTGGAACTCGGCGAGGGACAGCGGTCCGCGCAGCCGGCCGATGCCGCTCTGCTTGAAGCCGCCCTCGGGGAAGCCCTCGTCCAGCACGAACCAGGAGTTGGTCCAGACGGTGCCCGCCCGTATCGCGCGGCTGACGCGTCGGGCGCGGTCCCCGTCACGGGTGAAGACGGCGGCCGACAGGCCGAACTCGGTGGCGTTCGCGCGGTGCACCGCCTCGGCCTCGTCGTCGAAGACCTCGAAGGTGGCGACCGGTGCGAAGACCTCCTGCTGGACGAGGTCGGCGTCGAGATCGGAGATCTCGATCAGGCTGGGGCGGTAGAACGCGCCCTCGGCGAGCGGTCCTTCGGTGACCGGTCCGCCGCGCACGACGGCCTTGCCGCCCTGTTCGAGGGACTCCTCGACGAGGACGTCGGCCCGGCGCACGGCGTTCCGGTCGATGAGCGGGCCCATCTGGGAGGCTTCGTCGGTCCCGGGACCGACGACGACCGACTCCAGGGCGGCGCCGAGCCGTTCGCGGACCTGGTCGGCGATGGAGCGGTGGACGAGGATGCGGCTGCCGGCCATGCAGAACTGGCCGGCGTCCAGGGTGAGGCCCAGGGTGAGCAGGGGCAGGGCGTGGTCCAGGTCGGCGTCCTCGAAGAGGATCATGGGGGTCTTGCCGCCCAGTGCCATGTTCATCCGCTTCAGGGTGGTCGCGCCCGTGGCGGCGATCAGCCGGCCGACGGCGGTGCTGCCGGTGTAGCTGACCGCGTCCACCTCGGGCGAGGCAACCAGGAACGGGGCCCCGGTGTCGCCGGACTCGGTGAACATGTTGACGACCCCGGCGGGCAGCGAGGGCACCTCGGAGAGGATGCGCGCCATCAGCGCGTTGGTCAGTGCCGTCTGCCCGGGCAGCTTCACCGCCACGGTGTTGCCCGCGGCCAGGGCGGGACCGAGCGCACGCAGGAACAGCGCGATCGGCGACTCCCACGGCACGATGATCGCCACGACGCCCAGCGGTTCGCGCAGGCTGCTGAACCAGACGTGCCGGTCGGTCTGCACGATCGATCCCGTGTCGGTGGTCAGGCCCGCGATCGCGTATCTCAGCGCGCCGACCGCGGACCGCGCCTCCAGCCGGGCCTCGCGGAGCAGTTTGCCGTTCTCCGCGGTGAGGACCCGGGCCAGTTCCTCGGCATGTGCCTCGAAGGCGGCCGCCGTCTCGGAGAGCGCCGTGCGGCGCAGGTCCCGGTCCAGGGACCAGGCGGTCGAGGCGAAGGCGCGGCGGGCCGCGACCACGGCCGCCAGCGCTTCCGGCCGCCCGCCGTCCGCGTACTCCCCCACGACCTCGCCGTTGGCCGGATTGACCGACTCGGAGACAGCGGCCGAGCCCCGCCACGTCCCCCCCTATCCAGTGCCGGGCCGTCCCGTCGTTGTCGTACATAGCGTCGCTACCTCCACGGCACCGGGCTCCACACCGAGTTGTGTACCCCTCCCGGCGAGAGCCTAGGAGGCCTGTACTTGCTTTGTAAAGCAAATCTTGGTGGAGTATGGCAGCGGGGCACAGGGCCAGGACGACGCCCCGGCGGCGCAGTGAGAATCCACTGTCTGTGCAGGACAAGCCTGTTGCGGGGCACATCGACAGCCGGACGTACGGCCGATCATCCTGGGAACGGCGACCCGGCGACCGCCCGGGACCGGAGCGGCAGGACTGAACTGAGGTGTGAAGGTGACGGACGGACCGGCCGAGGGTCTCGCCAAGCTGGTCGCGGGTCTCCTGGAGCGGGCGGACGGGCTCGGCGACGCCATGGCCGACCGCATCCGGTCCGAGGCCAGCGACCACGGCGGCAATTGCGTTCCGCTGGAGGAACTGCGCGAGTCGTGCCGAGTGGAACTGCGCAACGTCCTGCTGGCGCTCGCCGGGGAGGCCCCCCTCGACCCCGAGCTCGGCGCCGACACCGGTCGCAGGCGCGCCCGGCAGAACGTGCCGGAGTCCACGCTGATCGCCAGCTACCGGGTGGGCATCAGGTTCATCTGGGAGCTGCTGATCTCGGAGGCGGCCGAGACCGGCCTGGTCGGCCACGAGGGCCTGGTCACGGCGGTGTCCTCGATCTGGGCCGTGCAGGACCGGCTGATCGAGGAGACCATCGCCGGTCACCGCGAGGCCACCACCGAGCTGCTCCGCAGCGCCGAGCAGGAGCGCTCCGCGCTGCTCGAAGCCCTCCTCACCCACCGCAGCCTCGACGCCGGCACGCTGATGGCGGCCATCGACGTGCTGCGGATG
This sequence comes from Streptomyces sp. NPDC054770, assembly GCF_053611985.1. Lineage (NCBI taxonomy): Bacteria > Bacillati > Actinomycetota > Actinomycetes > Kitasatosporales > Streptomycetaceae > Streptomyces > Streptomyces sp. NPDC054770. Next base: position 94,124 of record NZ_JBSHBL010000044.1, read on the forward strand.
CCGCGCTACGGCCGGTTCGCGGTGGTCGCGGCCGAGGTGTCCTCGTTCGGCCGCCACCCGCTCGCGAGGACCGAACAGGCCCTGCGCAGAAGCGGTATCCACTCGGTCTGGCACCTGCGTCCCGACACCCACGTCGGCATCGTCCAGCTCGGCACGGCCCGGCAGTACGAGCAGCTGGTCGAGGTGCTGGAGGGCGAGGCGGTCAGCAGGACCGGCGTCAGCCCGCCGTACGACGACCTGTACGACACCGGGACCAGCCTCTGGTACGCGAAGACCGCCATGCAGGGCGGACGCGCGGACGGCTGCGCCGTCACCGTGTTCGACGACTGCCTGGTGGCGGTCGCCGCGGCGGCCGCGCCGGAGATCAGCCTGCGCCTGGCCCGCAATGTCTTCGGCCCGCTCGACGCCCTCCAGCAGGCCGAACGGGACGTCCTGCTCGACACCCTGGAGACCTGGCTGGCCTGCGGCGGCTCGACCGAGGAGACCGCCCGGCGCATGTACTGCCATCCGAACACCGTGCGCCAGCGCTTCCGCCGGATCACCGAGTACACCGGCCGCTCGACCTCCGAACCGCACGGGATCGCCGAGCTCTGCATCGCGCTCTACGCGCTCCGGCAGAACCCGCAGCGCACGGTGGAGACCCCCTGACCGCGGGCCTGGCGCACCTCCAACACCTGCCACTCCCCCTCCCACCCCCACTCCCAGGAAAGGCGAGTCGGCCATGGCCGAACTGTTCTACGACGATGATGCGGACCTGTCCGTCATCCAGGGCCGGAAGGTCGCCGTGATCGGATACGGCAGCCAGGGGCGCGCCCACGCCCTGTCCCTGCGGGACTCCGGCGCGGACGTCCGTGTCGGGCTGAAGGAGGGCTCCGCCTCGCGGGTGCGGGCCGAGGCCCGGGGCCTGCGGGTGGTCACCCCGGAGCAGGCCGCCACCGAGGCCGACGTCGTCATGATGCTGGTACCGGACCCGGTGCAGGCCGAGGTCTACACCGCGGTGGTGGAGCCCCTGCTCCGGCCCGGCGACGCGCTGCTGTTCGCCCACGGGTTCAACGTCAGCTACGGGTTCATCGATCCGCCGGCGTACGTGGACGTGGTGATGGTGGCGCCGAAGGGGCCGGGGCACCTGGTGCGCCGCCAGTACAAGGCCGGGTTGGGCGTGCCGTGCCTGGTGGCCGTCGACCACGACGCCACCGGGGGCGCGCTGGCCCTCGGGCTCTCCTACGCCAAGGCCATCGGCGGCACCCGCGCCGGAGTCGTCCGGAGCACCTTCACCGAGGAGACCGAGACGAACCTGTTCGGCGAGCAGGCCGTACTGGCGGGCGGGACCAGCGCGTTGGTGAAGGCCGGGTTCGAGACGCTGGTCAACGCCGGCTACCAGCCGGAGGTCGCGTACTTCGAGTGCCTGCACGAACTCAAGCTGATCGTCGACCTCATGTACGAGGGCGGTCTGGAGAAGATGTGCCGGTCCATCTCCGAGACCGCGGAGTGGGGCGACTTCGTCGCCGGGCCGCGCATCATCACGGACGCGGTCAAGGACGAGATGCAGGAGATCCTCGCGGAGATCCAGGACGGGTCCTTCGCGGCCGCGTGGATGACCGAGTACCGGGCGGGCCTGCCCCGGTACAACGAGTACAAGAAGGCGGACAGCGAGCATCTCCTGGAGACCACGGGCCGTGAGCTGCGCAAGCTCATGAGCTGGGAGGACCAGAGCCGCTGAGCCGCCGGCCCGGTGCTCCCGGGCCGAAGCACCCCTGACCGTCCCGGATCCCGCGGACCGGTGCCGCGCGTCCCCGCACGCGCACACCGCTTCGCGCGATGACGCCTGCCCGCGTCCCGGGCCCACCGACCGAAAGAAACGGAAGACACCAGACCGCCATGTCCGACAATCCCCCCACCTGGAACGTCCGACGCTGGACCCTCGTCGTGGTCTGCACGGCGACGTTCATGCTCCTCCTCGACCTCACCGTCGTCTTCGTGGCCCTCAGCAGCATCCAGGAGGACTTCCACGCCGGCCTGGGCTCCCTGCAATGGGTCGTCGACGCCTATACGGTGCCGCTCGCCGGACTGCTGCTCACCGCGGGCACCCTGGGCGACCGCATCGGCCGGCGCCGGGTCTTCCTCGCCGGGATGACCCTGTTCACCGCCGGCTCGCTCGGCTGCGCGCTCGCCTGGTCGTCGCTCTCCCTCGACCTCACGCGTGCCGTTCAAGGTGCGGGCGGCGCCCTGCTGTTCGGGGTGGCGCTGCCGCTGCTCGGCGAGGCCTTCCCGCGGCCACGGGAGCGGGCCGGGGCGATCGGGGCGTTCGGCGCCACCATGGCCGCCGCCACCGCGGTGGGCCCGCTGGTCGGCGGCTACCTCGTGCAGGGGCCGGGCTGGCGCTGGATCTTCCTGGTCAACGTGCCGATCGGGCTGGCGATGCTGGCCGGGGGCCGGCTGCGGCTGCGGGAGTCCCGCTCCGCCACCGTCCGCGGCACCGACGCGCCGGGGGCCGTGCTGCTCACCGTGGGGCTGTTCGCGCTGCTGCTGGCCGTCATCCGCGGGAACGACGAGGGGTGGGCGTCGGCGCCGATCCTCGCGCTCTTCGCGGCGGCGGCGGTCCTGCTGGCCGCGCTGCTCGTCAGGGAGTCGCGGACCGCCGAACCCATGCTGGACCTGCGGCTGTTCGCCCGTCCGTCGTTCGTGGGGGTCTCGGTCGCCGTGTTCGCCATGATGGCCACGCTGGTCGCGGCCATGAACTACGCGGCCCTCTATGTCGCCAACACGCTGGGCTACGGCCCGTCGGCCACGGGGCTGCGTTTCCTGCCGCTGACCGTCGCCTCCTTCGTCGCCGCGCCGGTGACCGCCGCCCTCGCCGACCGCGTCCCGCCGCGGCTGACCATAGGCGGGAGTCTCGCTGTGACGGCGGCCGGGCTGGCGCTGACCGCCCGGCTCGACGGCGGTTCCGGGTGGACCGCGCTGGTCGCCGGGTTCGTCGTGGCCGGCGTCGGCCTCGGCGCGGGGAGCGCGGCGACCTCCAACGCGGCGCTGTCCCTGGCCGAGCCCTCGCGCGCCGGCATGGCGACCGGCACGGTCAACACCATGCGCCAGATCGGCCTGGCCACCGGAGTCGCCGTGCTCGGCTCCGTCTTCCAGCGGCGGGTCACCGACGCGACGAGCGAGCGGCTCGCCGCCACCGGGCTGCCGCACGACGCGATCGCCGCGCTGTCCGACGCGGTCGGTTCCGGCGCGGGTGTCCGGGCCGCGGCCGGGGTACCCGGACCGCTGCGGCCGGCGGTCGCCGAGGCGGCCCGGGTGGCCACCGCCTCGGGGCTCGACGACATCCTGCGCATCGGGGCGGTGGCCGCGGGCGTCTGCGCGGTGGTCGCGTTCCTGACGATCCGGCGGGAGCCGCCGGTGGCGGAGGCCGATGTCCCGGTGGCGCCGGCCCGGACCGGCGGTGCGGCGGGCGCGACGGACGGCGTCGAGGGTGCCGTACGGG